>JAZTWF010000141.1:0-8518 GCA_045635725.1 Candidatus Scatosoma sp. | reverse complement strand
TCCGTTAAGACGTGATTTTTATCATAGATACAAACGTTTTTGTCGGATAGAACAAGTTTTTGTTCATCTAATTGCGCGTCGGCGGTTACGATAAAATAATACGAAAGCGCAAATAAAATAAACGCGCTGAAAATCAAGAGTAAGAAAATGGCAATTTTGCGTAAGGTTTTCATCTAAAACAGTATTTGCTCTTTTTACGTTTTTATCGCTGAAAAACTAAAGTTTTTCCTTTCGGAATATGTGGATAACCCCTTAAAGACTTGCTAAAAACCAAAAAAAAGAGTATAATAGAAGAAATCTACACTTGGATATTTGAAAATATATGGGGCAAAAGTATCATATCGTTACGTACGGTTGTCAAATGAACGTACACGAATCGGAAAAAATAGCAGGCGTTTTACGCGGAATGGGCTACGAAGAAACACCTTCTACCGACCTTGCGGATATTATCGTTTTCAATACCTGCTGTATTCGTGAAAATGCGGAAAACCATGCGTTTGGCAATATCGGCGCGCTGAAAAAACTCAAAAAGCAAAAGCCTTCGCTCATCATTGCGGTGGGCGGCTGTATGACGCAAGAAAAGGGCAAAACAGATGTTTTGAAAAGTAAGTTTCCCTTTATTGATATCATGTTCGGCACGCTGAATTTAGAAGAGCTTGAAAGTTTAATTTTACAAAAACGAGCGCAAAAAAAACGCGTGATTTCCATTCGTGAAAAGGAAGGGGAAATCGTCGAAACGCTGACGCCGTATCGCACAAGCTATCCCAACGCTTGGGTGAATATCATGTACGGCTGTAATAATTTTTGTTCGTACTGTATCGTTCCGTACGTTCGCGGTAGAGAGCGTTCGCGCAAGAAAGAACATATCCTTGCCGAAGTACAGCAGCTTGTCAAGGACGGTTATAAAGAAATTACCTTGCTTGGACAAAACGTCAACTCCTACGGCACGGACGTAAACGACGGGTACACCTTTGCGAATCTTTTGGACGACGTAGCGTCCATCGACGGAAAATTCCGTTTGCGTTTTATGACAAGCCACCCTAAGGATTTTAACGCGGACGTCGTTGCGGTTATGGAAAAACACCGCAAAATATGTAGGCTTGTGCATTTGCCCGTGCAATCGGGTTCAAACCAAGTATTGCAGGCAATGAATCGCCGTTATACCCGTGAAAAATATTTAGCCGAGATTGAAATGCTCCGTTCCCGTTTACCCGAAGCGGAAGTTACCACGGATATTATCGTGGGCTTCCCCAAAGAAACGGAAGAGGACTTTTTAGCTACCGTTGACTTAGTGAAAACGGTAGATTTTGCGTCGGCGTTTACCTTTGTGTATTCCAAACGCCAAGGCACGAAAGCGGCGGAAATGGACGGACAAATCCCCGAAGATATCCAAAAAGACAGAATTATGCGGCTTGTGGAGCTTGTCAACTCACTCACCCGCGCAAAATCCGAAAAGTACGTTGGGAAGACGGTAGAGATTTTGTGTGAAGACTATGACGAAAAGAAGGGGCTTTATTTAGGCCGCGACGAATTTGGTCGTATGGGATATTTCCAAAGCGATACAAACGTCGTCGGGGAATTTATTCAGCTTAAAGTCACCAAGGCAAACGGCATTTCGCTTTACGGTGAAAAGGTAGAAGTTTAAGGGAAGAAAGGTAGGTAGGTTTTTACTATGGCGCTTTCACAAATGATGCAGCACTATTTATTCATGAAAGAAAAATACCCCGATTGCGTTTTATTTTACCGCTTAGGGGATTTTTACGAGATGTTTTTCGACGATGCCGTTAAGGTATCGAAAATGCTCGATTTGACCTTAACGGGTAAAGATTGCGGCTTGGAAGAACGCGCACCCATGTGCGGTATTCCTTTCCATGCAGCGGACGGATACGTGGCAAAGCTTGTTTCCATGGGCGAAAAAGTAGCCATTTGCGAACAGCTTTCCAAGCCCGACGACTCGAATAAAAAGCTTGTCGAACGCGACGTCGTTCGTATTGTTTCGGCAGGTACGGTTATCGAAGAAGACTTCTTGGAAAAGGGTAAAAATAACTATATCGCTTGCGCTTGTAAACAGGCCGACACCGTTGCTTTGGCTTGGACGGATATCACTACGGGCGAATTTTTAGCAGAAGAATTTACGGGCGAACTGTCCGTAGAAGAAGCCGTGGGACAGTTAGTAAAATTATCCGTTGCCGAAGTTATTTGCAACGACGATATGCTCAGCGCAAGTAAAAACCAAAAGGAATTAAAACACGGCATTTTACCGCCGTTTTCCTGCTATATGCCGTGGGTGTTTAACGTGAAACACGCCGAGAAGAACTTGTTAGAGCAATTCAAAGCCCGTTCCTTAGCACCGTATGGCATTACGGGTAAGGATACAATCATATCCGCGGCAGGTGCGCTTATCGAATATTTGCGCGAAACGCAAAAACACGCGCTTGCGAATATCAACGGTATTAAGGCAATCAATCGCGATCGGTTTATGGAGCTTGACGCCATTGCGGTACGCAACCTTGAGCTTGTTAAAAACAATACGGAAAATAAAAAATACGGTTCGCTTCTTTGGGTGCTTGATAAAACCAAAACGGGCATGGGCGCAAGACTTTTGCACCGTTTGGTGCTTTCGCCGTTTAAGGATAAAGAAGAAATCGAATACCGCCAAAACGGCGTAGAAGAATTTTTGAATGCCGCCGTAGTGCGCGTAGGGCTTGCGGAAACGCTGCAAAATATCGGTGACGTCGAACGTCTTGCAGGGAAGATATCCAACGGCAATTTCCACCCTAAAAACTGCTTAGACCTTGCTACGTCTTTGCACGCTTTGCCGTCTATTAAGTTCCAGCTTGCAGGGTTTACTTCGTCTATCGTGCAGGATATTTTACAAAACCTTCCCGACATGGACGAGCTTGCGGGCTTGTTAAGCGAATGTATCGACCCCGACGCGTCGTCTATCATGAAAGACGGCGGATATATCCGCCAAGGCTTTAACGAAGAACTCGATAGACTTCGCGGTATCAACAAAAACGCCAAGGGGATAATCGAACAAATCGCCGTTCGCGAAAGAGAACGTACGGGGATAAAAACGTTAAAGACGGGCTATAACCGCGTATTTGGGTATTATATCGAAATCAGCAATTCCTTTAAGGACCAAGTTCCGCCCGAATATATCCGTAAACAAACGTTGACGACGGGCGAACGTTTTATCACCGAAGAATTAAAGAAGTTTGAAGAAGAAGTACTCACCAGCGGCGAAAAAGCGTTGGCAATCGAACAGGAAATTTACAATAAGCTGTTGCATATTTTGCTTGGAAGAATGGAAGATTTGCAAAAAGTAGCCTCTTCGCTTGCGCTTTTGGATTGCTTGGTTTCCTTTGCAACGGTAGCCAAAGAACGTCGCTACGTTCGTCCGATAATCAAGGAAAGCGGTGCTCCGCTTGTGATTACCGACGGTAGGCACCCTGTTGTGGAAGCCATTTCCAAAGAACGTTTCGTGCCTAACGATACGTTGCTTGACAACGAAGAAAACCGTTGCGCCGTCATTACAGGCCCGAATATGGCAGGGAAAAGTACGAATATGCGGCAGGTTGCCTTGATTGTGTTAATGGCGCATATCGGTTCGTTCGTGCCGGCAAAATCGGCGGAAATCCCCGTAACCGACCGCATATTTACCCGTGTCGGCGCAAGTGACAATCTCATTTTTGACCAAAGTACGTTCATGGTAGAAATGACCGAAGTGGCGTCTATATTGCTCCGCGCAACCAAGGATAGCCTTTTGGTGCTTGACGAAGTCGGACGTGGAACAAGTACCTACGACGGACTTTCCATTGCTTGGTCGGTAATTGAATTCTTGGCGCAGCATATTCGCGCAAAAACGCTGTTTTCCACCCATTACCATGAATTGACCGAGCTTGAAAACACCATGGAAGGAGTAAAAAACTATAAAGTAACCGTCAAGGAAATGGGCGGCGGCATTGTATTTTTACGTAAAATTGCCCGTGGCGGCGCGCATAGAAGCTTTGGTATCGAAGTAGCCGCGCTTGCTGGCGTACCCAAAGACGTTACGACAAGGGCAAAGGCTATTTTGAAAGCGTTAGAGAAAAACGATTTGCTTGGCGGTAAAAAACCGATTGTTATCGAAGATACGCAGGAAGAAGAAAAGCAGCTTACCGAAGTGGAACAAATGCTAATGGATACCGATATGAACACTCTTTCACCTATGCAAGCGTTTATGCTGCTTAACGATTTGAAAGAAAAACTCTCACAGGAGAACTGATATGGCAAAAATCAATATTTTGCCCGCAAAGGTTTACAATAGAATAGCGGCAGGCGAAGTCATTGACCGTCCGTATTCCGTCGTAAAGGAGCTTGTTGAAAACTCCATTGACGCAGGCGCGACGGAAATTGAAATCTACGTAGAAAACGGCGGTAAACAGTTGATTCGCGTCGTGGATAACGGTTGCGGTATCGAACGGGAAGACTTACATTCGACGTTCGTTCCGCACGCAACAAGTAAAATTGCTACCGCTGAAGATTTGGATATGGTGGCAACGCTTGGTTTCCGCGGTGAAGCCGTAGCGTCTATTGCATCCGTTTCCCGTATGACGATTACGTCCAAGGTAGAAGACGGTAAATGCTATTCCCTTGAATCGGACGGCGGCGAGCTTGGTAAAATCACCGAAGCGGCGGGCGAAGTCGGCACGGACGTGAAGGTGGAAATGCTCTTTTATAATACGCCCGTACGCTTGGGATTTTTGAAATCGGATAAAGCCGAAGAAGCGGATATCACCACCTTCGTTTCCCGTTTTATACTCAACCGTTCGGATATTGCGTTCACCTATTACGTCAACGGTAAAAAAGTATTGCAATCGTTCGGCGGCGGCGACGAAGAAGCGTTTTTAAGCGTATACGGTGCGGCAACGCTTGGACAATGCTTTAAGATTGACGCGGAAAAACACGGTATTCGCATTCGCGGTTATATCGGTAATCAAAACTTTTCCAAAGCAAATAAAAGCTATCAAAGCGTATTTTTGAACGGTAGATATATTCTCAATTCCACCGTATCGGCGGCAATAACGGGCGCGTATGCGGGATATTTAATGAAACGGCAATATCCGTTCTACGTTTTGCATATCGAAGTTCCAAGGGAAATCGTCGACGTCAACGTTCACCCTAACAAAGCCGACGTCCGTTTTGCGGATAATAAAATCATTTACGGCTGTATCTATTCGGTTATTTCTTCTGTTTTGGACGGGAATACCAAGGCGCTTGATTACGTCGTTGCACCGCAAGCAGAGCCTATCCAAGAACCTGTTAAGGAAGAGAAAGTAAACTCTCAACCCAAGCTTGACGACACGCTAATTGCGCAGTATCGCGCTAATTTTAGTAAAGAAGCGGAAGAAACCCGTCAAAAAACACTTTCTCAGCAAATTTTGGATACGCCCGCGCTTACCTACGAAGAAGCGAAAAGAGAAATGCAGGCGGCGACGGACGCTATGCGAAACGCGGATAAAGAACCGTATGGAAAAGGTTACGTGCGTATGGAAGATATCCCCGATATCGACCCGAGCGAGCTTGTGAGCATGACGTACGGCGAAATGGAAAAAAAGACGCGTAAAAAGAGCGATCCTATCCGTTTGCATAAAAAATTCCCCGACGCATACTTCGAACGTACCATTTTGCACTTCGACGACCCTGCGTATGAAAAGGCGAAGGAAGACGGGGAAGAAGATTTCTTTGTCGCGAACAAAAAACTGCTTGAAGAACAGGAAGCCAAGGCAAAACAAAACAAAATAGACGTTTCTTCTTGTGTTTACGCAGGAAAGCTGTTTAATACCTATCTTTTATACGAATGTAATCAGGACGTTTATATTATCGACCAGCACGCCGCGCACGAACGGTTGATATTCGACCGCTTAAAGGCACAAATGCAATCGAGAAATATCATAAAGCAGCCTATGCTGTTGCCGTTTGATATGCACGTAAACGCGTTTGAAGCGGCGTTTATCCGTGAAAAAATGCCCGAAATCACCGCTATCGGTTTTGATATCGAAGAACGCGGCGAAACGGTATTTTCCGTAACGGCAATCCCTATGGATTTACAAAATATCAATTTGCAAGTATTTTTCAACGATATTTTATCCGACGTTAGCGGCTATCGCGCGATAAAATTAGAAGATATTCTCAAAGATAAGCTTGCGTCCGCTGCATGCAAAGCCGCCGTAAAAGGCGGTATGGACTTAACCCGTCAAGAAGTGGAAGCGTTGCTTGCGCAAATGGACGGGGATATGGGCTTAAAATGTCCCCACGGCAGACCCGTCGTCGTGAAAATGACGCGCGCTCAGCTTGAAAAAATGTTTAAGAGAATCGTATAATGCAAAAAGTACTCGTCATTTGCGGTTCTACTGCGTCGGGTAAGACTTCACTTGCCGTAGAATGCGCAAAACAATTGAATACCGAAATCATTTCCGCCGATTCTATGCTTGTTTATAAGGGCATGAATATCGGTACGGCAAAGCCTACCGAGCAAGAACGCGACGGTATCGTGCATCATATGATTGACGTTGTACAGCCCACCGCTGCTTTTTCCGTAAGCGATTACGAAAAGGCGGCGTTGCCTGTTTTGGAAAACCTGCTTGCGCAGGGTAAAACGCCGATTATTTGCGGCGGTACGGGCTTTTATATTAACGCGTTATTATATAAAAGCCAGTTTGGGGGCGTAGGGGCAAATGCGCAAATACGGCAAAAATACGAAGATATTTTAGCGCAATATGGAAATGCGTATTTGCACGGTATACTCCAAGAAAAAGACCCCGAAAGTGCGGAAAAACTACACGAAAACGATACAAAACGGGTAATACGTGCCTTGGAAATATACGAAATGACGGGCCAAAAGAAGTCGTTGCAGGCGGATACCTTAACGCCGCGCTTTGATTTTACCGCGGTTTCTATTGAATATCCAAGGGAAACGCTTTATCATCGTATTGACTTGCGTGTAGAGCAAATGTTTGACGGCGGCTTATTAGACGAAGTGCAAACGCTGTTACAAAACGGCGTAACGCCCGATATGCAAAGTATGCAAGGGATAGGGTATAAAGAAGTAGCGGAAGGCTTGCAAAACGGGTGGAGTATAGACGAAATCAAGGAATTGATTAAGAAAAACACCCGTCATTATGCAAAAAGACAAATCACCTTCTTCAAGCGTATGCAAAATCACTTACGCATACCGCCCGAGCAGGCAAATCCTTCTTATATCCTTAAAAATATGTAAAAAACAACGAATTATGCCACGCATAATACCTATGCGTGGCATAGTAGGTATGTCTAACATAGTAATTATGCCTGACATAGAACATGGAGAAAATATGCAAATAGAACAACTTATTCAAAAAAATGAAGAACTTTTAACCGAGCAATTCCGTTTAGCGGACGAAATTAGTCAATTTAATCAAGAAAAGGTATTAAAAGCCTTTAATAAACATTCTATCGCTCTTCGCCATTTTAACGGGTCGACGGGTTATGGATACGGCGACGAAGGCAGGTTTGTGCTTGGCGACGTTTACGCGGCGGCGTTTGGCGCGGAATCGGGGATTGTTTCACCTGCGTTGCTTAGCGGTACGCACGCGCTTACCGTTGCGCTGTTCGGCGTTTTGCGCACGGGCGATAAGGTGCTTTGTATTTCGGGTATGCCTTACGATACCATTCGCGGTGTGATTTACGGCGACGGCAACGGTTCTTTGAAAGATTTTGGCATAAGCTTTGATTGCGTAGAGCTAGATGAAAACGGCAAATTTGATAAGAATACGATTGCCGCGGAAATAAAACGCCTTGGTGCAAACTTGAAAATGATTTATATTCAACGTTCGCGTGGGTATGAACTGCGTGACGCGTTCACCGTTAATGAAATCGGAGAAATTTGTTCGTTTGTTCGCGGCCAAGGCTTTAACGGCTGTATTTTCACGGATAATTGCTACGGCGAATTTGTAGAAAAGCAAGAACCCTGCGACGTTGGGGCGGATCTTGCCGTCGGCTCTTTAATTAAAAACCCCGGCGGTGGACTTGCGCCGACGGGTGGATATATCGTAGGGAAAAGCGAATACGTAGAACTTATCGGCAAACGCCTTACCGCGCCGTCTATCGGCAACGAAGTCGGTTCATACGCCTATGGTTATCGGTTGTTTTATCAAGGCTTATTCCTTGCGCCGCATACGGTTAATCAAGCGATTAAGGGCAGCTTACTTATCGGAAAATGTATGGAAACGCTTGGATATGAAAACTTCCCCAAAATGGGTAAGACGCCTGCCGATATTACCCGTGCAATCCGCTTTGACACCGCCGAGCAGCTTTGCGCGTTTATTCAATCGGTGCAAGAAGCTTCGCCTGTAGATAGCTTCGTAACGTTAGAACCGTGGGATATGCCGGGGTATGATAGCAAGGTTATCATGGCGGCAGGCTGTTTCGTTGACGGCGCTTCTATCGAGCTTTCCGCCGATGCTCCTGTTAAACCGCCGTATACGGCATACTTCCA
>JAZTWF010000140.1:0-6834 GCA_045635725.1 Candidatus Scatosoma sp. | reverse complement strand
CTATCGTAAAAATTATTTTCGGCGGTCTTTTATCTCTCGTACTTATCGGTATTCCTCTTTTGCTGTCAGGCATTAGAAGTCTTAATCAGGGTTCGTTCACCCTTGAAATCACGACGTATGGTCAAGAAGGCTCTTCTATGGATTTGAGCGCGTCGAAGATGTCGTTCCGCAAGAAGAATCGTGGCACGTTGAAAGTTTCCATTGATAGAACGATTGTTCAAGAAATTGTTGATTCCATTGGCGCTATCATTATCGACAACAAAGCGGCGTAATCGGCGCGTATAATCCAAAATAGGAGTAATTATTATGATGAAATTAGCTGCTGGCGAAGTTATCGTCAAAGATTGGGATTACGCGCAATCGAAATCAGCCGGCGTAAAAACGATCGCGAATCTTATGGTTACAAATAAGCGTATCGTTTACACGGCAGAAAGTAAGCGCGGCGTTTCGCGTGAAGAAATTCCCATGGACTCGGTTAAAATGCTCAACCTTGGTAGCTCGAAACAAGAAACCGGATTAGCAATTTTCTATATTATTTTCGGCGCAATTTTTGCAATGAGTTTGATTGGGATTCCTTTGCTTGTCATTGGTATCCGTATGTTAATTCAAGCTTCCTTTAACATTGAGATTGTGACAAAAGGCGTGGAAGGAACTTCTTTAGACGTTGGTATTGAAAAAATATTAGGCAAGAAGAAAAAGCCTCGTATTAAAGTTAAAATCAACAAGAAGGCGTGCCTGAATATTGTTGAAGAATTCGGTGCGGCGGTTATGGAAGCGAAAAGTATGTAAAAACCTAAAAATTAAGAGCGCATAGTGGTCTGCTATGCGTTCTTTTTGTATAGTAAACGAACGGCACGGAATTTTCCGTGCCGTTTGCATTTTTATTCGTAATAACGTTATTTAATACTGTTTCTATATTCCCCAGGGGTCATGCCAACGTGTTTTTTGAAAACGAATGTAAACGTCGATATTGAATCAAAGCAAAGCATATCCGCAATCACCATAAAGGAAAGATTTTTACGTATCAAGCGTTTTGCTTCGTCAATTTTTAAGCGCAGGTACGTTTGATATATCGTTTTGCCGGTTTTTTTGCGAAAAAACGTGCAAAGTTGGGTTGTGCCGTAATGCAATTCGTCGCGCAAATCTTCCAAATGAAATCTGCCGTAAATATGGGCGTTTAATATGCGCACGATTTCGTCTTGCAGTTCGGTAGAGTCGGCTATTTTGGAAACGAAAAATTCTTCGGTCGGCTCACGGTTTTGCCCATGACGTAAAAGATAAATAAGCAGCGTTTCCAAGGCGTTTTTTAATACCTGTTCGCCGCCAAGATTAGGGTTTTCCTTTAGCTTTAATTCCGTTAAATGCGGGTCAAAATCGGGTAAATTAAAGGTTTCCGTCGCTTCCGACATAATGTTTTGCAATAAATATCTATATTTTTCAGGAACTGCGTATTTTTTATCGCAAAAGAAATTCATGGAAGGGGAGCGACACAAAAATGAAACGATAAAAAGATTGGGTTCTTTATCGCCGCTTTCAACGAAATGCGGTTGATTTGGCTTAATAAAAAGAATTTCGCCTTGTTTCAATTGTATTTTTTGGCTGTCAATTCCAACGAAAACGTCTCCCTTGTCCGCATAGTTGATTTCCCAAAAATCGTGTGTTTCTTCGGGGAAAGAATAATTTTTTTCCAACACTTGATAATGTATGGTTACAATCTTGGCGATATTGAGAAGATTTGAAATTTTGTGCATGTAAAATGTTTTCTTTTCGTTTTCCATAACTTCATTATACTAAATATTTTTGCATTTGTAAACCGTTTACTGCGTATATGTTAATTTTTATAAAAAAGAAACAGCGAAAGAATCCCACAAAAAGCTGAAATAATTTCTATTGATTTTTCCCCTAAAGGTTGTATAATGATTATACAATAAATGAAAGCAGTAAACTGCTTGCAAAGGAGAAAATTATGTCCGATTACATGAAAGAATACGGCGCAGTTGCGGAACAGTTTTGTTTGGAAGGGGAAGTTACGGAAATTTGTCCGTACGGTGAAGGTCATATTAACGTAACCCTGCTGGTTACCACAACGAAAAAAAGATATATCTTACAAAAAATGAATACGCGCGTGTTCCCTGATCCCGACGGGTTAATGGCGAATATTTGTGGCGTTACGGAGCATTTGACGGCTCGCGGTATTGAAACGCTCAACGTTGTACCCACCAAAGAAGGCAAATCCTTTATCAAAGGGGACGTTTGCTATCGCGTTTACGACTTTATCGAAGACACCGTTACCTATCAAACGGCAAGCGATATCAACGTATTCCGTAATTCCGGTAAAGCGTTTGGGGAATTCCAAAACTATCTTGCGGAGTTTGATGCGTCTAAGCTTACGGAAACCATTAAACGTTTCCACGATACCCCTAACCGTTTCGCTAACTTCAAGGCAGCTTTGGAAAAAGACGAATTCAATAGAGCGAAGGATTGCCAAAAGGAAATCGAATTTATCTTATCGCATGAAAACACCTACGGCATTGCAATGGATAGCTTGAAGGACGGTTCGTTGCCGCTCCGCGTTACGCATAACGATACCAAGCTGAATAATATTTTGATGGACGCGAAATCAGGCGAAGCTCGCGCGGTAATCGATTTGGATACGATCATGCCCGGTTCTATGCTCTTCGACTTTGGCGATTCTATTCGTTTCGGCGCGTCTACTGCTGCGGAAGACGAAAAGGATTTAAGCAAAGTACATTTTGATATTAACCTTTTCAAAGCGTATGCGGAAGGCTATTGCGGTGCAGTGAAAGACAGTATTACAGATAAAGAAGCGGAATTGTTGCCTTACGGTTCGTATTTGATGACGATTGAATGCGGTATGCGTTTCCTTACCGACTATCTTGCGGGCGATACGTACTTTGCTACGAAGTACGAGGGGCATAACCTTGTTCGTTGCCGTACGCAAATTCAACTTGCAGCGGAAATGGAAGCGCAATTTGAAGAAATGAAACAAATCATTAGAGATATTTTAGCATAAATTACCTAGCTTGAAAAAATCCCACGTTCTGCGTGGGATTTTTGTCTTTTATGATTTGACATTTTTGCGGCTTTTCTATATAATATAGATAATGAAGAGTAGAAATGTATGACTAACAGCGAACTGAGGCTGAAACGGCTTTTTGCTCGATATAAACTTTGTCTATGGAGCTTTGGCATACGTGATTATAAGATTGAATGGAAAAAGTCGGGGTGCTGTTTTATTCCTTCAAATAAAGCGCATATATAACAAAAAAGCCGTACCCAAACGGATACGGCTTTGGCAGGGGCTATAAGAATTGAACTCATCTCATTGGTTTTGGAGACCAAGGCACAACCACTATACCAAACCCCTAACAACAACGTAGCTATTATATAACAAAAAAAAGCTTTTGTCAAATCTTTTTCGGGCGAAAAAGCACGTTTTTTCAAAAAATATAAACATTTAAATAAGAGTGATTATTATGCTGAAATCGGTAACTTTATATACGGACGGCGCTTGTTCGGGGAATCCCGGACTTGGCGGTTACGCCGGAATACTTATTTACGGGGACGTCAAAAGAGAATATAGCGGCGCAGAAGAGAAAACGACCAACAATCGAATGGAAGTTATGGCTGTAATTGAAGGGCTTCAACGCTTAAAATATGCCTGTAAAGTGGACGTGTATAGCGATTCCGCATATACCGTAAACGCCTTTCAAAACGGCTGGATATACACATGGAAGAAGAACGGTTGGAAAAAAGCGGACGGCAAAGCCGTGCTCAACGTCGATTTATGGGAAAGGTTATTGACGCTTACGCAAAAAAATGAAGTAACCTTTCATAAAGTTGCAGGGCATGCGGATAACGAGCTGAATAACCGCTGTGATTTTCTTGCCCGCACTGCTATCGACGAACTTCGTAAAACTTTACCGATACCCGAAACTGAATTATAAAATAAAGAATATTTCCCATACTGAAACAGTAGAGGGGACGAAAAAACGTCGCTACGCATTGTAACGGCGTTTTTCTTGGTCTTAAAAATGAATTATTGTCGAAATTTTACAAAAAAGGAAAAAATATTCCGTCAAACTCTTGCAATTTGAAATTATTTGTAGTATAATGATACTTGGTAGAAAGTTGGCAAATTTTTTAAGTATACAACTTTTACGTATAATTCTTGGAGGACAAATCATGGATAAACTTCAACTACTGCAAGAACGAAAAGCAAAGCTTTTAGAAGCCGGAAAAGAAATCCGCGCTCGTATTAACGTACTTGCAGACGACGAAAGCTTTGTCGAATTGTCGGCATTTAGCTTTTCGAAAAACGACTTCTATGGAGAAGGTGCGGAAGGCGAAGGCGTAGTTACAGGCTTTTGCACCGTAAGCGGCTATCCTTTTTACGTCGTTGCGCAAAACTTTAACGTACAAAGCGGTGGTATTTCCAAGGCAAATTGCGATAAAATCGTAAAATGTCTTGATGCCGCAGAGAAAAATTTGACGCCCGTTATTTATTTGTTGAATACGCGCGGTGTTCAGGTTGGTGAAGGGGTTACCGTTTTAGAAGGATTGGCAAAACTGCTTTTAAGAAGTACGCAGCTTAAAGGAATTGTTCCTCAGTACGCTATCGTTGACGGCGAAGTATATGGTTCGGCGGCAATGTTGGCTGCTGTTGCTGATTTCACGTTTTTCTTGGAAAAGAAGAGCGTTTTAGCGGTAAACAGTCCTTTTGTTTTGTCTGCGAAAGCAGGAAAAAATATTACGAAAGAAGAGGTCGGCGCGGCAAATGCTTTGGATAAGAGCGGTATGGTATCTTTTGAGTTGCCTGCTTTGGAAGACGTTCGCGCTACAATCGCACAAATCAGCGATTACTTGGCGAATTCCGTTGTAGATGCCGATTTGAACGCTTGCGTACCCGCTTTGAACGTAACAAGCGATGCGCAAACGCTGATGAGTATTTTTGAAGTGGCAACTGAAGTTTGCGCTACGTACGAGCCTGAAATTAAAACGGTTCTCGGACGTATCGGCGGTATTTCCGTTGCGGCGGTTATCTTTGACGGCGGTAAGGACGGGGTTGAATTGACGGCGGCAAAAGTTGCTAAAATTAGAAGCTTTGCCGAATTCGCTTGCGCATATAACGTTCCGTTTGTAACGTTCACGGACGTAAAGGGCGTTTGTCCTTGTATGTGTGCAAATAACAGCCGCGTCATGAGAGAAATTGCGGAATATCTTGATATTCTTGATACCATGGACGTTGCGAAGATTGCGGTTGTTTATAAAAAGGCTATCGGACTTGGCTATTCGTTGTTTGCGGCTAAATCGACTGGCTTTGACTATACTTGCGCATTTGCAAATGCAAGCATTTCTATCGTTGACGGCGCAGTTGGTGCGGAAATTGAATTTGCTGACGAAAAAGCAGATAAGGCTGCGTTGATTGCAAGATATAACGACGAAAATGCCGATCCTATTCATGCGGCAAAGGGCGGTTATATCGACGACGTAATCGAACCGCAGTATATTAAACAATACCTGATTGCTTCTTTGCAAATGCTTACTAGGTAAAGGCGGTGAAAGATGGCATATCAATTATTGACACAACTTCCCGAAGGCGGTAGATACGTACAAATCCCCGAAGCGTTGTTATATGCGCTCATAGGTTTTTTGGTTGTATTTGCAGGCATTGCTTTTTTGATTTTCGTTGTTTGGGCAGTTGGTAAAATCTTGTCGGCAAAAAATGCGACGGCTACGGTGAAACCCGACGTAGTACAAACAACGCCGAGTGTTAGCGCGGCTCCATCAAATGAAGTGGACGAAGAAACAGTTGCCGTTATTACTGCGGCACTTATGGCTTATTATCAAAAGACAAATCCCGGTTGCGGATTTACCGTAAAAAGAATTAAGAGAATTTAAGGAGAAAAATCATTATGCGTAATTTTGTTATCACAGTAAATGGAAAAGCTTATCAAGTAGGCGTTGAAGAAGTAGGCGCTACTGCGTCTTACGTTGCTCCTGTAATGGCAGCACCTGTAGCTCCCGTTACGCCCGTTGCCGCACCCGCGGCAGCTCCTGCTCCCGCTCCCGTTGCGGCTGCGCCTGTTGCGGCTCCTGCAGCACCTGCAAATGGTGAAAAGGTTCTTTCGCCGTTCCCTGGACTTATCAAAAACTTGTTGGTTGCAAACGGTGAAACCGTTAAGAAAGATCAGCCTATCCTTGTTCTGGAAGCCATGAAAATGGACAACGATATTACCGCGCCTTGCGACGGTGTTGTTACGTTCCAAGTGGCGAAAGGTGCTAACGTTGAATCCGATTCCGTACTTGCGGTTATCGGTTAATCGCTAAGGAGTTATTCTTATGTATTATAACTTGCTCGTCGATATCGGCACAATGTTTACGAATTTATGGAATTCGATGGGCTTTATGAGTGGTAGTTGGGAAAACTACGTAATGCTTTTAGTTTCTTTTGTGCTGGTTTATCTTGCTATCGTAAAGAAATTTGAACCGTTATTATTACTTCCCATTGCCTTTGGTATGTTTTTAATTAACCTCCCCGGTGCATACGATATACTTTGGGGTACGTACGAAGGTAGTGCGCACGGTTATTACGACGTTATTCCCGAATCCCGCGGGCTTTTGTGGTACTTGTTCTTCGGTGTAGAAGAAGTTATTTATCCGCCGCTTATCTTCTTGGGAATCGGCGCGATGACGGATTTTGGACCGTTAATTTCCAACCCGAAAAGCATGTTAATCGGCGCGGCGGCACAGCTGGGTATTTTCCTTACGCTTGCAGGGGCTGTTGTGCTTGGTTTTGACCTTGCAGCGGCG
>JAZTWF010000139.1:0-12598 GCA_045635725.1 Candidatus Scatosoma sp. | reverse complement strand
TTGGTGAGTTTAATTGTCTTCCTAAGACCGCTTGGCCTCCGACTTTTTGTAAATTCAATTTACCTATACGACGATAGATACGTTATAACGTTTAACTATAAAAATAAATCAAAAACCGTAACTTTTGAGGAAATCGAAAGTTCGTCTTTAACATCAAAGGCTTCACCAGCATAAAAAGCACAGGAATTGTCCTGTGCTTTTTTGCAGTCGCCCGTACGGGAATGGTGAAGAACACATCGGGGTCGGAAAACGCCCCGCGTTTTCTTTGAGCGTAGCGAAAGCCCCCGTACGGGTCACACTGTCGTGGACGGTTTGGGTTGTTCATTTTCTAAAAGAGTTTTAAGCAAAACGGCGTTACTCTTTGAGGTACGCCGTTTTATCCATTTATTAAGTCGTCAATGCTTACGTTAAAAATTTCACCAAGCTTTCTTAACATTTCTATATTAGGCTCGGTACGCCCTTGTTCCCAGTTTGCATAACAACTTTCTACTACGTTTAAAGCCGTTGCAACCTGTTTTTGTGTTAAACAACACAACTTTCTTGTTTCTTTTAGGTTATTACAAAATTTTTTATCCATAATAAAATTTTACACAAAACTAGATAAAATGTCTTGACACTAGATAGAATATCTAGTATAATATGTATATTAAATTTATTTTGGAGGTTTGTTATGCAAAAGACAAAAAAATTATTAGCTATTGGTTTAAGTTGTTTGACACTACTCTCGTCTGCTTCTCTTGTAGCTTGTGGAGAACAAGAAGAAAATAAACACGCTCATCAATATGAAGAAAATAAACACGCTCATCAATATGTTGAAACCGTTATTCCATCCACCTGTACCACAAAAGGTTACACGGAATATAAATGTACCTGCGGAGACTTTTATAGAGATAATGAGCAAGAATTATTAACCCATAGTGGAAGATATCAATGTGCAATATGTACAATGGATTTCGGCGAAGCCTTCGCAACTATGATTAAAGAAAATGGGACTAATGAACAATTTATTTTTGAAGCTTCAAATTATGGAATGATTATAAGTACTAGTAATGATTATGAAATACTTATTAGCTTTATTTCCGATGTTGCAGGGTCGAGTTATACAGCATTGCTTGCATATAATGCATTTGATCAAGAATGGTCGTGGATTTTAGAGTGGGGAAGTAAACAAGCATATGGTTCATTTACATCCTTAAGCTCTGGGTCAACAAGTGTTCCTTGTAGTTATTCAAATTTTGGTTCAAGTGTTGCAGGAATGATGAAAGATATTTTTTCGACCATGGTTTATAATTCTAATCAAAAATTGAAGATCTATGATATGGGCTTTACTATGGAAAATTTAGGGTTAAAGTTTTAAAATGGTAGAAGAATATACTCAAAAAGATTTCAAGAAAAATGCAAAAAACTACAATGTGAATATTGGCAAAGGATTTAGAACATTACATAAAAAGAATGGTTGTCATTGTTCAACTCCTTTATGGGAATTTATTCCCTTTGATTCATTAGAAGAAGTTGAAAGTTTTGAAAAAATACACGAGGTTAATTTTATGCGTTGTAAAAATGTTCCTTGTGGATTTAAGAAAACAAAATAAAGGTTCGATTTAGGTTGGTTAAGGGTCACCAGCAAAAAGGATAGGCAAAACGCCTATCCTTTTTTTGCTGTATGCTTCCGTCGGGCGAACCCATCGCGTTCGCGCGTGGAGCGAAAGCGACGACGCCCTCCGAGAGGCCTCCGCCTGCGGAGTATCGGAGATTCCCGTACGGCTCACCAGTAAGAGGGTGGACGGTTTGGGTTGTTTCATTTTCTAAAATAGTTTTTAAGGCGTTTCCTTTTAGCTTGGAAACGCCTTTCAGTTAAATGTTTATTTTTTTAATTTTGAATAAGTAATCTCCTATCCTTTATCAGGATGATATTTCCAAGAAACTTCCAATCCTAAATCTTCATAAGTCCTAACTTGTTTGCCGTCAGCAAGAGATGTTTCACCGATTTCTTTATGAAGAGACGATGGCAACCCTAAAGCCTTGTTAATGTCTTCAGCAGCATAATAGGCGTCTGGGTATGCAAGCCCATCGTCATCGTTATCGTATGGATTGGTATCAATATGGGCTTGGATTCGCCTATCGGCGGCTGCTCTTGCGCGATTGCGCCCGACGGAACAATGCTCCACGATATGAAGAGTGAAGTGGGCGGCTTTACCGTAGAGTTCGACCCCAAGAAAAAATACTACAAGCCCGCAGGCTTTCAAGGCGCGCTCATGCCCCATTACGAATATATCGAAATAGGCAGAAGACCTTGGAAGTACCGCCCTGCAGGCAGCGCGATTTGCCGTCACGACGACGTGATGCCGTATCCGAGAACGTGCGCACACCGCGGTTATAATTCGGTTGCGCCCGAAAACAGTATGCCGTCGTTCGGCGCGGCAATTTCCTTAGGTGCGGAAGAAATCGAATTTGATATTTGGTCCACCAAAGACGGCGTACTCGTTACTTCGCACGACCCGGTTCTCGATAGAGTATCCACGGGTACGGGCAATATTTGGGACTACACCTACGAAGAACTGTTATCCTTTGATTTCGGCGTGAAGTACGGGGAAAAATTCAAGGGCTTAAAGGTAGTCAAGTTTGAAGAAATTCTGAAAAAATTCGCTTGCCACGTCATTATGAATATCCACGTGAAAATTTGGGATACGACGTGGAAGGGCAACGATTATATGGAAGAAATCGTTGCGCTTATCCGTCAGTACGATTGCGTGAAGTGGGTGTACTTTATGTCCAGCAACGACGAAAAGCTGAGCAAGGTCAAGGCGTACGCACCCGATATCAAAATTTGCGTGGGGCGGGGTTATTCTACCTATCCGCAAATGGTGGAAAGGGCGGTTGCGCTCGGCGCGGAAAAGCTGCAATTTTTCTGGGATATTCCCACGCTGGAAGACGTCCAAGCGGCGCACGCGCACGGAATTCGCTGCAACTACTGTCAAGCGGACGACGAAGAGAGTGCAAGAAAGTGTTTAGAATTGGGCGTAGACTGTATCATGACCAACGATTATTTTGCGATATCGCAAATCGTAGACGAATATAAAGCGAAATAAACAGGGCGTTTTATATACAAAAATAAGTTTTGTTTTTGCAAAATTTGGGTATATACATAGTGGAAACATGTGAAAGGGGGCGGTTTTCCGCCCCTTATTTTGTATTTTTATAAAATTTTTATAAAAAATTCGCCAAAAAAAAGGAAAACGGAAAGTTTTGTCGAATAAATAAATATAGCAAAAAAATGCAAGGAGCGAAAAAATGCCGAACAACACCCCTTACGCTTGCGTACGAGAACGCATTTGTGCGCAGGAAGAACAATTCCTTTCCCCCTACGCCGCGCGCTCGGCAAATTCGCGCGGGAGATTGCGCGAAGAGCCTGCCTGCGATTTCCGTACGGAGTTCCAACGCGACAGAGACCGTATCATTTACAGTAAATCGTTCAAGCGTTTGAAGAACAAGACGCAGGTATTTTTTGCGCCCGAAGGCGACCACTACATTACCCGTCTTACCCACACCTTGGACGTTTCGCAAATCGCCCGTTCCATTGCCCGTTCGCTTGGCTTAAACGAAGACCTTGCCGAAGCGATTGCGCTTGGTCACGATTTAGGGCATACGCCCTTTGGTCACGTGGGCGAAAAGGTGCTTGGCAAGCTCGCCCAAGACGGATTTTTCCACAACGAGCAATCGCTCCGCGTGGTGGATTGCTTGGAAAAGGACGGGCGTGGGCTTAACCTTACCATAGAAGTAAGGGACGGCATTTTAGAGCATAAGAGCACGGGTAAGCCCATGACCTTAGAAGGACAAGCCGTTTCCCTTGCCGACCGTATCGCCTATATCAATCACGATATCGAAGACGCGATCCGCGCGGGAATACTCAAAGAAGAAGACCTTCCGCAAAACGCGGTGAAAATGCTTGGGGATAAAACCAAAACGCGTATCAGCAATATTTTGGCGGATATCTACAACCATTCGTACGGACAAAACTACGTCCGTCTTTCGGACGACATGATGTCGGCTATGAACGAGCTGAGAAGCTTCATGTTCCAAAGAGTGTACGCCTATTCCAACTACGTTATTCAAGAACGCGCGGAGCGTATGCTGACGCAAATGTTCGATTATTTCATGCAGCATATCCATAAGCTCCCTGCGGCGTATTTGAGCCGTTTGGATATCGACGGAAAAGAACGGGTGGTATGCGATTATCTTTCGGGCATGACGGATAGATATGCCATTAGCGTGTTTGAAAATATCTTTATCCCGTCGACCTTTTCGGTAGGGGGACAGCCGTGAGCAGTTTATTAGACCCTAAATTTTTCGACGAGCTCAAACAAAAAAACGATATCGTCGACGTTATCGGCGGATATGCGTCGCTGGATAGAAAGGGGAATACCCATTGGGCGTGTTGTCCGTTCCACCACGAACGAACGCCGTCCTTTGCCGTCAATCAGGCGGAGCAATTTTACCATTGCTTTGGCTGCGGCGTATCGGGCGACGTTATCAAGTTTATCCGTGAAATTGAAAATACCGACTTCATGGGCGCGGTACGCATTTTGGCGGCACGTGCGAAAATGGAAGTCCCCGAAAACAATTTCGATTCCGAACAAGCGGTGGCGATGCGTAAAAAACGCGACGCTATGGCGTCGATTATGCTCGATTGCGCGAAGTTTTATCTTAGCAATCTTTACAGCGGCGATTCCCGTGCGCAGGCGCATTTACAATATATTTCTAACCGTAAGCTTTCGCCTACCACGGTGAAAAAATTTGGGTTAGGTGCGTCGCTCGATTTTTATTCCTTGCCCGAATATCTTGCAGGAAAAGGATATAATCGACAGGACTTGTTGGATAGCGGCGCGCTTGGCGAAGATAAGCGGGGCAAGCTTGTAGACGCGCAAAGCGGTAGATTGATTTTTCCTATTATCAACGCTATGGACGAAGTGGTGGCGTTTGGCGGCAGGCTTTTGGAAAAGACGGATTTTGCTAAATATAAAAACACCAAAGAAACGTTGCTGTTTAACAAGAGTAAAACGCTGTACAACGTCAATCTTTTGAAAAAGCTCAAACGCCAACAAAATATCCCCAACGTCATTTTCGTGGAAGGGTATATGGATACGATATCCTTATATCAAGCAGGATTTGAAAACGTCGTGGCGTCCATGGGTACGGCGCTTACTAAGGAGCAGGCAAGGCTTGTCAAGCGGTATTCGCCAAACGTCATGATTAGTTACGACGGGGATTTCGCAGGTCAAAAAAATACCCTACGCGGTTTGGAAATTCTAAAAGAAGAAGGTATCAACGTCCGCGTAGTGCCGCTTCCCGAAGGGCTTGACCCCGACGACGTAGTTAAGCAGGGCAAGGACGTATATCAAGGTTGCTTGGACGCAGCTATGCCGCTTATCGATTATAAGATACATTATCTTGAACGCAAGTACGATATATCGCGCGTCGAAGAAAAACGCAGTTTCGTTGCCGAAGCCTTGGCGGTGGTTAAGACGGCGGAAAGCGAAAGCGTGCGCGAAGACCTGTTAAAAAAGATACGCGATAAAACGGGCGTTACCTATCACGCGTTAGAACGCGATTTGCAAAACACCAAGGTAGAAACGCCGCAAGCGGAAAACGATAGGCAAAAGGAACAAATCGCCGAAACGGCGTCGGGCGCGGATAAGCGCGTCAAGGCATTCCGTTTCATTTTGGCGGCAAAGCTGTTCTCCGCGCCGTATGCAAAGGATTGTAACTTGAAAGAGCTACCGCTCACCGACGAAACGCATATCGTCATTTCCGACTATATCGTGGGCTGCGAAACGGAAGGGGTAAGAATTCGGCCAAGCTCGTTGTTTGAAGTGCTCAGTGAAGACTGTCCCGAGCTTAACGCTATACTCGATTTGAACTACGGCGACAAGCTTTCCGGTCCGATTGCACAGCGGTTTTTCGCCGACAGCGTACGCACTTTGCAAAAGGAGCGTTTGGAAACGGAAATTGCAAGCTTAAACAAGCAATACACCGCGGAAACGGACGATAGCAAACGTAAAGAAATCGCAAGGTCTATCGCGGAAAATATGCGCAAGGTAAGCGCTTTGAAAAAATCCAAATAAAAAAAGGAAGAAACAGAGTACTGTTTTATATAAACGGAGGATAAAAGGGTGAATATAACCGAGCAGAAACTCAACGAACTCGTTGCCGGCATCATCAACAACTATCAAAAGAAGGGAAGCATTTCCACCAACGCGCTTTGCGATATTATGGAAAAGGTAGACGCCAACGCAAATCAAATCGATTACGTGTACAAAACTTTGGCGGAAGCAGGAATCCAAATTGTCGACGAAGCGGAACGTGACAAGGAATTGTTTGAACAGGCGCTCACGGACGTGGGCTTGGACGACCCCGTAAAAATGTATCTTAAAGATATCGGGCGCGTGCCTTTGCTGTCCGCGGACGAAGAAGTCGACCTTGCGCGCCGTATGTTAGAAGACGACGCGGCGGCGAAAAAACGTCTTTCCGAAGCCAACCTGCGTTTGGTCGTTTCCATTGCAAAACGCTACGTGGGGCGCGGTATGCTCTTTTTGGATTTGATCCAAGAAGGCAACTTAGGGCTTATGAAAGCGGTGGAAAAATTCGATTATCAAAAGGGCTTTAAGTTCTCTACCTACGCGACGTGGTGGATTCGTCAATCGATTACCCGTGCGATTGCCGACCAAGCGCGTACCATTCGTATTCCCGTACACATGGTGGAAACGATTAACAAGCTCACGCGCGTACAAAGGGTGCTTTTGCAAGAGCTTGGCAGAGAACCCAACCCCGAAGAAATCGCGGAAAAAATGGGCGTAACGGTAGAACGGGTACGCGAAATTCAAAAAATTGCGCAAGACCCCGTTTCCTTGGAAACGCCGATCGGTGAAGAAGAAGACAGCCATTTGGGAGATTTTATCGAAGACGAAAAGACGATTACCCCCAGCGATTCGGTGGCGTATACCATGCTCAAAGAACAGCTTTTGGGTGTGCTTGATACGTTGACGCCGCGTGAAGAAAAGGTACTGCGCCTTCGCTATGGTATCGACGACGGCAAGCCCAGAACGTTGGAAGAAGTGGGCAGAGAGTTCAACGTAACGAGAGAACGTATCCGTCAAATCGAAGCCAAGGCGTTGCGGAAGCTCCGTCACCCGTCCCGTAGTAAAAAACTCAAAGATTTCTTAGAATAATGGGTTACGGAAAACGCATTGATACGCTGTGTTCGTTGCTCGTTGCCGCGCCGACGTTTGCGGACGTGGGCTGCGACCACGGCTATTGCAGCGAATACATGCTGAAAAATAATTTATGCACGCACGTTATCTTTTCGGATATCAGCAAGGGGAGCTTGCAAAAAGCGCAAACCCTGCTTGCCGATTTCGTGGAAGAGGGCAGGGCGACGGGCGTGCTTGGCGACGGCTTTTTTGGCGTTCCCAGCGACGTTGACCAAGTGCTGATTGCAGGCATGGGCGGCAGCGAAATGGTGTCTATCTTGGACGATAAAACGCATGGGTTTATCCCCAAGCGGTTTGTTCTTCAACCCATGCACGACAGCGAAAAGCTGCGCGCGTATCTCATAGAAAAGGGCGCGGAAATTCTCCGCGATTATACCTTTTTCGACGGAAAATATTACGACGTAATCGTGGGAATACGGCAGGGCAACGTTTGTCAGTATACCACTGCGGAGCTGGAGTTTGGCAGGGATAATATCCGTTTCCGCCCCGAAGCCTTTCTTCGCCGTTTACAAAAGCTGATTGCAAATACGCAAAAATACTTAGAAATTCCTGCTTTGCAGGAAGAAAGCCGTAAGGCTTTACAGGAAAAGAAACAACGTTTACAAGGAGTGCTTGACGGTGTTATTACGTGATTTTTACAACGTGTTAAACGAATACGCGCCCAAAGCGCTTTCGGACGAATTTTGCCAAAAATACGGCGCATACGATAACAGCGGTATCTTGGTGGATACGGGCAAGGAAGTGGAAAAGGCGTTATTTTCGTTGGAGTTTTCCCTTTCGGCAGTGAAAAAAGCAATCGCAATCGGCGCGGACGTACTTGTTACGCACCACCCTGCTATTTACGGTAAAATAGGGGATATTCGCCTCGACGGGTTTTCGCCGCTTGGGGAAAAGCTGATTTTGTGTATTCAAAACGGGATATCGGTAATTTCCATGCACCTCAATTTAGACGGCGCGCAGGGCGGCATTGACGAAAGCTTAATGCAAGGCGTTATGCTTTGCGCAAGCCGCGCAGGCAATACGCAAACGGATAATGCTTGCGAAGTGGCGCAACCCTTGACGGGCGGCGGCTACGGCAGAGTGTATTCGGTGGCAAACGTACCTTTGGATACCCTTGCAAAGCAAATGCGCGCGGAGTTTTCCACGCAAAGATTACTTGTGTATGCAAATAACGACAAAGCGGTTGCAAAGGCGGCAAGCTTTTGCGGCGCAGGCGGCGACGAGCACGCCGTAGCGTTTGCCCTTGCGCAGGGCGCGGACGTATTGATTTCGTCCGATTTCCGTCACCACGTGTTGGCGTTGGCGGCGGAAAAACAACTTTCCGTAATCGTGCTCACCCATTATGCGGCGGAGAATTACGGGTTCCAAAAATATTATGAAAAAATAGGTCAAGCGGCGGACGTTGCGTGCGAATATCACGTGGACGAAAACCTGCTTTGACAAAAGGGAGTATAGATATGTCTACATTACAAGCTTTATTACATTATCAAGAAATCGATAGAAAGCTTTTCAAGCTGGAAAACGATTTGGCAAAGAGCGAATCGTACCAAAAGTACGCGAAGCTGCGTAAGTTTTTGAAAGCCGCGCCCGAAAAGTTAGACGCTTTGGAAGCCAAAGCGGCGGCGCTCAAAGCCGAAGCGGCTTCCCTTGCGAAAATGTACCAGCAGGTAGAAGTGACGCTTAACGATTTTGAAAATTTAGAAGAACTTATCGGCGGTGGCGCGGACGTTACTTTCTATAAAAAGAAAGTACAATCGGTTATTGAAAAGCTGAAAAAGCTCAAAGCGGACGTCAATGCTTTGACGGCAAGCATTCAAGCAACGGACGAAGAATATCAGGCTTTGAAGAAAAAGGTAAAGGCGGCGCAAAAGCAGTACGAACCTGCCGAAGAAGAATACAAAACGGCGAAAGCCGCTATTGAAGACGACCACAAAACGTACAAGGCGCAGCTCGACGCAGAAGCGAAAAAGGTGGACGAAGCCGTGCTCAAACGCTATCTTACCAAACGTAAGGAAGGCACGCCCTTCCCGATTGTGGCGGAGCTTGTCGGGGGCAGATGCCCCGTTTGCGGTATGGAACCGCCTATTGCGGCGCAAGGTAAGCTTGCGGCAGGGATTGAGTGCGACAGCTGTCACCGCATTATTTTCAAAGAATAACGCACTTTTTTAGCGCGTGGCGCATACCGTATAGGTATGAGAAAAGTTTGCGCGCATATTCAATTAAAAGCTTTACAATCTAACGCCCAAGCGTTTCGCGATTTGACGAATACCCGTCTTTGCGCGGTGGTAAAAGCCAACGCTTACGGACACGGCGCGGAAGAAACCGTTTGCGCGCTGTCTAGCTTAGCCGACTGCTTTGCCGTAGCGCTTTTGGACGAAGCCAAAGCTATACGGGTGGCGGCTTGCGGAAAGGATATTCTCATTTTAACGCCCCCGACAGGGGTGGAAGATATCTATCAAGCGGCGATAAACGGGTTTATACTTACCGTGTGTGATACGGCTACGGCAAGGCTGGTAATGGCGGCGGCGAAAAAATATCGCTTGTTTATCCGTGTACACCTTAAAGTGAATACGGGCATGAACCGTTACGGCATGGAATTTGGACAAGTGGAAAACGTTTGCAAAACGCTTGCGCTTTGTCCGTTTGTGCAGGTGGAAGGGATATATTCGCATATCTATCATGCGGAAACCGCGCAAAGCCAACGGGAACTGTTTATACAAGCGGTGAACGTTTGTCGTCGGTACTACCCCGAAACGATTGCGCATCTTAGCGCGACGTACGGCGCAACGCTTGGCAAGGCGTTTGCTATGGATATGGTGCGCGTGGGGCTTGGGCTGTATGGGTATTTGCCCGATACCGTGGATAAAAACACGGCGCATTCGTTGCAGCTGCAAAAAGCCATGCGCGTGACGGCGGACGTGGTGAGCGTAAAAAAATACCGCTACGGCGGCGCGGGCTACGGACAGCCGACTTGGGAAAAACCGCCTAAATATCTTACCGTCAAACGGGTGGGGTATGCGGACGGGGTCCTTCGCAAAACGGAAGACGGGGTGTGCATGGACGCAACCGTTTTTCGCGGCGCGATATACGGCAAACGCGTAACGGTTTTGGACGACGCGGACAAAATAGCGAAGGCTACGGGAACGATTGCATACGAAGTGTTGTGCGCGGCTACGCGCAGGGCGGAATTTATTTACGAATAACGGAAGAAAAAAATTTCGGAGAACGATTGTGAAAATATTCAAACGGATTATGGGAACCATCGGAAAGCATGCATGGGAATATTTCAAGTGCAGTATTCCCGCGGCGCTTATTTACGCCTGCGCGGGCAGCGTTTTGATGATGCTTACTTGGAAGGACGAAAAGCTTGTTTGGGACAGTATGTCTATCGTATGGACGTGCGTGTGCCTTTTGGCGGCAGCGGCGTACGACGCGTTGGTTACGTACGCGCAAGGCGGTACGGGGTATGAAAATCTCGTTTCGGGGAATATCAAACGCCGTACGGCGGACGAATACGGCGACGGTTACCGTATTTCCAGACATAAGGAAGAAAAGGAATACCGTGTTTGGAAAGGGTTTGTTATCGGCGGTGTAATCGCTATTTTCCCCGTCGTATTCGGGATTATAGCAGGGGCTACGATGGGCAACGGTTCGCCGGCTATGGACGGTACGGACGGCTGGGGCTTGGCTATGTTCTTTATAATTAGTATCTTCCTTTCGGGTTGGTCTTTAATGCCCTTCTATTTGATGAACGCCAACGGTTTTGCTATCAGCTATTACTGGTCTTGCTTGTTCGGGCTTTTGCCTATCGCGGTAACGGGCGCGTTTTATATCATCGGCGCATACGGGCGTAGAAACAAAGCTCTTCGCGAACAGCGTATTGCCGACGTGCAGGCGGCTGCCGAAGCGAATAAGGTGAAGAAAATCAACTACGGCGGATTGCCCGGCACAAAACCTAAAAAACGCAAATAAGGAAAGAGCGTATGCGTATTATCGGTGGAACGTACAAAAGCCGCGTGCTTGCGGAATTTACGGGCGACGACGTGCGCCCGACGTCCGATAGGGCGAAGGAAGCGTTGTTTAATATTTTATCATGGAACGTCATGGGTGCAAGCGTGCTTGATTTGTTCGCCGGCAGCGGTTCGTTGGGCTTGGAAAGCCTTTCGCGCGGTGCGGCGGAAGTGACGTTTAACGACGCGGCAAGGGCAAGCGTTGCCATTGTCAAGAAAAATCTTGCGGCGTTGAAATTGCCCGTAGACGGCAAAAAAATACGGGTTAGCAATTTAGATTTTTCCCTTTGCTTGCAAGCGCAAGCAACCCCGTACGATATTATTTTTATCGATCCGCCGTACAAGCTGGATATCGGCTTGAAGGCGTTAGAGATCATCGGGCAAAAGCGTTTGCTTACCGAAAAAGGCGTTGCCGTGTACGAGCGCGATAGGGCGTTTGAAGGGGAAATCGACGGGTTGGAAAAATTTGACGAAAGAAAGTACGGAAAAGCGTATCTTACCTTTTTCCGCCTGAAATAAAAGGACGGTAGATATATGAAAAAATGCGTATTTGCAGGCACGTTCGATCCGCCTACGTTAGGGCATAAATCGGTAATTGACAGCTGTTTAAGTCTTTTTGACGAAGTGGTGATTGCCATTTTGGTCAATCCGCAAAAACAGCCGTGTTTTAGCGTGGAAGAACGTACGGAAATGTTACGGCTTATGTATCATGGCGAAAAACGCATTCGCGTGCGTAGCTTTTTAGGTACGGCGGCGGAGCTTTTGCGTTTGGAAGAAACGCCTTTTTACGTGCGCGGAATCCGCGGCTGCGTCGATTTGGATTACGAAAACGCCAACTTTTATGCAAGTAGAAAGTTGGATAAATCGTTTACGGCAATCTATTTGCCCTGTCCGCAAGAGCTGTTGCACGTCAGCTCTTCCATGGTGAGAAACAGCTTGAAGTTTTCTACGCCTATCGACGAATACGTAACCGAAGAAGTTAAAAACTATATTTTTTCTAAAAGATAAAACGAAGGAAAAAAGCTTATGTTAGAGAAACAGTATTTTATACCCGACCCCGAAGAATTTATCGCGGAACAATCCATGTCGCCCGCTTTGCAGGAAATGAAAAAGCAACGCGACGAAGAAATCCGTGGCGTCGTTTCGGGTAAAAGTGAAAAAATGCTTATTATCGTTGGACCTTGCTCCGCGCATGAGCCTGCGCCTACCTTAGAGTATATTTCCCGTTTGGGCAAGCTCAACGAACAGGTGAAAGACAAGCTGGTGCTTGTGCCGCGTATTTATACCAACAAGCCCCGTACTAAGGGCGTTGGGTATAAG
>JAZTWF010000138.1:0-3853 GCA_045635725.1 Candidatus Scatosoma sp. | reverse complement strand
AGCCGTTCTCACTCGGCGTATAATACACTTTATCTTTAAGCGAATTCGCCAAATACTGTTGCTCAACGTAGCCACCGTAGTCGTGCGGATATTTATACTGCGCGCTTTTCGCTTTGTCTTCCTTGCTCCCGTAAGAGCTGTCTTTTAGATGCGGCGGAATGTTATCGTCCCGCACTTCGCGCGCGTCGCGCTGTGCGGCGAACATAGCTTCCACCACCGAATTACTCTTTTCCGCTTCGCATACGTAAACGATGGCTTCGGACAAGGGTATCATGGCTTCGGGATAGCCGATTTTTTCCAAAGCGTACATTGCCGAAGTGGCAATTTGCAAAGCGCGTGGATCTGCCATACCCACGTCTTCCGCCGAATGTACCACCAAACGCCGAGCGACAATCATGGGGTCGCAACCGCCTTCGATAAGCCGCATAGCGTAATAGAGCGCGGCGTTGGCGTGGCTGCCGCGAAGTGATTTACAAAACGCCGAAAGAAAATCGTACAGCGAATCTTCGTTATACGACATCGCTTTTCTTTGAATGGACTGTTCGGCGTCGGCAAGCGTGATATGCACGTTCCCGTTTTCGTCGGGGTCGCTTGTCAAGGCGGCAAGCTCTAACGCGTTATACGCCGAGCGTAAATCCCCCCCAGCCATAACGGCGATATGCTCCATGGCGTCGTCGTCCGCCGTTACGCCCTGTTTGCCTAAGCCCTTATGACGGCTTTTCAACGCTTTATACAAGGCGTCTAAAATGTCTTCCTTTTGCAAACGCTTAAACTCAAAGACGCGACACCTTGACACGATAGCCGGCGTCATGGACGCATACGGATTTTCCGTCGTCGAACCGATAAAGATAATCGTTCCCTGTTCGATAGCAGGGAGCAAGGAATCGCTTTGCGTTTTATTAAAACGGTGACATTCGTCCAACAAAAGGTAGGTACGTTTGCCGAACATTTTTAAGTTATCTCTTGCCTGTTCTACCGCTTTTTTAACGTCCGAAACCCCTGCGTTGACGGCGTTGAGCTTGACAAACTCCCCGTTTGTGCGCAAGGCGATAATGTTGGCGAGCGTCGTTTTTCCACAGCCCGGCGGGCCCCAAAAAATACAACTGCCAAGGCGGTCGGTTGCAATAGCGCGGCGAAGTAGCGAGCCTTCCGCAACGATATGCTTTTGCCCGATAAACTCATCTAACGAGTTCGCGCGCATGCGTTCGGCAAGCGGCTTCGCCGTTTCTTCGTTTTGGTTAAAATCGAATAAATCCATACTTATCCTTTGAGTGCTTGTTTTATCTTATCGACGTATTCTAAGCCGATTTCATAGCCCTTATCATATGCGTATACAATTTGTTTTAAGGAAAATTGATTCATATTACCAAGGCGCGGTTCAATCCAAATATCGTATAAATGCTTTTCCATCTCGCGCCGTGTTTGCGTCCGAAGATTATCCATCATATCCAACGTTTCCAGCAGTACGCCAAGCGTCGTGGGCATTTTTTCACTACAATCCAAGCATCCCAAAACGTCTACCGCGACAACGACGTCCGCGCCCATGTTCTTTACTTCTTCGTACGGCACGCGAATGAACACGCCGCCGTCGATTAGGCGCATACCGTTCATTTCAACGGGCTGAAACACAGCGGGAATACAGGACGACGCAATTACCCCGTCCAGCACCTTCCCTTGCGTAAAGGTAACTATCTTTTGCGTAATCATATCCACGGCGATACAGCGATAGGGTGTTTTTAAGTCGGAAAAATCGATATTCCCGATATACTTTTCCAAAAGATTGCGTATTTTTTTGGTATCGAACAATCCCCCGCGCCTGCCTGAAGGCCCGATTAAATCGAGCAGCCTTAAACCGAACGCCGCCTTTTTCATTGTTTCAAGGTCGACACCTGCGGCATACGCCGCGCCGACCACCGAACCCATGGAACAGCCTGCAATATAATCGGGCTCTATCCCGTTTTCTTTCATCGCCTGTAAAAAACCGATATGCGCTACGCCGCGGCTACCGCCTGCACCAAGCGCAAACCCAAGTGTCTTTTTCTTGCTCATTTTTCACTCTCCGTTTTTTATGTAGGCAAATACGGCGTTATTCGTGCTTGTACGCGCCAAGCAGCTTACACTCTAACGTGCTTGCTTGAATAGAGACAAGCATTTCCTGTGTTTGCGTGCTGGCGATATCGCAATCCGCTTCGATAAAGAAACGGTAATTTCCATGCCGATTTTTCACAGGACGGCTTTCGATTTTCGTCATATTGACGCCGTATTTCGCAATTATTTGCAACAGCTCTAACAGGCTGCCGGGGCGGTGCGGACAAACCGTCGAAAAGAAAATGCGGTTGCTTTGCTTAGGCAAAGCGGCCTTGCCTTTTTTAATAAGCAAAAAATGCGTAAAGTTATTCTTTTCGTCGGAAATACATTCTTCGCTCATGACAAAACCCGCGCGCAAATTTTCGGTATGCGCGCCGCCGATTGCCGCGCTTTTACCCGTTTCATCTTCCATGGCGCGCGTAATGCCAAAGCCTGTGGATTCCGTTTCACGCAAGGACGCAAACGGCATTTCCTTGCTTAAAAATTTTGAACATTGATCTAACGCCTGTCTATGCGAATACACCCTGCCGATTTGCGAAAACGAAACGCCTTCCTTATAAAATAAACGGTGATCGACTTGAATAATTTCTTCCTTTATTGCATACAAATCTTCCGAATCCTGCAACAAATCTAAGCTTTGCAGTACGCCCCCTTGCAAGCTATTTTCAATGGGCAGCACCCCTGCGTCCACTCTGCCGCAAGCAATCGCCGTAAGCACTTCGGGGAAGTTGCGGAACGGGATACATTCGTCCCACGTCCCTACCGTTTTCGTCGCAGGCGCTTCCGCCTTCAAAAATATTTGCGCCGCAAGGTGCGAATAGCTGCCTTCAGGCCCTAAAAATGCAATTTTCATACTTTTCTTCTCTCCGTTTATCCTGCCTGAATTCGCCTAATTTTATACTTCGTTTGCCAGATTAAGGAGCAACCGTTCGGTGTCTTCCCAACCAAGACAAGGGTCGGTAATCGATTTTCCGAATACTTCGTCGTGCTTTTGCGAACCTTCCACCAAAAAGCTTTCTATCATAAAGCCTTTGACGATTTTCTTAAAATCGGGGTCGAACCGACGATTTTGCATGACTTCTTCGGCAATACGTATTTGCTGACGGAATTTTTTACCGGAGTTGGAATGGTTGCAATCAATGACAATCGCAGGGTTTTGCAAATTACTGCCGTTGTACATTTCGGCAAGCTGCATCACCGTTTCATAATGGAAGTTAGGCACGTCCGCGCCGTTGCCGTCTACGCCGCCGCGTAAAATGGCGTGCGCGTACGGGTTACCGCCCGAACTTACTTGATAATTTCTATACTTGAAAATTTGCGGACTTTGCGCCGCGAAAATAGAATTGATAAGCGCTAAAATATTTCCGCTCATAGGGTTTTTCAAACCGACGGGCGCGTCGATACCGCTTGCCACTTGACGGTGGAGCTGGTCTTCTACGCTGCGTGCGCCAACGGCGTGGTAAGAAAGCAGGTCTTCCACGTACGGCGTGTTTTCGGGATAAAGCATTTCGTCCGCCGCCGTCAAGCCCGATTCATTCATCGCGGCAAGGTGCAACGCACGGATACTTCTAATCCCCCTTGCGATATCCGCCGCCCCTTCGGGGTCGGGCTGCAAAAACATTCCCTTATACCCAACGCCCTTAGTACGGGGCTTGTTGGTATAAATACGCGGCACAAGCACCAGCTTGTCTTTCACCTGTTCGTTGAGCTTGCCCAAACGGGAAATATACTCTAAGGTAGGCGCAGGCTCATGCGCGGAGCAAGG
>JAZTWF010000137.1:0-17581 GCA_045635725.1 Candidatus Scatosoma sp. | reverse complement strand
CAGTTCGTCGAACCTCTATTCCAGAAAATACCCCATTTCGCTTGGGTTTCCGTTACAGGCGCGATATCGGAATCTACGTTAACGATACAACCCTTTACCGTAATAGGCGTAGAGTTAGAACGAATAAGGTAGAAACTATCATCTACGTTTGCGCTCGTCAAGGTTGCGTTAACCACTTGTAAAACTTTTAATAATGTGGTATATTATTGCTATAAAAATCTCAATAACGTGATTTGTTTATAAAATAAAATTTACAATTACGTGATGAAGGTGTAAATATGAAACGTAAAATATTAAACAAGTTAATAGAGTGGAAAGAAACGTCTAACGGTAAAACAGCACTTTTAATTGACGGAGCAAGACGTGTAGGCAAAAGTTATATCACTACCGAGTTCGCTGAAAATTATTATAAATCATATATAATGATTGACTTCAACAAAGTTAGCGACGACGTTAAAGAACTATTTGATAAATAATTCGCTTAATAAATTCCGTACGAAATATAACGAGCAAACGGCAACGCCTTACGTTATTCACACGGCAGCTTATAAAGAAGAAGATGGTGTAATTTATTTGCCTATTTATATGACATCGTTACTTTAATAAAAAATATATTAACAATATAGAATAAAAGGCTTTCCTCACGGAAGGCCTTTTGGTTTGTTTGTGAATTAGCTCGCTTTTGTGAATTTTCTTATTTGTCCATAATGTTGGTTTACCCCCCTGCGCTTTGTCAAGTACTTTTTCATTCTTTTACAATATTTTTTATAAAAAAATAACGTCGGGTTTAGTTTTACCCGACGTCAACGTTATTCGTTATCCCAACCGCGCGTGCGTTCCACCGCCTTATGCCATTTCTTTAACTTTTCCGTACGCTCGTTTTCATCCATTTTCGGCGTATACGTGCGGTCGGTTTTTTGCATGGCGCAAAGCTGCGCTTCGTCCTGCCAAACGCCCACGCTAAGCCCTGCAAGCATCGCCACGCCCAAAGCCGTACTCTCGTGCGATGACGGTTTCACCACTTCGGCGTTTAATATATCCGCTTGGAATTGCATCAAAAATCCGTCCCTTGACGCGCCGCCGTCCACTTTTAAGCGTTTAAGCGGCGTACCCGTATCTTTTTCCATCGCCGACACCAAATCCGCCGATTGATAGGCGATACTCTCTTGCGCCGCGCGAATGATATGTTCGCGTTTCGTACCGCGTGTGATACCGAAAATAGCACCGCGTGCATACATATCCCAGTACGGCGCGCCCAAGCCTGCAAACGCAGGCACGATATACACGCCGCCCGTATCGGGGACTTTCTTCGCGTAGTATTCCGCGTCCCTGCTTTCAGCGAAAAAGCGCATTTCGTCGCGCAGCCATTGAATAACCGCGCCGCCGATAAATACACTGCCTTCCAACGCATACTGCGGTTTTTGCCCCACACGTGTAGCCGCTACCGTCGTCAACAGACCGTTTTGGCTGTTCGGTCTTTCCGTTCCCGTATTCATAAGCAGGAAACAACCCGTTCCGTATGTATTTTTCGCTTCGCCCTTTTCATGGCAACCCTGCCCAAACAACGCCGCCTGCTGATCGCCTGCAACACCTGCGATAGGGATTTGCCTGCCGCCGACGTTTGCATACCCGAAATATTCACCCGAACTTTGCACCTTGGGCAACATACTGCGCGGAATACCAAACAGCGACAACAATTCGTCGTCCCAGTCCATGGTATCGATATTAAACAACATGGTACGCGACGCGTTCGTGCGGTCGGTAACGTGCCGTTTGCCGTCCGTGAGTTTCCAAATCAGCCACGTATCCACCGTACCGAATAACAGCTCTCCCCGTTCCGCTTTCTCCCTTGCGCCGTCCACGTTATCCAAAATCCATTGAATTTTACTTGCGGAAAAATATGCGTCGGGGATAAGCCCCGTCTTTTGACGGATAATTTCCCCGTACCCGTCCTTTACAAGCGCGTCGATTTTGTCCGCCGTTCGGCGGCATTGCCAAACGATAGCGTTATACACGGGTTTGCCCGTCGTTTTATCCCAAACGATTGTCGTTTCGCGTTGGTTGGTAATCCCGATTGCCTGAATATCCGCAAGCGGCGCGCCGCTCTTTGCCACAAGCTCCATCATTACGCCGTACTGACTTGCCCAAATATCCATAGGATCGTGTTCCACCCAGCCTTCTTTGGGGTAGATTTGCGGAAACTCACGCGATAAAAGTCCCACGACGTTCAAGCCTTCGTCCACAAGCGCAACGCGCGAAGAAGTCGTACCCTGATCAAGCGCTAAAATATATTTCATCTTATACATACCCCCTTGATTTTGTAAAACAACCGCGCCAAAGCGGCGCGGTTGCATAACGCAAATTTCTTACAGCTTTTCCACGGTGATACCGTCTTCAATTGACGTTTCGTAGAAGCTTGCTTTATAGCCGATGGTTTCGGCGTACGCCTTTCCAACACGGCGGATAAATCCTTCCACCGCCGTCTTTTTGACAATGGAAATGGTACAGCCGCCAAACCCTGCGCCGATCATACGCGAACCTAAACATTCGTCTTCCTTTCTTGCCAAAGCGGAAAGGGTATCCAACTCTTTTCCCGTCACTTCGTACAAGTCACGCAAGCTGTAATGGCTTTCGTTTAAGAGCTTGCCAAGCTCCACCAAATCACCGTCTTTAAGTGCCTGCACCGCGCGGTTGACGCGGTCGCATTCCATAACGACGTGTTCGGCGCGCTTTGCGACGACACCCGATAAAAGATACTTCACTTCCGCAAAATCCTTGGGCGTAAGCTCCGCTAAGCAGTTGACGTTTTTCACCGTTTGAATGGTTTTGAGCGCCGTTTCTACTTCCTGACGGCGAACGTTATATTTGCTTTCCACAAGGTTGTGCGGCTTGTTACAATTCGCCACAACCAAGCAATAATCGCCTAATTTCAAGGGCACGTATTCGTATTCCAGCGTGGAGCAGTCCAGCAGTACGGCGTGTTCTTTTTTGCCCATAGCCGACGCGAACTGGTCCATGATACCGCAGTTGACCCCTGCGTATTTGTTTTCCGCTTTTTGGGACAAAAGCGCCACTTCTACTTTATCGTACGGAACCCCCGCGTATTCGTACAACGCAACGGCGGTTGCCACTTCGATTGCCGCGCAAGAAGAAAGTCCGCTACCGAACGGAACGGTACAATCGTAATACAAATCACACCCGACAAGCGGAACGCCCTTTTCTTGCATAAAGTACGCAACACCTGCCTGATAATTACCGATTTTCAAGCCCTTGTATTCGCCAAGCTTAGCCATATCCAGCTCAACAACCCCGTCGATACCGCGGAAGGCAAGACGAATGACGTTTGCTCCCGTCTTTTTACCGTAGATATTGCAACGTAAATTCAACGCCGCAGGGAATACCTTCCCACCACAATAATCGACGTGTTCACCGATTACGTTAATTCTACCTGCCGCCGTGAACAAATCCTCCGCTTGTCCGCCGAACGCGCTTTCAAATGCCTGTAAGGCTTCTACTCTTTCCATAATAACTCTCCTTATGAATGTTTTCTATTCGGTTTTTTCCGTATTTTTCCGTTTGTAAAAGAATAAAATACAACAGTACGCAATGCCTGCCGCTATCAAAAGCACCGCCGTCAGCTGCGACGGGGATAAAAAGGACACCACCGTTGCGCCGCGGTCGTCGCCGCGTAAGTATTCTATAAAAAATCTCCATACACCGTATGCCACCGCATACACGCTTAATAAGGGTACGTATTTGCGTTTTTCATTCATTTTGAAGAATAAAACGAACGTTACGGCTGACAATAAAAACAAAAACGCCGCTTCGTAAAGCTGTACGGGCAGTACGGTTTGCAAGCCCTGCGCGGTATGCATTTCCACCCCGAAAACGCTATCCGTGACCAAACCGTGGCAACAGCCTGCAAAAAAGCAACCTATCCGCCCGAAAGCATGCGCCAAGGGAATGACGCAAGCGGCGATATCCGCTACGTCCAAAAAACGCCGTCTGCTCTCTTTGCCAAGCTTAAAGGGCAACGCGCCGATAAACCACACCAACAAAAAGGCAAGCACGCCGAAGATAAGTCCGCCGTAAAAGGTCATTCCCGTGGAGTTGTTAATGACAAACGTACCCGTTTGCATATAATCGTAAAATGCTTGAAACAGCACCGCGCCTAAAAAGCCCACGGCAATGGCAAGCGGAATGGCAATAATGAAAAAACGCTGTAACGCAAGGGAGAAACCGCGTTTTATTGCCAACCTGTCAGCGATAAAAAACGCCGATAATATCCCTATCGTTAAAAAGATTTCGTATAAGCCGATTTTGTCGAATAATACGGGATAAGGATACATATATTTCTCCGTGGAATAGGGATATATTTATTATACACCAAGCCGCGCCGTTTGTCAATGTTTCCAAGGCAATTTTTCACAAAGAAAAAACCGCGCCCAAAAGGCGCGGCGCAAAATCCGTTTGCGATTAAGTTTTTCCTAAAAGGTATTCCTTATTGCACGACTACGTTTATTGCACGCAGTTTTTCAGGATTTTTAGGGTCCGGTTCGGTTTCAAAAGTAACCTTTTGTCCTTCCTTTAAGCGTCTGTAGCCGTCCATTACGATTGCCGAAAAATGTACGAATACGTCGTCGCCGCCCTCGTCATTTGCGATAAAGCCGTAGCCTTTCTCCGCATTGAACCACTTAACTGTTCCCTGACACATTGTTCGATCCTCCGAAAAGTATTTGAGATTTCGGAAAACAACGCCCCGTTTTTATCAAAAGAGCGCAATAAAACGTTTCATCTTTCCCCGATTACCTTTTTATTATAACATAATTTTTTCACAAATGCAATAGCTATTTACCACTTTTTTAACCATTTTTGCGCATTTTTCCTATTTTTTTTCTAAAATAGTGGACTTTCCGCCCATTATGTGTTATAATTTTAACAAACGAACAAGGAGCTACGTTATGGATTTTATCGAACTGCTTAAAGTGATTATGCTTGGTATTATCGAAGGCGTTACCGAATGGCTGCCCGTTTCAAGTACGGGGCACATGCTGCTTTTCGACGCGTACTTCCCTTTGAACGTTTCCGCCGCGTTTATGGAAATGTTCAAGGTCGTTATTCAGCTTGGTGCAATCCTTGCCGTTGTCCTGCTCTTTTTCAAACAGCTTTTTCCTTGGAGCTTGCAACAGCAAGAGCATACCAACGAAAACGGCATGACTACTATAAAGCGCGTCGTAAAAACGGACAAAGGTATCCTTGTTTTATGGGCAAAAGTGCTGATTGCTTGCTTGCCTGCCGCCGTTATCGGCGTACTGTTTGACGATTTATTAGAAGAGTATTTACAAACGCCGCTTGTCATTTCTTTAACTTTGATTATGTACGGCGTAGCCTTCCTTTTGGCGGAAAAACGCAACAACGGTCGTCAATTTCCCGTCAACGATACACATGAAATTACTTATAAACAAGCCTTGCTTATCGGCGCGTTTCAAGTGCTTTCGTTAATCCCCGGCACGTCCCGTTCGGGCGCGACCATTTTGGGGGCGCTGCTTATCGGCGTTGCACGTCCTGCCGGCGCGCAATTTACCTTCTATCTTGCCATTCCCGTTATGCTTGGCGCAAGTGCGTTAAAGCTGTTCAAATTTTTCTTGGACGGCGGTGGATTTGTCGGCGCGGAAATTTGGTATTTGCTTATCGGTTGCGCCGTGGCGTTTGCCGTTTCCCTTGTCGTCATTCGCTTTTTAATGAATTTTGTAAAAAAACACGACTTCAAAGTGTTCGGGTGGTACCGTATCGCGCTTGGCGCTATCGTCATCGCGACGCTGGTTATCCCTTCATTCTTTGCATAAAAACAAAAGGAAAACAGTTTTATGGATATTGCACAAATCGACGAAAATTTCAAGCTCCCGCTCCCTAACGGCGAAACGGATATCGAATGGCTGAACGCCAACCAAGCGCCCTTTGACCTTCGCGGCGTATTTTACAGCGAAGAAGAAAAGCTGTATCGCCGTCTGCCCAAAGACGTAGCGGAAGCCACAAGCGAAGGGGTTGCAGGGCTCTCCACGCATACCGCAGGGGGTAGAGTGCGTTTTATCACCAACTCCCCTTACGTCGCTATCAAATGCGTAATTCCCGCCAACCTGCCCATGAACCATATGCCCCTTTCGGGTAGCCACGGCTTTACCATTTATGCCGACGGTAAATTTGCAGGGTTCTTCCCCCCGAATATAGTCGACATTGTCAAAGCAACGACGGGAAAGGTTGCCTTCCAAGGCATACGCTATTTTCCTTTGCATTTATTGCAAGATATGTGTATTTATTTCCCGTTATATAACGGCGTATGCGAGCTGTACATAGGTATCAAAAAAGGGAGCACGGTACAAACCCCGACCCCCTATCCCATGGAAAAGCCCGTCGTCTTTTACGGCAGCTCCATTACCCAAGGCGGCTGCACTTCCCGTCCCGGGAACGATTACGTTGCGCTCCTTTCGAGAAAATTCCATTTCGATTTTGTCAATCTTGGTTTTTCAGGGAACGGCAAAGGCGAACAGGTCATGGCGGACTATATTGCAGGCTTACACCCTGCCGTGTTTGTTCTTGATTACGACCACAATGCGCCGACCGTTGAGCATTTACAACAAACGCATTATAATATGTACTATACCTTCCGCAAGGAAAACCCGAAAGCGCCCGTCGTTATGGTAACGAAACCTGATTTCGATATCGACCCCAACGCCGCAAAACGCCGCGCCGTCGTTTACGAAACGTACGCAAAAGCCAAGAAAAACGGGGATAAGCTTGTCTACTTTGTAGACGGGGAAAAGCTGTTCCAAACGGACGGCAGGGACGGCTGCACGGTGGACGGCTGCCACCCCAACGATTTGGGTTTTTACCGCATGGCGGACACCATTGCCCCTACCTTGAAAGCCGCATTGAAAAAGGCATATAAGAAAAATAAATAAAGCATACGGGAAAACGGCTTACCGTTTTCCCGTTTTTTTGCAAAAACTTACCGCGCTCCCTATAAGAGCGCGGTATTATTTTTAATCGATAAAGCGGATATTTTCTATCGTCAAGCCGTCGACACCGCCGATTTTCCAAGTTTGTAAATCGGTAGATTTTACACAAAGGTTTTTCAGCGTAACGTTTTTCACGTGGTACTCTTTTTCGGGTAAGCCGTCTATCACCAAGCTTTCCGCCTTTTGCACCGTACCGTCAGCCAACACGCGTTCGCCCGTTAAGGTTACGTTTTCCGCGTAGATATTTTCGATTACGGGCAAGGTAGGCGCGCTTTCGCCGTCGTTGTTATAGCTCAATCTTGTCAAAATGGCAAAGCTTTGAAACGCGCTGTTATGTATGAACACATTACGCATATAACCGCCGCGTTTGCGCATGGTTTTGATAACGAGCCCGTTATGCGATTGCGTAAATTGACAATCCCAAATATATACGCCGTCTACTCCGCCCGACATTTCACTGCCGATGGCAACGCCGTTTCTGCCATGACAATCGAAAATACGGATATTTTTCGTTGGACGGTTGACGATATTGCCTTCGGGGTTTTTACCCGATTTAATAGCAATCGCGTCGTCGTGCGTACGGAATTCCGTATCAAAAACGGTGCAATTTTCGGAAGAATCGGGGTCCCAGCCGTCGCCGTTCCATACCCCTTGCGAAAGGATTTTACACCCATGCGTTACAATATTTTCGCTGTATACAAAATGAATATTCCACGCAGGACCAAAGCCCAACGTCACGCGGGAAAGCAGGATATTTTGGCAGTTGTTCATGGCAATCAGCCTACCCCTTGCGCGCCCGGGAATGGTGTTTGCATTTTCACATTCCTTTACGTATTCCGCGTTCGCCTGTAAGTATTCCTGCAAGCGTTCGCGCTCAAACGCAAGGGTGTTTTCCGCCAACGCCTTTCCGCCGCCAAGCACCTTTCCGCCGCCGCGAATGACGACGTTACGGCAATTATAACCGCCCTTTCTATCCAGCTCGCCCATGTTAAGTAAGGACGCGTAGCATTCCATTTCCGTGCCTTCAAAACGGCTTTTGCGCTTGGGCATATAGTCCTGTAAATTAGACGAGCCCTGCAAGGTAGCGTCTTTTTCCAAGTAGATTTCCGTATCCCCGTGCACGTCCAACGCACCCGTAAGATACGTGCCCTTGGGAAAATACACGCATTCGTCTTGTTTACAATCGTCAAGCGCACGCTGCAAACAAGCGGTGTTTAAGGTTATCCCGTCGCCCACCGCAAGATAGGGCGCTTTTGTGACGTCTATGCGTTTTTTACGCTTTGCAGTGGTTACGCAAACGGTATCCAAACGCTTGACGGCGTTTCCGTTTTTGTCTACGATATCCAGCGTAAAGGTATATGCCGTACACTCCTGCAAGCCAAAAAACGAATAATGTGTCTTATCCGTGCAAGGGCGTTTTTCGCCGTTGATCGTCAAAAGAAATACTTCCCCTTGCGATAAAGCGACTCTATCCCACCACAGCGTGATTTCATCATCAAATATAATTGTCTATAACATAACCGCGCTCCTTTTTATAGCGCTATTATAGCATATATTTTCCATAAACACAAGACAAAAATCCAACCTGTTTACATGAAAAACTTGCCTTTTTACAGCCAAGCAATCTCCCCTGCGCCAAGCGTTAAGTCGGTAGCTTTGCCGTCTACGTCATAGAAGGTCGTCGTTTGTTGTTCGTTTGTATTATTGATAACCGCGTACTTCTTGCTTTCGGGATAGTACGTACAATCGGTTACGGGGTTGGACGAATACGCCTTTTGCATTTCGCTTTCCTTATGCGCCGACCAGAACAGCGCGCGAAGGAGCAGTCTTGCGTTTTCGGGACCGTACGGAAGTCCTGCCATATACACGCCGCGACCCTTTGCGTATTCGTTTGCCGCAAGCTTGACTTCGCCCACGTTGACGGTTCTTGTAAAGCGGGGGGATATTTCGATATCCAAAACGTCCGCGCCGTTTAAGGCGTAAATATTCTTCATGCCTTCGCCGTAGTCAATTTCCCCTTGGATATCCGCGGTGATAAAGTGCGCTTTCTTTTGAATGTTGTACTTATCTTCGGACAGCGTAAAGCCCTTTTCCTTGTCCACGCCCAAAACGTCGGCAAGCACGAACGTTCTGCCGCCCTTTGGATACGCCGTCGGTTCGCCTACGCCGATAAAGCCGTGGCCTTCGGCAACCCATTTCCGAATAGCGGTAACAATTTGTTCGTCGTTCCAGTATTCGCCGCCCGAAAACGCCGTACCTTCGTCGCCGACGTTCAAAATAACGTCGATATCCTTGTCGATACCGTTTTTCTTGATATCGTCAAAGGAAATGAACTTCACGTCCACGCCAAGCCCCGACAACGCTTCGTATACCCCTTGATAGGAATATACCTGTTGATACCAAAGCTCATGCGCGACCATGTGGCACATCCAGCTGCGCTTTTTGCCCCAGCTGTTCAAAATAGCCACCGTCAAGCCCGAATAGGGTTTATTATCCCCCGAAGCATCGCAAATGGCGCGGAATTCGTCGCAAATCTCCCCTGCGCGCGCAATGAATTTAGGGAACTCTGCCGCCAAAGCAAGATAGCCGCCAAAGCCCATTCTATCCAAGGGCTTTCGCATCATAGCGCGGCGCGCCGTCACCCAGTTTCTATTCAGCTCCGCAATCGCATTTTCTTCGTTGCCTTCAAAGAAGGTATCGGGGAAGAAGTAGGGTAAAAATCTACCTTCGTGGTATTTCACGTGGGGAATTTCGGACAGCATACGCACCGTTACGCCGCCGCCGACGCTGCCTACTACCGCGTCAAGCTGCATGTCCTTAAAGTAATCGCCGTAAGGCTCCGTTCCTATCCAGCTATCCCCAAGGAACATCATGGCTTCCTTGCCTTCCGCATGCACGATATCCACCAGCTCGCGTACAGTTTTGGTAACGTACTTTTCAGTAAATTCCATATAATCGCGGAATTTAGGAGTGGGGTTGACAAAGTTGCTTTGATAGGTAGCTTGGGAAACGATATCTTCCGCTTTGAGCGTATAGCCGTATTCCTTTTCAAACGCGTCGAATGCGCGGGGGCTTGCCGTCATGGGATAGCCGAACCAGTCGACGTGGCGTTCTTTGTTGATTTCGTTGAACACAAGGAAGAAGTGATACAAAAACGTGGTATACCGCACGACGTTGACGTTTTCGTTTTCCGCGCACCACTTTCTCATATTGTCCTTAATATGCTCGAACGTGGCTTGGAAACGGGGTTCCATAACCTTGTGTTTTTCAATGTTCCAGTTATTCGTAATGTAGTTATACATTTGCGTGGAATCCCATTGATTGACCGCAAAGAAGTTTACCGAATATTCATGATAAGGCGTCGTAGCAATTTTGATATTGCCGTCCCCAAGATATTCCCAAGCGGTTACTTCCTTATCCACCGTCCTGTCAAACACCTGCCAGTACTTTTTGGGGTTTTCTTCATTGACCCCAAGCTGATCGCGCGAATAGCCTTTGAGCAAATCGATTATCAATTCTTCGCCCGTTGCCAAGGTGTACTGCGTGGTAAGCAAAACGCTTTGCAATTCGTCCGTGTGCTTGTCCGCCCAAGCGTTATCCCCACGCACGACGAAGTATGTATTATACACCTTTTCCGCCAAATCCTTGGCGTTTTTAGGCAAATGCGTACCGTCGCAATCGCGCACGGCGTCCGCACCCCAAAGCTCTGCAATTTTTAACGTGCCTTCTACGTAATTTTCGTCCGTAGGAATGGTTACTCTACCCTTTCTCATATTTTTACTCTCCTTTACGGTAAATTGATTTGTATATAGTATAACACACGGCAACGTTTATTTCAAGAGAAAAAACACACCGTTTATCCAAAAAACGCACCAACGGGCAAAGCCCGTTTTAGCCGTTATATTCCGCAAATAAACCCTCGAAATTATCCTTTATATCCTGCAAGCAGGTATATTCGCCATTGCGCAGTTCATAATTCCATACGCCTTGATATCCCACCTTCTCCAACGCCGCAATCACCTTTTGCCATTCGATTTTACCTTTCCCCGGCAACCAGTGTTTTTCGTCCCCGTAGTCGTGGTCGGATATATGCAGGGTGATTGCATACTTCCCGATTACTTCCAACGCATCGTCGGGCGTTTCACGCAAAAAATGGTTAACGTCGATACAGTAATCGACTTTACCCATGCTTTGGGCAAATTGCAACAGCTCGTTCGACGTATTCAACATACCCGTGCGCGGCATATTTTCCACCGCCAAAGGCGTAGACGTATACGCTTGCAATTCTTTCATAGAGCTTTGTAAATCGGCAAGGCGTTTCGCCCTTTCCTTATCTAAAACAGGACCTGCGCTGGGGTGGAACACGTAGCAATAGGGCGCAAGCTTATCCCCCCAAGCAATCAACGATTTGACGTTATCCACGGCAATTTTCCGCAGTGCGTCGTCCGAAATGGAAATATCCCAGTCCCGCCCGTAGGGCAAGTGGATATTATTCAGCTGCAAGCCAAGCGCTTGCGCTTTTTGAATACGTTCTTTGAGTAAGGTAATTTGCTCTTCCGTACCCTCATAGCCGCATTCGCAAAGCACGATATCTATGCTGTCAAACGAAAGCGCGGACATTTCTTTTATGATAGTATCATACTCACCTATCAAGCCTTTCACCGATAAGCCTAACCGTAAACGATACATAGTAAACACTCTTTTTTTTGCGTATATTATAGCAAGTTTTTTTCATGAAAACAATAGAAAATTTTAACAATTTCATAGAAATTTTTCACGCTTTTTTATCCTGCTTTTTACAAGCAAAAAAGCGAAAAAGGGCTTTCAAGTAAAAGCCCTTTCGTTATTATTTTTTGTAAAAGTACAAACGGATTTGCCCGTCGCCCTTTGCAGGCGTTTGGTAAGGCTCGGCAACCCAAGGTCCGCAGCTGCCCGTACCCAAGCCCGTCATATAATAATCGGTGCAAAAATAGGTATTTTCGCTTGTCGGCAGCTCGTCGTCGTGCTTTGCCGAAACCAACGTTTCCGCAGCATAGGCAATTGCGGAGAAGGAGCGCATACCTTCCGCGCGAATATACGTTTCGCCATCCGTGAGCTCAGCATATTCGGGCAAGTAATGACTGCCGCTTTCCTGCGGACGGGCATAGTGGAAATATTCGTCTTCCACGTTTGCCGTGTACGTCTTTTTCACGGCGAAGTCGTACATATCCGCGTACGTTTCCCCTGCGCCGTAAGCAAGATATTCCACTTTGTTAAACGCCTTGGGGAGCTTCATTTTCCAACCGATTCGCGGTAAATAGCGATAGTACTCGTATCCGTACTTGCGTTCGGTGTTGTATTCAATATCCATTTGTACGCCGTCGGCATAGAAGGTGTACGTAAGTTCCGCTTCGACAAGATAAATCGAACGCCCATACCCCACGCCTATGCTTACGCAAACGCGATTGCCGTCAATGACGCATTTTAACGCGTTGGGCTTTGCCACGTGCACGAATTTGCTTTCCCAGTCCTTACGTACGTGCATATCGTTGTCCGTCGGAGCGCGCCAAACGTTGAACGTTACGCCGCCTAATTCTTTCCCGTCCACCTTAACGGAAACAATCTCGCCGCTCGTCTTATCCAGCGTGTATTCGTTGACGCCGCCGCGAATATATATATAGCGCGCATTTTCGCTAAATTCCACCCCATTTTGAGAAAATGCACGGGGCATGTATGCGTTCACGTAAAATTGTTCGTGCGCGCAGGGCTCGTTTTCGCCCTGTTTTACAAACTCGACATACACCGTTTTATCTCTATCGCAGGGCAGGCAAACGCTTTCTCTTGGCGCAATACAAACCTCGTACGTTTTTTCCGTTTCCCCTACGCATATTTTCATGACGCCGCAAAGGGGCGCAAAGTAGTTTTTGTTATACGCGCAAACGCCGTTTTCGTCCAAGGTAAAGCAAACGGGTTGATAGCACTTCTTCATTTCGTACGTACCCGATTTGCACTTTCTATCCGCCGTAACGATACCGTCCATGCAGAAGTTTCCATCGTGCAGCAGCTCTCCAAAATCACCGCCGTAGCGTTCTTTCTTATCGCCGTACGTTACGCCGTGATCCGCCCACTCCCAAATGAACGCACCCATCAACCGCTCGTGCCGTTCTATGATATCCCAGTAATCCTTTAACGCGCCCGGACCGTTCCCCATAGCGTGCTCGTACTCGCAATATACCATAGGACGGGTTTCCTTTTCGTCGACAAGGTATTCGTTTTCCAACCAGCTGACACTTGCATACATACGGCTGACCATATCCAACGGGAAGGTATAAAAATCGTCCTTCGTATATTTCGCAGGGTCGCAATTTTGCGCGCTTTCATAGTGCAACGGGCGCGTGGAATCCAACGCCTTGACCGCATGCGCCGCTTGAATGAGATTTGCCCCGAAGCCACATTCATTCCCCAACGACCAAATAACGACGCAAGCGCGGTTTTTGTTGTTATGTACGTTAAAATATTGACGCTCGGTCATGGCATCTGCAAACGCAGGGTCGTCCGTAACCGTGCTTATCCCCTTTTGCCAAGGGTCTTTCGTGTAATTCCAAGCCCCTTGCGCCCCGTGCGATTCCACGTCGCTTTCGCTCATGACGTAAAAACCAAGCTCGTCGCAAAGCTTATATAAATAGGGCGCGGACGGATAGTGGGAAGTACGAATGGCGTTGACGTTGAGCTTTTTCATCAAAAGCAAATCGTTTTTCATATCTTCGTCCGACACCGCCATACCCTTTTCAGGGTGGAAATCGTGGCGGTTTACCCCGTACAATTTGACGGGTTTGCCGTTGATAAGGAATAATCCGTTTTGAATTTTCGCCGTTCTTACCCCTATTTTTTCGTAGATAACTTCGCCGTTACATTCTATCGTAATATCGTATAAGTTGGGCGTTTCCGCACTCCAAAGCTTGGCGTTTGCAATACGGAATTCCGCTTTGCCGTTCACCGCCGTTTTGCTTTCGCCGTTGCAGGTAACCGTTACGGGCGCGGTAGCTTCCAAGGAAAGCGTAACGATACCGTCCGTACCGTCGATTTCCGTATCGATTTTGTAATCGATAATATGTTCGCTAGGACGGGTCAAAAGATAAATATCGCGGAAAATACCCGTAAAACGCCATTTATCCTGACATTCTAAATAACTGCCAAAGCACCATTTTACCACCAACATATCCACGGTATTTTCCCCGTCGACAATATAAGGCGTAATATCGAATTCCCCAAGCTTATGCGCAATTTGCGAAAAGCCGACGAACTGTTTATTGATATATAAATAGAAACAGCTGTCCACCCCTTCGGTAACCAAATACACCTTTTCGCCGTCACGCTTCTTTATCGAAACGGTGCGCGTAAAATGGAACGCGGGGTTTTGATTAGGCACTACCCCATACGCAAACGGGAAGGGATAATGGCAGTTGCTGTATTGAAAATGGTCGTATCCGTAATACTGCACGCAAGAAGGTACGGGAATTTCGCCCGTGCAAGGTTCGTTTAAGAAGTTTTCCGCGTCGTATACCGTTTCGTATTCGCGGATTTTCCACGTCCCGTTTAAGGGAATAAAGCGATTGCTTTTCTCTCGGTTATCACTATACGCTTGCCCCTTTTCAAAGGGTACGAAGTATGCGCGCGGAGCGCAAAGGTTGACGTTTTTATCCTGCTTGAAATATTTGGTAAACATACGCTTACTTCCTTTAATGGATTTTTACTATATTATAACATATAATTTCGCAATTGTAAATGGAATTTTAGAACGAAAACTTGGATTTTTTTCACCTTTTTTTTATACTTTTCTTTCTAAATTCTACTATTTCTAAAATATAAAATCGCCACGGCGTTTTTTGCGCCGCGGCGTTACCCGTTTTATCCTAATAATACGTCGAAAACCAGCATTAAACAAAAGCCGATGAGCAGCGAATACGTCGCGCCCCGTTCGCTCCCGTGGGCGTGCGTTTCGGGAATCATTTCGTCGCTGATCACGTATAGCATCGTTCCCCCTGCAAAGGCAAGCGCAAACGGCAATATCGCGGCGGATATACTTACGGCAAAATAACCGATCAGCGTGCCCACCACCTCGACAAGCCCCGTCAGCGCGGCGTACAAAAAGGTACGCTTAGGCGAAATGCCTGCCGCCAGCATGGGCGAAATAATTACCATGCCTTCGGGGATATTTTGCAGCGCAATCCCCCCTGCAATCAAAAACGCTTCGGCTGTATTCCCTGCGCCAAAGCCTACGCCTGCGGCAATCCCTTCGGGTAGGTTGTGTATGGCGATTGCAAGGACAAACAGCATAACTTTATTCATTTTATCGTTGCTTTTATGCAGACATTCGGGACAACCGTCGGGGGTGTGCATGTGCGGCACTAACCTGTCCACCAAATTCAAGCACAGCGCGCCTGCGAATATACCCAAAACGGTCATCAAAAGCGCAATCCCTACGCCGTGGCTCATACCGTATTCCACGGACGGAACAATCAGCCCCATCACCGCCGCCGCTAACATAACGCCTGCGGCAAACGCCAACACGATATCGCTGAATTTATGGGATACGTTTTTGAAGGCAAACCCGATCGCCGCGCCGATTACCGTCGCGCCGCCGACGCCGAGCGCCGTTAAAAATACCATTTCCATGTTTGTTTTTTAGAATTTTCTCCAAACCATTTTATTGACTACGCCCGTATACGATTGAATGATTTTCACCACTTTTGTGGATACGTTTTCTTCCACGTAATCGGGTACGGGAATACCGTTTTGCCCGTCCGCCGTCAACGCTACCGCCGTTTCCACCGCTTGAAGAAGGGAAGCGGTGTCAATGCCTGCAAGCACGAAACACGCCTTATCCAAAGCCTCAGGGCGTTCGGTGCTGGTGCGGATACAAACCGCAGGGAAGGGATTCCCGATACTCGTATAAAAACTGCTTTCTTCCGGCAGCGTTCCGCTATCCGATACGACGGCAAAGGCGTTCATTTGCAAGCTATTATAATCGTGGAAGCCCAAGGGTTCGTGACGGATTACCCGTTTATCCAAGGCAAAACCGCTTTCTTCCAAGCGTTTTTTGCTGCGGGGATGACAGCTATATAAAATGGGCATATCGTATTTTTCCGCCATAGCGTTGATTGCGGTAAACAGCGAAGTGAAATTTTTTTCCGTATCGATATTCTCTTCGCGGTGCGCGGAAAGAAGAATATACTTTTTGGGCTGTAATTTCAGTTTATGCAAAATATCGCTTTTTTGTATATCGGGCAGGTTTTCTCTTAATACTTCCGCCATAGGCGAACCCGTTACGTACGTGCGTTCTTTGGGCAGTCCGCAGTCGGCAAGGTATCTTCTTGCATGTTCGGAATACGCCATATTCACGTCCGAAATGATATCGACGATACGGCGATTGGTTTCTTCGGGCAAGCATTCGTCCTTGCAACGATTACCTGCTTCCATGTGGAAAATGGGGATATGCAAACGCTTAGCGGCAATCGCCGAAAGACAGCTATTCGTGTCCCCTAAAATGAGCAACGCGTCGGGCTGGCAAGCGGTCATGAGCTTATACGAACAGTTGATAATATTCCCTACCGTTGCGCCAAGGTCGTCGCCGACGGCGTTCATATACACTTCGGGTTCGTCAAGTTTTAAGTCCTTGAAAAATACGCCGTTGAGATTATAATCGTAGTTTTGACCGGTATGCGCCAAAATACAATCGAAATATTGACGGCATTTATTAATTACCGCCGCAAGACGGATAATTTCCGGTCTTGTGCCCACGATAATCAGCAATTTTAATTTCCCGTTATTTTGAAATTGTACGTTTGTATAATCCAACTTCATTTCCATACTCGTTTACTCCTTTTCGTCTTCCGTTTCTTCAAATACTTCTAACCTATCGTACAGGGCTTTACGCTCCTGCGCTTTGGGTATCATTTTGCCTATGGATACCTTTTTGCCCGTCAGCATTTGGAACAGGTTTTTCATCACCTTCCATACATAGATAAACGGATACAATATCCATACCCTTTTAACAATGGGATATTTGAGCAAGATTGCCCTATGCAGCGATACCGCTAAGGTGGCAATCGGTCCGCGTTGTTTTTCGCCCTTTTGCGCGATCAGCGCACCGCTCCTTGCCCGTTCGTTGTCCTTCCGTCCAAAGTTTCCACCCAAAAACGTATCGGCAAGCAAGCCGTCGCAAAGCTCGTCTTCTGCGTCTTTTGCCCATTCGGGGCAAACCGTTCCCAAATATTTGGCGCAAAGCTTGGTAACCACCGACGCGTATTTCAAAATACCGATTTCTCTCATCAGCGGCAACAAACGTTCTTCCCAAAAAGCCTGCTCGTGCGTTGCTTGCAAATAGGTTGCCCAGTCGCATAAATGGCGCAAGCCCATGCCGTCGTTTAAGTTATGGTGTTGCATGTGCAAAAGAATGATAATGCCGTGATATTCGTCCGTCGGCGCGGAAAATTCCGTCAAACCGCCCTGTTTTTTGACGCCGCTTGTCGCCGCGTCTTGGATAAATGCACGCACCCTTTGCCCCTTTTCCCCTACGGGAATAC
>JAZTWF010000136.1:0-15927 GCA_045635725.1 Candidatus Scatosoma sp. | reverse complement strand
CAGGCGCAAAACAAAAAGCGTTTGAAAAAGACGGTGGCGAACATTTTGCTGTTTAACCGATTTATAGGCGGCGCGAAAGCCGTGCAATGCTTATCGCAAAGAGAGCTTGAAAATACCCGTTTCGGTAAAAAACGGTTCGTGGGCACAAACGGGATAGATATGCCGAAAACGGCAAAGCAAAGCTTTTCTTTAACGGGCGTGCATTTTGTCTATATCGGCAGGTTGGAAGTGGAAATAAAGGGCTTGGATATTCTTGCGGACGCCGTGGCATTGCAAAAAGAGTTTTTGCGTGAAAACGGTTGCGTAGTAGATATATATGGGCCCGATTATCAAGGTAGATTTGCGCGCGTAGAAAGTTTGATTGCCGAGCGGAATATCGGCGATATCTTGCGTTTGCATAGGGAGATTACGGGCGAAGTGAAAATGCAAAAGCTTTTGGAAAGCGACGTATTTATTCAAACGTCCCGTTCGGAAGGTATGCCGCTTGGGATATTAGAAGCGCTTTCTTACGGGTTGCCCTGCTTGATTACCGAAGGCACGACGCTTGGGGAAGGTGTAGAAAATACCGCATCGGGCTGGAACGCGGAAACGTCGGCGCAGTCCGTTGCCGCGGCAATCCAACGCGCTGTAGAAGAAAGGGGTACGCTTGTGGAAAAATCCAAAAATGCGATAGCGTACGTACAAAAAAAGTTCACTTGGGATACAATAGCGAAGGATACCTTAGAAATTTATAAAAATATTTAATGGAAAGTAGTGAAGAAGTATATGCAAATGCAGACGGTAAAAAAGGAAACGAGATACGACAGACTTTTATTTTTGATATTAGTTTGCATGGAAATCGTATTTTATTTTTTAAACGACGACAAATATTTTCAGTTGTCGGGTTTTTACTTGCCTTTGTTGTTTTCCTTGATCATCGGTGCGTTCTTGTTTTTCAATGATTTTTGGAGATTAGAAAAGCCGCAAATCGCCTTATTGGGTTGCGGGGTATGTGCGCTTTTATCCTTTTTACTCAATATAGGCAACAACGAAAGGGGATATACTTTTTCCTATCTGTTTTTGCTGGCGATTAGCTTTTTATTGCTCACAATCGAGCTTCGCGATAGGGAAAAAGATTTATTGTATTATGCGTATATTACAATGGGTGTAATTATATCTCTTATTGTCATTATTTTTAGACATAGGTATTATCAGTTAGAGAAAGATAGGATTACCATGCAAATTTTTGACAATCCCTCAATCGACCCGAATTATTTGTCGTTTTTCTTATTAGCACCGGTTATTTTGGCGTTTCAAGAAATGATTAGGCAAAAAAATATTTGGTTAAAAATCGTCTTTTTTATAGCGATGGCGATAGAGATTATTTCTATCCTTATGACGGGATCACGCGGGGCGTTTTTAGCGTTGTTTTTAGCGGCTTTGTATATCGTTTACCGTAAGTATCGCAAACAGATTGTTCGCTTTTTTAAAAGCTTGACTTGGAAAAAAGGCTTGATATGCGGAGGAATTGCATTTGCGGGAATCGCGGTTGTATTTTTATGTATGCCGAGCTTTATGAGAAATCGATTTTTTGTCCTTTCCACATGGTTGGATAAGTCTAACCAAAGACGGTTGGAATTGTGGTGGAATGCGTTAGTTGCTTTGCAGAGCGCGCCTATATACGGGTTTGGACTCTCGCAAACACAAAATTCTTTTGGCGCAATTACGGGGGTCTTTGAGCCTGCACATAATACCGTGTTTGAAATTTGGGGGCAACTTGGTGTTTTGGGCTTAGCGTGCGTAGTGTATTTATTTGTGAGCGTTTTTCAACAAAAAAACGTAACCTACGCAAAAGCGATTTGTATTGCTACTATCGTAGCGTCGGTATTCATCTCAACCGAAGCAACTTTGGCGTTTTGGTTGAATATAACGCTTTCCCTGCTGCTGTCGAATAAAGAAAAATTAAATGGAGAACAACAAGATGCATTTTTTAGTGAGTGTCGTTATTCCTGTATACAACGTCAAGGAATATCTGCAAGAATGTTTAAGCGCTATATGCAATCAAACGTATCGTAATATAGAAATCATTCTTGTGAACGACGGCTCAACGGACGGGAGCGGACAGCTTTGCGATGAATACGCCAAAACGGATAGCCGTATTAAAGTAGTGCATAAGAAAAACGGCGGGTTATCGTCCGCACGTAATGCAGGGCTTGCCGTTGCGACGGGAGAATACGTTACCTTTATAGACAGCGACGATTACGTTACACGGGACATGATAGAGCAGCTTTGCGCCGTAATGCCCCACTGCGACGTAGCAACTTGCGCGATTACAAGTAACGTAGCGCATTTATCAACGCAAAAAGCGAAGACGCAGCAAATGCTTACGGGTAAACAAGCCATTCAATGTATTTTGCGGGAAAAAACGATTACGACTTCGGCAAGCGCGAAGCTTTTCAAACGCTCGTTATTTGACGGAATTGCGTTCCCCGAAGGAAAAATATATGAAGATTACGCGACGATTTATAAAGTATTCGACAGGGCAAAAACGGTTGCCTGTATGCGCGAAGCAAAATATTATTACCGTTACAATCCCACGGGCCTTACCAAGTGCGGCTTTAATCCCAAACGGTTAGATTATTTCGACGTTTCCAAGGAAGTTCAAACGTTTATGCAGGAAAAATATCCCGCGCTTGAAAAATACGCACGTATGCGCGAAGTACGTTATGCGATATCCTTTTACAAGGAAATGCTAACAAGCGGTTATGAAGACGAAACGACGGAGCGCAAATTCCGTAAAATTATCAAGCGCGGCATAATGGAGTATTTGTTTAGCGGCTATGCGCTGCTGAGTAAATTGTTCGGCGTTTGCATCGCCGTAAGCCCTAAGCTTGCCGAAAAAATATTCAAAAGGAAAACATCGTAAGCTATGAAAAGACTGAAAAGATTTTTGCGTACGTTTTTTTTGACGAAGTGGATATACAAAAAACTGTATTCCCTAAAAATGAAGAAGGAGAAACAGCAAAAACGCGACAATTTACAGCAAAACGGCGTTAAAACCATTCACTTTTTACAAGAGCTTTTGGGCGGAGAACGGTTCTTCTTCGACATGGGTACGCTGCTTGGAATCGTACGGGAAAATAGGTTGCTTGGGCACGATTTGGATATCGACACAGCCGTGTACGCCGAAAACGAAGAAGAGGTGGGGCGTATCCGCGCGTATTTGCGCCAAAAGGGCTGTTGCTTGAAATACACCTACTATATTGAAAATATGGGTACGGTAGAAGATTCTTTTGAAATCAACGGCATTAAATTTGACGTCAACTATTACAAAAGGGAGAACGAACAAGACGTTTGTTATCTCATGTATACGGACGAAACGAAGGTATACGCCGACGGGGAAATGGACGTCGTAAAATTGACCTGCAACAGCGTCGAAAATATACAAAAACGGGAATTCCACGGCAAGCCAATCAACGTACCCGAAAACGCCGAAGCGTATTTGGCAAGGCGGTACGGGGAAGACTGGCGTATTCCCAACACCAAATGGATTTACTGGAAAGGTCCAAGCACTTCGCCTACAAAGTACGTAGGAAAACAAAAAAGTTATTAAAACATAAGAGGTAATATATACATGAAAGCATTGATTTTGAATTCGGGTTTGGGACACCGCATGGGCGTTTTGACCAGCGAACATCCCAAGTGCATGACGGAAGTTTCTGCCAAAGATACCATTTTATCCCGTCAGTTGAAAATGATTGCCGAAGCAGGCATTCAAGAAGTGGTTATGACGACGGGGTATTTTGACGAAATTCTTGTCAACTATTGCCATTCGTTGCACCTGCCTTTGAAGTTCACGTTTGTCAATAATCCCCTGTACGCGCAAACCAACTATATCTATTCTATCTATTGCGCGAAAGAAGCGCTTAAAGACGACGATATCGTTCTTATGCACGGAGATTTGGTGTTTGCCGCGGACGTATTTGACGCGGTACTGGAAAGCGAAGTGAGCTGCATGACGGTCAGCACCACGTTGCCTTTGCCCGAAAAGGACTTCAAGGCGGTGATTAAAGACGGACAAATCAAAAAGGTCGGCATTGAATTTTTCGACGACGCTTTGGCGGCGCAGCCTTTGTATAAATTGAATAAAAAAGACTGGAACGTTTGGCTGGACGAAATTTGCAAATTCTGCGAAGAAAACAATAGAAAATGCTACGCGGAAAACGCGTTTAACCAAGTTTCCGACGCTTGCGTGATTATGCCCTTGGACGTTCAGGACAAGCTTTGCGGCGAAATCGATACGCCCGAAGATTTGGAAATTGTCGCGGCAAGAGTAAAAGAGCTGGAAAACAAGACGGTGTATATGAGTTTTTCCACCGATATGCTGCACAGCGGACATATCGCCATTATCAAAAAAGCCAAAAAGCTTGGTAGATTGATTATCGGCGTTTTGTCGGACGAAGCCATTGCAAGCTATAAACGTTTCCCGTTAATGCCGTTTGCCGAACGCAAATCGTTGTTTGAAAATATCAACGGCGTAGCGGCGGTTGTTCAGCAAAAAGAGCTTAGCTATAAAAACGTTTTAACTGACTTAAAGCCCGATTACGTCGTACACGGCGACGACTGGAAAACGGGTTTCCAAAAGCCTATCCGCGACGAAGTGCTTGCTATCTTGCAAAGCTACGGCGGCGAACTTATCGAATATTCCTATTCCAAAGACGAAAAATACGACGAGTTGGAAAAGAATTCCCGTTTGCAGCTGGCGATGCCCGACGCGCGCCGCGGCAGATTGAAAAAGCTGCTTGCTATGAAAGGTTGCGTTACGGCAATCGAAGCGCATAGCGGTATTACGGGCTTGATTGCGGAAAAGACTACCGTTTTACAGGACGGAAAAACCTATCAATTCGACGCTATGTGGGTGTCCAGCCTTTGCGACAGTACGGCAAAGGGTAAACCCGATATCGAGCTTGTCGATATGACGTCTCGTTTCCGTACGATTGACGATATTATGGAAGTTACGACGAAGCCCATTATCTTCGACGGGGATACGGGCGGACTGACCGAACACTTCGTCTATACCGTAAAAAGCTTAGAACGTATGGGCGTTTCCATGGTGATTATCGAAGACAAGACGGGCTTGAAAAAGAACTCTTTGTTCGGTACGGAAGTAGAACAAACGCAGGATAGCATTGAAAACTTCTCGGAAAAAATCCGCGCAGGCAAGCGTGCGCAAAAGACCAAGGACTTCATGATTTGCGCGCGTATCGAAAGTTTGATTTTAGAGCGCGGTATGGAAGACGCATTGCAGCGTGCGTTTGCGTTTGCAGGCGCAGGCGCGGACGCTATCATGATCCATAGCCGTAAAAAAGACCCTGCGGAAATTTTCGAATTTGTCGAAAAATTCCGCGCTAAGGACAGCGCTACGCCTATCGTTGTTGTACCCACTTCGTTTAATTCGGTTACCGAAGAAGAATTTAAGGCGCGCGGAGTGAACGTCGTTATCTATGCAAACCAACTCACGCGCAGCGGTTTCCCTGCTATGCAAAACGTAGCGAAAACCATTCTCACCAACCACAGAGCGAAAGAAGCGGACGACATGTGTATGTCCATTAAAGAAATTATCACTTTGATTCCGGAGGAATAAGGTGGCGCAAACGATTATTTTCGGCAATGACGCTTACAAAAAAATAGGGGACGCTTTGCGTCAGCATGGTGTGACCAAATACCTTTTGGTGTGCGGAAATTCCTTTGATAAATTGCCCGTAGCGGCGTATCTATCGTCTTTGGATATTCCGTTTGTGCGCTTTGGCGGATTTACGTCCAACCCCAAGTACGAAGAAGTGTGCGAAGGGGTAAAGCTGTATCGAAAGGAAGGCTGTAATGGGATTGTCGCCGTCGGCGGTGGCAGCCCCATTGACGTGGCAAAATGTATTAAACTGTACGCAAAAATGCCCGACGATAGGCTGTATTTGCAGCAGGAATATACCGATACGGGTATCCCTTTAATCGCCATGCCCACGACGGCAGGCACGGGGAGCGAATCTACTCGCTTTGCCGTAATTTATTTAGACGGCGTCAAACAATCGGTACACCACGACAGCATTTTACCAAGCTATGCTATTTTGTGCGCGGACACGCTTGAAAATTTGCCCGTGTATCAAAAGAAATGCACGCTATTAGACGCGCTTTGCCAAGCGATAGAATCTTGGTGGTCGGTATATTCCACCGCCGAAAGCATTTCCCTTGCCAAACAAGCGACGGAATTGCTTATAAAATACGCAAGAGAATACGTATTTGAAAATACCCCCTGCGCAAGGGAGCGTATCATGCAAGCGTCTAACTTAGCAGGACAAGCCATTCATATCACGTCGACGACGGCGGTGCATGCTATGAGCTATAAAATGTCGTCCATGTACGCCATTCCGCACGGACATGCCGTAGGGATAGGCTTGCCCAAGTGTTGGCGGTATATGCAAGCGCATTTAGACGATTGCATAGACAAACGCGGTGCAAGCTATTTGCAGGGTGTCTTTGACGAAATTGCCCAAACGCTTGGCGGAACAACCGTTGAAGAAGGGATTGCGGTGTTTGAAAAGCTGCTTGCCGACCTTCAAATAAGCGCGCCCAAAGCAAAACAGTCGGATTTGGATATTTTAGTGGCGTCGGTGAATACCGACAGATTAAAAAACAATCCCGTAGACGTTTCCAAGGGATTAAAAGAAATGTATCAAAATATTTTAGGTTTGTGAGCAGTTAAAGGCTATGAACATATTCCGTAAATTACAACAGTTACCGCAAAGCGTGAAGGCGTCAATCGCGTTTGCGTTTGCAAGCTTTGTCGCAAGCGGTATCTCCTATATCGTAACGCCCGTTTATACGCGGCTGTTATTACCCGAAGAATACGGACAAACTTCGGTGTTTATGACGTGGTTGGAAATTTTCGGGATTATGGCAATGTTTTGCCTTTCGTACGGCGTGTTTAACAACGGCATGGTTGACTATCCCGAAAAACGGGACGAATACGCCTTTTCCATGCTCATTCTTTCCAACATTATCACCCTTTGCTTTTCGGGAATATTGCTTTGTCTATATCCCTTGATAGCCGAATGGTTAAAGCTGGATTTTGCCTTTATCGTACTTATGTGTATCGTATTCATGGTGCAGCCAGCGTACAACTTTTGGAAAGCCAAACAGCGCTACGAATTAAAATATAAAGTTACCGTATGCGTATCGGTGTGCGCGTCCATTTTATCACCGCTCACGGCAATTATTTGCATTTTGTCAAATCCGTCCGCGCCCGTGTACGGGAGAATTTTCGGCGCGGAGATTGCGCTCATTTGCGTATACGTCGTGTTTTATATCGTGCTTGCGGTAAAGAGCAAGTGCAAAATTAATACTACGTATTGGAAAACCGCGTTACTTTTTAATTTGCCGCTTATTCCCCATTATTTATCCGTTTATCTTTTGGGCAGTTCGGATAAACTCATGATTTCGTGGTTGGTTGGCGACGCGCAAACGGCGTACTATGCCGTAGCCCATTCGGTAGCGGCGGTGGTGACGATTGTATGGAGTGCCATCAATTCGTCGCTCATTCCGTATACCTACGAAAAATGCAAAAAGGAAGACTTTGAACCCATTTCCCGCGTAACGTTACCGCTGTTGAGCTTGTTCGCTACGGTGTGCGTACTACTGATAATGCTTGCGCCCGAAGTAGTGGCGGTCATGGCGACGGCGGATTATATGGAAGCGATTTACGCAATACCGCCTATCGTCGGCGGCGTATTCTTCCAAGTGCAGTATTATATTTACGCCAACGTGGTGTATTACTACAAAAAACCCAAGTACGTCATGATAGCCAGCTTGACTTCGACGGTTTTGAATATCGTACTCAATTACGTTTTCATTTCGCAGTTTGGATATTTGGCGGCAGGGTATACGACGATATTCTGTTACTTCGTGCAGGCGACAATCGATTATTTCGCTATGCGTAAAGTGGTGGGACGGCGTATCTATAACATGCGGTATATCGGCATTTTATCCCTTGCGGTTGTGCTGATTGCCCTTCTGAGTAATCTCATTTACGGGTATGCGATTGTGCGGTACGCCATTTTGGCGGTAATCGTTGTCGTGTGCATTTTACTTCGAAAAAAAATTATCGGTTTATTTACGACTATGAAAGGAGAGAAAAAGTCATGAAACTCGATTTCTTAAATACGTTTGAATTTTTTACGGGCGTGCCCGATTCACAGCTTCGTCCGCTTTGTGATTATCTTATGCAAAAATACGGCATTTCCGATAAGCACGTTATCGCGGCAAACGAAGGCAACGCCGTAGCGCTTGCGGCAGGTTATCATTTGGCAACGGGAAAAGTACCCGTGGTGTATATGCAAAACAGCGGTATCGGCAACGTGGTCAACCCCGTAGCGTCGCTCATGAACGATAAGGTGTATGCTATTCCTTGCGTATTTATCGTGGGCTGGCGCGGCGAACCGGGCGTGCATGACGAACCGCAGCATATCTATCAAGGGGAAGTTACCATAAAGCTTTTGGAAGATATGGACATTCAAACGTTTGTCATTTCCAAGGAAACGACGGAAGAAGAAGTGCAAGCGCAGCTTGAAAAGTGGCAACCCCGCCTTGCGGCAGGCAAGCAGGTGGCGTTTGTCGTGAAGAAGGGCGCGTTGCAGTTTGACGGCAAGGTTAAGTATAAAAACGATAACGACATGACGCGTGAAGATATCCTTCGTCATATCGTTGACGTTACGGGCGAAGACCCTATCGTTTCCACGACAGGCAAGGCTTCCCGTGAGCTTTTTGAAATCCGTGAAGCCAACGGACAGGGGCACGGCTACGATTTCCTTACCGTAGGTTCTATGGGGCATAGCTCGTCTATTGCTTTGGGGATTGCCCTTCAAAAACAGGATAAAAAGGTATGGATTGTCGACGGCGACGGCGCAGTACTTATGCACATGGGCAGTATGGCGGTGTTGGGGGCAAACGCACCCAAAAACGTCGTGCATATCGTTATCAACAACGGCGCGCACGAAACGGTGGGCGGTATGCCGACGGTAGCGCAAAAGCTTGACTTTGTGCAAATGGCAAAGGCGTGCGGTTATGAAAACGCTGTAACGGTAGATACTTTTGAAAACTTAGATAGGGCTTTGCAAGCGGCAAAGACGGCGAACGCGCTTTCCTTGATTGAAGTAAAATGTTCTATCGGGGCAAGAGAAGACCTTGGCCGCCCGACGACGACGGCAAGAGAGAATAAAGAAGGATTTATGAAACAGCTCGCTTTATAAGCGTGGGGATTAGTAGCGGAAGTGCAGTATGGTTAAAAGCATTAAAGACAATATAACGTACTTGGCGGAAAACGTCGGGATATTACGTGCCATAGAACGTTTTTTTAGCAGTCGCTGGTTTTTAACACTGCTTGCCGTGTTTATTTTCGTCGTGCAGGCGATGGGGTGGGACTTAGTCGGTTTCGCCGTGCTTGCGCTTATTTTCGTTTATATTTGTCTTTTCTGTAAAGGCACAAACGGCACCGTTCCTATCCTTTGTATGGCGACGTTTTGCGTTTCGATACAAAACAGCCCCGCAAAAAATGCGTCGGGCTTCCATTTGCTTGGCAAGTGCGATTATTTTGTCGGCGAAGCGTCTAAATTCTACGGCACGCCTGCCTTTATCTTTACGGCGGCAATCTTTGGGGCAATGGTAGCAACAGCGCTCTTGTTCCGTTTGTTTACGTTTGGTGATTTCAAACGCGCGTTTTCGCCGCGCGGACTGCTTATCGGCATTAGCATGGTGGCGGTTTCCTTCTTGCTTTCGGGGGTAGACGCAGGAGGCGACGAAAAGGCGAATCTTATCTTTGGCGCGGTGCAAGCGGCAACCTTCTTCTTTGTGTATTTGTTCCTATCGACAACGCTCGATTACGATACGTTTAGTTTCGATTATATCGCCAACGTCATGCTAACCATTATGTTTTATATCATGGCGTTGCTTGCCTATATTTACGCAACGCGTTTTGGCGGATTTTTGATCTTGAGCTCTAAATGGAAGGTGTTTATCCTTTCGGGTTGGGGCATGAGCTTGGATTTTGGCAGCTATCTTGCCATGACGATTCCCGCTTGTTTTTATAAAATGCTCCGCTGTGATAAAATGAAGCTCTTTTGGTTGAGCGTCGCTTTGGTGGCTATGGCGGCAATCTATTTCACCTTAGCGCGTGGTGCAATGATTGTTGCAGGCGTGGAAATTTTGGTTGGCTTGATTATTGCTTTCCGCGAACACAAGACCCGCCGTAAAGTATTTTACGTATTGTTGACGGCGTTCAGCATTATTATGCTCCTTTTGTTTGTGCTTTGGAAAACGGATACGTTTAAGTACTTCTTCGACTACTTTATTGAAAAGGAAAGCACGGGCGAAGCCGGCGGCGACGTCAGCAGCGGACGCTGGACGATTTGGAAAAGATACTGGGGATATTTCTTGGAAAATCCCGTCTTTGGCGGCGGTTTTACCGTAGACCTTCGTGAAAGCGTTGCGCAGTTTGGCAACCCTAATAACGGTATTTTCAGCGCGTATTCGTATTTAGCGCACAACCTGCTTTTCCAAATTTTAGGCAGCTGCGGTATTGTAGGCGTTATCGCTATGGCAGTACATCTTTTAGGCACGCTTCGCGTGATGCTTTCCAAGGCGGATATATCCCGCGCGTTTATCGTGTTGTCGATATGCGGATTTTTGGTAATGTCGCTGCTCGATACCATTTTCTTCAAGGCGCAATTCACGTTTTTATATCTTGCCATGCTGGTGGCGATAGAGGCGGACGTACGCAGGAAAGTAGAAAAACTCCGCGCGGTAGAGCGCAACACCCGTACGACCTTGGAAAAGGTGAACGGTGTGGAAAAACCCCGCGTCGTATTTGCGTTTGTCGAAGCAGGTATGGGGCATATCATGCCCGAACGCTCTTTGGCGGACGCATTTGAAGAAAAATATGGAAACCGTTGTACGGTTATCCGTTCGCGGTTTTTCAGCGAAACTAACGAACAGTCCTTGCTCGCGCTGGAAGAAAGCTTTGTGCGTGAAGTAAAAAAATATAACCGTAACTGGATATACGGCTATTTGAATATGTATATGATGGACATTCTTGGCGCGACGTTCCTGTCTAAAATTATCATGGACGCATACGTGCCCGGGGCAAGAGAAGAAGCGCTGCTGCATATGAAAGCGCTTGACCCTGATATGGTCGTCAGCACGCACTGGTCTACCAACTATTACGCGGAACAAATTAAAAATAATAAACCGCTTACGGTTACCTATATTCCCGACGTGCAAACCATTCCGTTGTTTAATTACCGTTCGGATATGACGCTTATGAACTCCAAACGCGGATACGAGCGCACGTTGAAAAAATACAAACGCCGCTATAATACGGACAATTTACGTATGGTGCCGTTTGCTATCCGCAAGGAAGCGTTTGATATCCCCATGGATAAAAAAGCCAACCGCCGCGCGCTGGGGCTTGACGAAGATAAAATGACGCTCGTCATGTTTGAAGGCGGCTACGGTTTGGGGAGAATGGGCAAAATCGCTACGTTGCTTGCGAAGAAGGATTTGCCGTTGAACGTAGTTATCATTTGCGGAAAGAATGAAAAGCTGTATAAAAAGCTTTCCACCCTGCAAACAGGCGAAAATTGTAACCTGATTGTGGAAGGGTTCTGCGATAAGACGTTAGAATATTTGGCGGCAGCGGACGTGTTCTTGGGCAAGAGCGGCGCTTCGTCTGTGGCGGAAGCGGCTTTCTTCGGCTTAGCGTCGATTATCACCAAATACGCTACGTCTATGGAACGGGATAATGCGGAGTATTATCTCAAAGACGTACAAAATGCGGTGAAGATATTCTCGGCGAAACGCGTGGTTGAGCAGTTGGAAGAATGGCTTAATGCGCCTGAAAAATTAAAAACCTTGCAGGATAATGCACTTGCGTACCGTAAATATTACGGCTCGGAAGCGTCGGCGGACGTGCTTTGGGAAATGCTTTGCAAGAAATATCCGCAGCTTTTGGCTGCGCCGCAGGATACGCAAGCACCGACGAAAACAGAAAGCAAAAAAGGTAAAAAGAATAAACGTTAAGTTTATAGCTGGTAATTATTTTGCTCAATATAGTAATTATTTTGCGCTTTTTTTTCAAAAATTCGCTCAAACACTTGACAAGTAAATAAAAAAGATTTATAATTACACTAAACGGTTAAGGAGAGTTTCAAGAAGAAATCTTGAAATATTTTGACGGTAAACAGTTGGGGCATAACAGCTATACGCAGCTGATTACAATGTCGCATATGTAACAAAAAATCAAACACGTATGCGTGTTTTTTGGTAAAATATAGGAAAAATAGGAGAAAGGACAATGAAAAAAGTGAAAATAGGCGTTATCGGCTTAGGACAGCGCGGCTCCGGCTTGACGAGAACAATCCTTGCTTGTGAAGAAGCGGAAATCGTAGCGGTATGCGATAGCTATCAAGACCGTATGGATAAGATTTGCGATATCGTAAAAGAAAAACAAGGGAATACGCCCAAAGCGTATAACGATTATAAGGAATTGCTTGCGGATACGGAAGTGGACGCGGTGCTGGTGGCGTCGTCTTGGGACGAGCATATCCGTATGGCGATAGAAAGTATGCGCGCAGGTAAAATTACGGCGATGGAAGTCGGCGGTGCGTACGACGTGGAAGAATGTTGGGAGCTTGTCCGCGCATACGAAGAAACAAAGATGCCCATTATGATGTTGGAAAATTGCTGCTTCGACCGTTTTGAATTATTGTCGACGTCGCTTGCACGCGCAGGAAAGCTTGGAGAGATTGTGCATTGTCACGGCGCGTATAGCCACGATTTACGCGACGAAGTTTGCGGCGGCTACGTCAATAGACACTACCGCTTGGATAACTACTTAAAACGCAACTGCGAAAACTACCCCACGCACGAATTAGGGCCTATTGCCAAAATTCTCGACATTAACCGCGGTAATAAAATGCTGACGTTGGTTTCGGTGGCAAGTAAGGCGGCAGGCTTGGAAGAATTTGCGGCTACGTCCGAAAAAAATCCCGATAAATCGTTGGCGGGTAGAAAGTTTGCGCAAGGGGATATCGTAAACACGATTATCAAGTGTGCGGACGGCGCAACCATTTCCTTAACGCTGGATACGACGCTGCCTAAATACTATTCCAGAGAATTTGCCGTACGCGGTACAAAGGGGCTTTGTAACCAAGAAACGAATATGATTTTCTTGGAAGAAACGCATAACATACACGAATTTTACGACGTGGGAAAGACCATCGGTAAATACTTAAACAACGCCAACGACGAAATGTATAAACCGTACGAAGTAGAACAATGGAGAAATATCGACGATAAGCAAAGAGAGCTTGGCCACGGCGGTATGGACTACTTCATGTTCAAGGAATTTTTCCGTTGCGTATTAAACGGCGAAGAAATGCCTATCGACGTATACGACGCGGCGGCATGGATGTGTATCACGGCAATTACCGAACAGTCTATTGCGCAAGGCGGTGCACCGCAGGCAATCCCCGATTTCACCCGCGGTAAGTGGATTAAGCGTCCGAGAAAAGACGTATATTCTTTCCCTAACCCCGAAAACAAATAAAACCGAATATAAACAAAAAAAGGGAATGGACGCTTGTCTGTTCCCTTTATCGTTCATATCTGCACGCTTTTGGACATAGGATAGACAAAGGAGTGTGGTGAATATGATAAAAAAAGCGTGTAGTGTAGGGTTGATTTTTGCGTTGACAACAGGTTGTTTTTATGGGTTTACCGCTTGTGAAAAAACGCCAAACGTGGGTAGCAGGTATGAGATTAACGTAGAATATAGCCCCGAAAACGCCACTTTGGCAGGGACGGTAAAGCTCACCTTTGAAAATACTTTGGAAAAAGAGCTGGACGTGTTAAAGCTGCAAATGTACCCTAATGCCTATCGTAAAGACGCTTTATATAAACCCGTTTCGAAGGAGTACGAAAGCGCGGCGTATTACGACGGGGAAAGCTACGGGGAAATGGTGGTGTCCAGCGTGAACGGCGCGAAGAACTGGGAAGTGATGGGCGAGGACGAAAATATCTTATACGCCTATCTTGAACGTCCGCTTGCAAACGGCGAACAGGTGGTGTTGGATATCGGGTTTTTGTTAAAGCTTGCCAACGTAAATCACCGTACGGGTATAACGAAAAACACCGTCAATTTAGGTAACTTTTTCCCTGCGCTTTGCGGGGTGAAAAACGGTGGGTTTGCCGAATGCGTTTATTATGCGGACGGAGACCCGTTTTATCAAGATTGTGCCGATTATAAAGTGAGAATAACACTCCCCAAGGACTATGCCGTAGCGGCGACGGGGGATATCGTTAGCGAGCGCACGTTAGAAAGCAAAAAGGAATACGTGTTATCGGCAAACGCCGTGCGCGATTTTGCCATGGTGCTCTCTTCGCAGTATAAGGTCAAGAGCAAAAAGGTGGGCAAAACGACGCTGCGGTATTGCTATTACCAAGAAGAAAACGCCGCGCAAGCGTTGGATAGTGCGGTGGAAGCCTTTGCGTATTACAATCAAACGTTTGGGGAATACCCTTACGAAACGTACACGGTTGCGCAAACGGGCTTTGCCTGCGACGGTATGGAATACCCCTGTCTTACCATGCTTTCCGATTGCTTGGACGCTCGATTTATTCCGCGCGTGGTGGCACACGAAACGGCGCATCAATGGTGGTATGCGGTTGTAGGCAGCGACCAAATAGAAAACGCTTGGCAGGACGAAGGGTTGGCGGAATATTCGTCGGCGATGTTTTTCCAAGAATATGAAAAATACGGCTTGACAAGAGAAATGCTCGTGCAAGAAGCTTTGCAAGAATATCGTTCGTATTACGACGTGTACGGCAGCGTGCTTGGCAGGACGGACACCAAAATGACGCGACATCTAAAAGAATACGTCAGCGGCTACGAATACCGCTGTATTGCCTACGATAAGCCCGTGGTTATGTTGGATACGCTACGCAAGAGCGTAGGCGACGACGCGTTTTTGTCGGGCTTGAAAAAGTATTATGCGGAAAACCGTTTTGCTATCGCTACGGCGGATAGCCTAATCGGCGCGTACGAGCGTTGCGGTTTAGACGTACGCGGATTTTTCGATAGCTTTTTGGAAGGAAAAGCCGTTTTGTAAGCGCAAAACGTTTGCAAAATCCGCCCGATGGGAGTATAATAATTACAAATGATTTAGGAGTAAACGGGTATGCCCTTTTTACAGTACAAATGCACAAATTGCGGAAAACGCTTTGACGAGTTGGTTCGCGCGTATACGGACGAGGTCAAATGCCCCGATTGCGGCGGCGAAACGGCAAGGGACTATTCGGGGGATATGTATTCCGCAACGGGAAAAACAAGCAAAAAATGTTCGGGGAATTGTCGCACCTGCAGCGGTTGCCGATAATAGTAAACATGAAAACGGTAAAGATAACGGTAATGAAAATGGCGCGCTACGACGATTTAATCGCGCGCTATGAAAACCCGATAGAATATGCTTGCGCCTAATGAAATCATTTGGATTAAAGAGTAAAAAAGAAGGGATAATCGTGCTGGTCAACCCTTACGTTTTAAAATGATTGCATTACGGAGAAGAATGTGATGTACTGCTATTATAAATAAGAATTTGCCGAGAAATACTATGGGTAACGATAATAAAAAGAAAATGGAGCCGTGGCGTATATCATATTTATGTGGATAAGGAAAGACGTCGTAGAGAACTACACTACGATGCCTGCAGAACAAATTGCTCCGCTTATTTTTACCACCATTGCGGTTGCATTGTTAAAAGTTGCGGCAATCGCGGGAGTGATTTTGCTGGTTAAATGGTTGGTTGTTAAAATTAAAAAGAAGTAAATCCATTTTAATTTATAGGG
>JAZTWF010000135.1:0-7093 GCA_045635725.1 Candidatus Scatosoma sp. | reverse complement strand
CCGAGGGATTTTAAGTCCCTTGCGTCTGCCTATTCCACCACAGCGGCAAAAATAAACTCCGTACCCGCGTACAGAGTTTTGGGGGCGCGACCCGGATTTGAACCGGGGAATAAAGGTTTTGCAGACCTTGGCCTTACCACTTGGCTATAGCGCCATTTTTCTGCCCGTCGGCGAAAATAAAAAGCAGTGCGGATATTTGGAGCGGGAAACGAGATTCGAACCCGCGACATTCACCTTGGCAAGGTGACGCTCTACCACTGAGCTATTCCCGCATATACTATCCGCACTATTTTTATTGGTGGAAGTTATAGGGTTCGAACCTATGACCCTCTGCTTGTAAGGCAGATGCTCTCCCAGCTGAGCTAAACTTCCGTCGAAAGCTTATATACTATACCACATCTAAAAAAGAAAGGCAAGCGTTTTTACCTACTTTTTCAAAAAAAATTAAAAAAAATTAAAAAAAGTTTTTTGGCGGAAATTTTTCTTCAAAATCAAGGGAAGGAACTCCTTACAGTATATGCCAAAACCTGATTTTTTGTGCAAGAAAAAAGTTTTCTTGGAAAAATTTATTTGGTTTGTTTACAAAAATAAAAAGGAGTTTATATATAATAGAATGCAACGCGCAAAGCGTTGACAAAACAAAAAAAGCGTGGTATAATAGACGCAAATAAATGATAAAGAGGTATTTTATGAAGTACGCATTAAGAGGCATTACCGCTGAAGAACTCAACTTTTCGATGAACCGTATCAAGATGGACAAAGATACGAAGTTTGAAATCAAACCGCAATTCTCCCGTACCGTTAGACGCGTGCAGGAAAACGACAAGCTTTGGTTTTTAGCTTTGGAAGTAAAAATCGAATCCACCGAAGAATCCCCGAAACCCTTCAACTTGAAGGCCCGTCTTGTCGGCGTGTTTGAAGCGGAAGAAATCGAAAGCGATCTTGACAGACAAGATTTGGTTATTAACATGACCGAAGTCGTTTATCCCTACCTTCGCGCAGCGGTTGGTTCGTTGACGGCAAACGCATTTATTCAGCCCTTAATGCTCCCTGTAATTCCTGCAGGTACGATGTTCCCTGAAGACCGTGGGGAAGCTCCGCAAAACCTGAATTAAGCGATAAAAATAAAACTCCCGAACAAATGCGTTCGGGAGTTTTCTCATACAATTTATAGCGGAGTGCCGATAGGACACTCCGTTGCGTTTTATAAGGGATAATTATCTATGCTTTGCGTGGAAGCTTACGCCTACCGTATTCGGTCCGCAATGGCTGCCTGCCGTGGGGTTGACGACAACGATTTCCGTGGGCAAATCTTCGCCAAATTGCGCTTTTAACATGGTTTCAAGCTCCAAAGCAAGGTCGTATGCGTCGGCGTGACCGATAATAACAGGGTAGTTTTTAATGTCTTCTTGCAGTTCAACTACGTAATCCATAAGCTTTTTCAACGTACCTTTCCTGCCCTTGGCTTTGGAAACGGAATCCATAATGCCTTCGGAACTCATGGTGATGATAGGGCGAATGCCCAACAAGCTGCCCATGAACGCGGCAAGGCCGCTCACACGACCGCTACGGCCGAAGAATTTCAAATCATCCGCGTAGAAGTATACGGCGAATTTATCCACTTCCGTTTCCGCCCACTTCAAAATCTCTTCGGGCGTTGCGCCGTTTGCCGCAAGCTTGCCGACTTCTTTGACAATGCTCAAGCTACAAATGGTGATGGCTTTCGTGTCCAAGGTGTACAATTTTCTATCGGGATATTTTTCCGAAAGTTCGTCCCAAGCCAACTTCATGGCGTTGAACGTTCCACTCATAGCCGCGGAGAAATGCACGTAGAAAATATCTTTGCCTGCTGCTAAAACAGGTTCGAAATATTCCGCATACTTCACAGGGGAGAGTGCGCAAGTGGACGTCAATTTTCCTGCGCGCAAGCCGTCGTAAAAGGTCTTATAATCAAACGTTTGGAAATCTTCGTAGGGATAAACTTCCTTGCCGCCGTTTTCCACGTAGGGCATGCTGATGAGCTTATAGCCAAGCTCCGCCGCAACTTCGGGCGTGATGTCGGTGTCGGTATCGGTAAATAATTGAAATGTACTCATAATATTCTCCTTTTCGTCATAAATCGACAAATCTATACGTATATTGTAAAGCGTTTTTTTCAAAATGTCAATAAAATATATGACATTTCTATAAAAAATATTGTAATCTTTGTATTTTTGCGCATAAAAAACCCGTAAGCGCTTGCTTACGGGCGATTTGTTTATTCGTCTAAAAAGTAGGCTTGCGTATAAGCGGTTTTGCCGTTTTCGTCGGTGACGCGAATACGGAAATATGCGTCCGTATCTTTTAAGGCAAAGCTTGCGGTAGTCAAACGTTCGCCGATAGGGGCAATCGCCGCTTTCGTTCGCCTGCCGCGCGTTACCAAATCGATTTTTTGGCAGGGGGAAGTTTGTATACACACGACGTTGTTATCCAAAGTTAAAGAGAAGATTTGCGGACCTGTCGAAGCGTAAAAATCGCCTTTTTGCAAAGCCTGCATAACCGTGGAGTATTCCAGCTTGTCGGCGTTAATCCATACGTGTCCGCCAAAGCTGTCGCTATTCGGGCTTTCAAAAGGTTGGGCATTATGATTATCGTCGGCAGCGGTGCAAAAGAGCTTTTTGCCTGCGCGCAGCATATCGTCGTAAACGTGTTCGTCGTCGCCGTGCCAGCTCTTCACGCAGCCTGTGTTGTAAATTTCCACCGCCCATACGCCTTCGTAGCCTAAATAATGCGTTGCATTTTCCAACGACCACGACGGGTGATTATACGAAACGATAAACCCGTTTTCGTTGGCAATACGAATCATTTCGTTAATGCCTTCGGCGGTATGCACGCGTTCGTATTCCTTATCGAAAGAGATTAAGGGCTTGACTTCTTCGCTAGCGAAATGGTCGTATACGCTCGAATAGCAAGGAGTGAGCGTATTGTGCGGATCAAACGCGTAAAAATTCAAATGACACACGCGCATATACATATTTTTTAAGGTGGATTGATTAGGGAATTCCTTAATGGCAACTTCGCAAGCGGTGATTGCCAAAAAGCTTTCGTCCGTTAAACGGGAATTGTCAATCAAATGCTCGTGATCGGAAAACGCCACAATGGAATATCCCTGTGCCATATACGCGGCTTTGAGCTCGTCTACGGTCAAGCGACCGTCGGAGTAGGTGGAATGGCAATGCAGGTTCGCCTTATAAAACGGCTTATTCTTATCGAGTAAGATTTTCATAGTCGATTTTCTCCTTTTGTGGCACCCATGTATGCGTTTATCAATATTCCGCGCTTTGGATAACGCCCCCGCCAAGGCAGTTAATTCCGTCGTATAATACGGCGTATTGCCCTTCGGTTACCGCACGTTGTCTTTCGGCAAATTCGATATGCAAGCCGCCGTCGTCTTTTATGCGTACGCATACGTCTTGGTCGGGTTGGCGGTAACGGAATTTGGCTTTGCAAACAAATTCCTTTTTGTCGGGAAGGGTAGGAATCCAGTTGAAATCGGAAACTTCGCAGGACTTGGAATATAACGGGTCTTCGTCGCCGTGGGAAACGTACAGTACGTTGTTTTGTAAATCCTTCTTTACGACAAACCACCTGCCGCCTTCCGCTTCGCCCTTGACACCGCCAAGGTACAAGCCCTTTCTTTGTCCAAGCGTGTAATACATCAAGCCTTCGTGTTCGCCGACCTGCTTGCCTGAAAGGTCTAAAATTTTACCCGGCTGTGCGGGGAGATAGGTGGATAAAAACTTACGGAAATTTCTCTCACCGATAAAACAAATCCCCGTGCTATCCTTTTTCTTGGCGGTAATTAAATCGTGCTGTAACGCCATTTCGCGTACCAACGGTTTATCAATGTCCTGTAAGGGGAATAATACGTCGGCAAGCTGAGCTTGCGAAAGCTGATTGAGAAAGTACGTTTGGTCTTTGTTTTGGTCTTTGGCTTTTTGTAAAAGGTGAACGCCGTTTTCGTGGGAGATTTTGCAATAATGCCCCGTGGCGATATAGTCCGCGCCAAGCCGTTTGGCTTCTTGCAAAAACGGGCCGAACTTAATTTCGCGGTTGCAAAGCACGTCGGGGTTGGGCGTTCGCCCTGCCTTGTATTCACGCAGGAAATAGGAAAAAACCCTGTCCATGTATTCCTTGGCAAAGTTGACGGTGTAATAGGGGATATCAAGGACGGAACAAACCCTGCGCACGTCGGCGAAATCGTCTTCGGCTGTACAACAACCGTTTTCGTCCGTTTCGTCCCAGTTTTGCATGAATAACCCGATAACGTTATATCCTTGCTGTTTTAGAAGGAGCGCCGCCACCGAACTGTCCACGCCGCCGCTCATACCGATTACTACCGTTTTCGACATACTTTACTCCGTTTAGAAAAAAAATTTTGTAAATTTGCAAATATTATACCATAAACGCTTGCAAAATGGAAGTAAAAAATAGTAAAATATAATAGCTTTTTGAAAAACTTCTTTTCTTTGTGAAAAAGAGCCCCAACGTTGGGGTGAGAATGGAATAAATACGTACTCGTAGTGTAATTGGATAACATTACGGCCTCCGACGGTTTTTAGTTATCCACAACGAAACACAAGATATTGATTGAGAGCGTTTGTTTGAAATACAATATGTTGTGGTTACATTTATACAAGAGCGAAAAACCCACCCGAAAAGATAATTTTCGTGCTTAAAACGGTAAAAAGTTGTTGATAATAATTTGCAAAATTTTTCTTTTGAGCGTTTTGAAAGCAACGAATAAAAATTGAATAATTTTATAAAATATGCCTGTAGTCTAACTGGATAAAACCTCGGCCTCCGACGCCGACGTTGTGGGTTCGAGCCCCGCCAGGCATACCACCCCAAAACCCGTTTTTTCAAAAGACGGGTTTTGTGTTTATTTCAATGTTTATAAATTGTTCCAAACAACATTTTTCTATTGACGAATTTATTAAAATATGGTATAATTCTACTAATCGTAGAGTTAAGGGCTTTTTGCTTTTAAGTTTAAAAAATCCACTCTCGAAAAAGTAGGTTTACATTTTTCAAGCAATATGATATAATTTAATCAATAAAAAACGGAGGCTATTTATGGCACATAGTATTGGAAAAACGATTGCCGAATTAAGAAAGGCAAAAGGTTGGACGCAAATTGAACTTGCTGAAAAATTAAATGTTAGCGACAAAGCTGTTAGCAAATGGGAAAGCGAAGGTGGTTTCCCTGAAATCACTCAGTTACCTATGCTTGCAAAAATATTTGACGTTAGTATTGATTACTTAATGACAGGTAAAGAAACCGAACCTGAAATTATTACTATGTCAAAAATTGAGCTTTGCGCAAAAAATGATGATGTATCTATGCTCGATGAGATAAAAGGATATACAAATGTAACCGATGAAAGTGGGAAATCGTTACAAGATTATATTGTTCAGTATAAAAGTGTCAATATTTTTAACAAGATTTGCGATTCATTGAGATTGCCTATTCTTGAAGATATAAAAATGGCGCTAATTTCAAACAATACAAGCAGACTTGAAAAAATTCAAATTAAAAACTATGCTCACGTTGATGATAGAAAAAAACTTCCGTCCCATTTAAGCTCGCTGGGGATTATCACTGATGAAATAATAGATATAATCGTCAATGGCAATACTATAAATGCAAATACTTTTGAATATCTTATTTCTCCGCATAAGCAAACGCATAATGTATGGTATTGGGTATTTCCGTGGTTAATTGATTTAGCGTATAAAAATAATATTGATAAATTCGACAGTTTGATAGAAGCAACTCAACAAAATAATCAGTATGGATTTGAGCATAAGGCGTCGGATGATAACTGTCATAGATATAATAATATAAACATTGGTAGCCACTATCAAGAAAGAATGTTTGGTATTGTTGTAATTAAGAAAAGTACTTTTGAGCAAGCGTTGAACAATAGCGATATTGAAACTGTTGATAAGTTAAATGCAATTAACAATCAGCCATTCCCCTTACAATTGGAGTATAGATACCGCGCCAACGAAGATGAAATAAGGGTGGCAAAATTGAAATTGGATAAATCCATTACAAAAGAAGAACTTGCCATTCAATCCACCATACACAGCGGTGTTGTTTCTATTGATGAGTTGTTAGAATTGAAAGACTTTAAACTTATCAAAAAGACACTCTTTGAGTATCCTATTCATATTGTTGAGTTGTTAGATGAATGGTTTTCTAAATCAAAATGGAAAGAATTGTATCGTTTTGCAGTAGATAACAATAATGAAAACTTAGCAAGTGCCGTCATAGCAAAAGATGATAAAGAATATATAAAACGAGCAATACAAGAGTATTTCAAAAAAGATAAATACAATTTCAATAAAAAGCATTTCTTTGTTTATGAGAATGCTCGACAAAAGAGTTTTGCAACCCCTAATAAAGAACAATTTGAAAAAATCAAGCAACGTATAATTGATGAGTTGGCATTAAAGATTGATAAAACTACCACGATTGGCGATTTAACCAAAGAATATTTTGAGAACGAACTCTCGAAAGGCAATATTGATATGGTAGTTATTAAACTGTGCGTTCGCTTGGAAACAATTTTAAAATGCGACTACCATTATGACGGCGAGTTATCCGCAATGCTTGAAAAATATTGTCAAGAACACGGTTGGGAAGATGATGGTTGGGGCTATCAAGTAGAGGCTCCGTTCGTAAAATATTTACACAAATTACGAATGAAGAGAAATAACATTGTTCATTCGGAAAAGAACAGCGTAGATTTAACACTCGAAGAATTGCAATACTGTATCGAATATATTTGCAAAATGGGTTAAGGAGTACAATTATGGATAAATATCAAAAATTATTAGTGCAAAAAGCAAGAATAAAAGAATGGTTATATTTTGAAAATAATGGCGTTTCCGATGAAGAAAGCAATAAGTATTGGAAAAGAGTTATTTTTAATGAAGAAAATGATACGGTAACCATAGTCCAAGACCAAAATCCTAATATTGGAGATTATACTTTAATCGTTTTTGGCGAAAATTTTATCAAAGCTATTGTAGTATATAAAAAAAC
>JAZTWF010000134.1:0-14943 GCA_045635725.1 Candidatus Scatosoma sp. | reverse complement strand
GCGGAGCTTATCCGACGTTTCTTCCTTTTCCAAGGTAAAGCCAAGATAGTCGGCATAAATTTTCAAAGGGTGCAGCATTTCCTTCAAAGCGTACGTATCCGCGGCGTTTTTTTGCAAGCTTTCACGCAGCGTTTTTTCCTTTTCGGTAAGAAAAGTGTATATACGTTGTCCTGTTTTTTCGCCAACGTACGGACAATCTGCAAAGCCGAAAGACGACAAAAGTCCGTCCGTTTCCGTCGCAACCGACGTATGTGAAAGGACAAATAGTAAGGCGTTTTCGCTGTCCGTATTCAACGTTTGTACGTCGCAAAGCTCTATTTGCGACAAAGCGGCAAGAAGGCTATCTTTGGAAACAGCCGACACCGTTCCCAAGCGGATATGCGTATGCGCCGTATCGGAAAAAGCGGTAAACGGCAGGGTGAGCCCTGCGTATATTTCCGCCTGCTGTTTGTCTTTTATACATTTGGAAAGTTCGGCAAGGAGCGTATTTTTCTCGTCGACAAGCGCATTTACTTTTTCCACCGCCGTTTCCGTTGCCGCGCGATTATCCCATGCGGACATAAAATCGGAATACGATACGTCAAAGCCGTCCTTTAACAGCCCCGACTGGGTACTGTGTTCCTTTTCGTAATTTTCCACTTCCGTGGAAAGCGCGAAAAGCGCCGCTTCTACCGTCGCTAAACGGGAGCGGAGCTGTTCGGTATCGTAGACGGGCGTAACGGTGTTTTCCGTTTGCGCGTGTGAAACGACCTCCACAGCGCCTGTGCGTTGCAGAGCGTTTAACACCTTGTCCTTATCATAGGACATGGCGATAAGATGCAGTTTTCGCATTTTAGCGATTGCCACGAATAATTCTCCCTACGATATCGTTTACAAGCGTTTCGGCATTTTCCAAAGCCTTAGCGCAATATGCCTGTGCTTCTTTGCGTTTGGCGTTTACGGTTTCTTCATAGTTCTTTTCCGCCTGCGCGCGCGCCGCTTTGATTTGCGTATCCGCGTACGACTTACAAACTTCGGCGTTGGTCTCTTCGCTATGCGCGGCTTGCGCCTGTGCGTCCGCATATAAACAGGCTGCCTGTTCGGCGGCATTGCGTTTGATTTCCGCCGCTTGCATTTCCGCCGCGTGGATTTCTTGCAAAATATCCGTCGTCGATTGTACGTTTTCTTGTACCATAAAACCAATTTGCCCCTATTTTAATCTTATTATATCTATTATACATCTTTTCCCATATTTTGTCAATACCTTGCCGACAAATTTTTTCCTTAAAAAAAGAAACGGCGCAAAAGACCGTTTCCTTTTGATTGGATTTATTTGATTAATAGCCGTAGCGTTTGCGTTGCCAAACAAGCATTACCGCCGTAAGCAAAAGCGTAATCCCTTCCGCAACGATAACCGACGCCCATATACCGTCCACTTGGAAAAATTCAGGCAAAATCATAACCGCCGCTACTTGGAAAATAAAGGTTCGTAAGAAAGATATAAGCAAGGAGATTGCGCCGTTGGAAAGCGCGGTGAAAAATGCCGAAGCGAAAATGTTAAATCCGCACACCAAATAGCTAATCGCATATATTTGCATACCGCGCGTCGTTAAATCTAGCAAGGCTTCGTCGTAGCTGACGAAAATGGACGCAAGCGGTCGGGCAAATATGCAGGCTATAAGCGTCATAGCCGTCCCTACCGTCGCCGTGATGATCATACTCTTTTTTAATACGTTGTGCAGTTCGTCTTTATTTTGCGCGCCGAAGTGATAGCCGATAATGGGCGCACTACCGACCGAATACCCCAAAAATACCGCAATAAAGATAAAGCCGATATATTGCATAATTCCGTACGCCGATACCCCTGCGATACCGACAAAACGCATAAGCTGGGCATTATATAATATAGTAACTACCGAAAGGGAAATATTTGTCATAAGCTCTGACATACCGTTGATACAAACCCTGACAAATACTCCACCGTCAAAACGGCATTTTCCAAGCCGTAACAAACTGTCGTTTTTGCGCGCAAAGTACAAAACAGGCAATATGCCGCCCGTGCATTGACTCATTGCCGTAGCAAGCGCCGCGCCGACAAGTCCCCATTGAAAGACTGCGACAAACAGGGTATCAAGTACGATATTGCAACAACCTGCGATTACCGTTACACACAACCCAAGACGCGGTTTTTCCGCCGTTACGAAAAAGCCCTGAAAAGCGTTTTGAATCATGAACATAGGCAACGCCGCTAAAATGATACGGGCATATATCGTACAATATTCGATAAGCGCGGCTTTATCCGCCGCGGACATATCCTTTTCATTTGCGGCAAACAGCTCCGCTACGGGACGGGCAATAAAAAAACCTATCACCGACAGCATAACACCGATAACGATAGTTGCGTAAACCAACATGGAAAAGATTTCGTTGGCGCGTTTTTCGTTTTTCTCTCCAAGCATTTTCGCCACCACGGCGTTACCGCCCGTGCCCAGCATAAACCCTACCGAACCCAAAATCATAATCAGCGGAAAGATAAGATTAAGCGCGGCAAACGGCAGTTCACCTACGAAGTTGGAAACGAAAAAGCCGTCGACAATACCGTATACGGAAATGAATACCATCATGATAATAGACGGTAATACAAAACGCAATAATTTACTGTAATTAAAATGTTCGGACAATTTAATTCTTGCCATAGTTATCCCATAAAAACCCCGACTGTTTTAGGCAGTCGGGGAAAGCGTTTGCTTTTATTGAATATTATTTATCAAGGTCCAAAAGATCTTGATATGCCGCAGTATGACGAACAGCCGACTGTTGATAGTTGTTCTTCACCTTGTTTTGCATGTTGGTCGCCGCGTTGGTTGCCGCACTGCTCTTCATGGATTCGTAGAACAGGTTGGAGAACGTACCTTCCTTCGCCTTTTCTTCATCATTATAACCGCCGTATACTTCGCCGTTGTCATATACGAACGAACAGTAGATAATGTGCCAACCGTAATCGGAAGGAGCTACCACGTACGTACCTACGCCGCCAAGCACCGCTTTTTGCGCCGCGTATTCGAATTCCGAAACGAAGTCCGTCTTATCCGCCGCTACGGCATAGCCCATATAGGTGTTCAAGCAACCCGTATCGGTGCTGAACGCAAACATCAATTCGTTTACAGCGGAGATTGCCGCGTACGAATCGTTGATATCTTCCGTTTCCGCAGCGCCTTTATAGAAGTAGTCGGACGCGTTGGTGTTGGTAAGATTTACTTTACCTTGATAGTATACGAATTTTTCGTAGTTGGTCTTTTTGGTTACGGTGTCGATATACAAGCTATCGTCGCCGTATACGCTGTTATAACCGTTTTCGTAAACTTTATTTTCCCCTTCGTCCGTCGTAGGAATGGCAACTTCAGCGCCTACTGCGTAGTTGATATAGCCTTCCATTTCCTTCATGAACGTGTCGATAGTGAACGTCTTTTTATCAAATTCGTATTCGCCGTCCGTTAAGGTTACGCTGCCTTGATAAGGATATTTACCCAAGTATTGACCAAGCGATTCGTACTTCTCGGGGTTGGTCATATTGTTTTGGAAGAACAAATATTTTTCTTCGGGATTTTCCGCAGCCGCGCCGTAGTAATCCGTCGTCGTATACGCATAGTTTTCGTCTTCGTTATCCGCGCAGAACCAAGTGTTACGAAGGTCGGTTGCTTCAATGCCCGTCAAGATTTGACGGCGTGCCTTATAGATAGCTTCTTGGTTAGAACCAAATTTATTTTTCGCCGTGGTATACTCTAAGTTTTGGCTTGCCGAGAAGGGCAACAAAATGTTATACACAAAGCCGTATTTTTCATGGCCGTACAGCACGAACGAAGTATCGGACAAACCGTCCAAAGCCGTATCGAACGCCGTTGCGTTACCGCTGTATTTATCTTGCTGACCGGCAAAGATACGGTCGTATTCCGCCTGTACTTCCGCCGAAGAGAAGTTTTCGATAGCGTTGTTTTCCAAGTCTTCCGCGTATTCGCTGACAAGCTTTTGACCTAAAATACTTGCAAGTTCCATATAGTAATAGTCAAGCTTGGTAACGTCCGCCGTGTTTTCGTTTTCCTTAATCAAGCCGTAGCCTTGAAGGTTGGAAAGGAAGGTGTTATACGCCTTCAAACGGGTGGTCGGTTTCGAACCTTCTTGCGCTTCGTATGCGCCGCAGTCTTTCACGTCGTTTCTACCCGTATATACGTCATATTCAATTTCCGTACCGGAAATAGGATAATAGTCGGTGATTTCCACGTTGGCGTTGGTGGGCGTTGTACGCGCCGTTTCATGCGCGTGGTCGTGTTCTTCCGCCGTGATATAGTTACTTTCCGCTGAATCCAACGAAGAATTCAACGAATATTGCAAGGAATATACCGCTTCGTTATAAGCGCGCATGGATTCCGCGTCGTTTTTACCTTCCGTCAAGAAGTATTTGAGCGTCAAGTATTCGGGGTTGCTTTCGTACAACGCCTTCATGGTCTTGTCCGCCGTCTTGATTTCCCCTTCTACGTACGTCTTACAACCGTCGAAGGTTACGCCGCCTTGACTGAGCTTGTACGCAACGGCGTACTGCGTCAAGAGCTTTTGGTTAATCAAGTCGTCCATCAACAAGTTGAAGGTGTCCTTATACGTATAGCCGTAGTTTTGTACGTAGGTAATGCCCACGCTTAAAAACGCCGCGATAAGGTCGCGTTTGGGAATTTCGCTGGACAGCCAGTCTTTTTGAATGAGCTGTTTGATATCGTCCGCATATTCTTTGAACTCATTACCCGTTTGGTTGAGTTGGGACGAAATGTCTACCGTTGCTACGATTTGCGCGAGATCTTTCACGTTGTCCGTAACAATGAAATTACAACCAGTTGCCCCTACCGTTGCGGTAAGCGCAAGCAAAATTGCAGCCGTCTTTTTTACTGTGTTTTTCTTACTCATAAAATCGCTCCGATTTCGTATCGTAATTATACTTTTCTTTTTGCATACCAAATGCCGTCATACTATATTATAACCGATTTTGCGACAAAGTGCAAACGTTTTTGTTTATAAACTTGTGAAAGTTAGCGCAAATTTTAAAAATTTCGTCATTTCTGCCATCAATTCCGCTGCATCTTTGCCTTTGAAAAACTCTACAACGGGCGCGGCGGTCATATTTAGGCGCGTCGAAGCCGCGTATTTATCCATGGCGGCAAGCAAGCGTTTGTCTCCCAAAGCGTCCAAGGACGGGAATTCCAACGCCCCGATTCCGTCCGCAACGGTGATTTTTTTGACGTTAAATTTCGCCGCATAGCTTTTGAGTACGGCAATCACCATTAAGTTTTCTACCGCCCTTGGCAACGTGCCGTAGGTGTCTTGCAAGGACGTATACACACGCTTGTAATCGGCAACCGTTTTCATTTCCGCAATTTGTTTATAACCGTCTAACCTGCCCGCCGAAGATTCGATATATTTTTCGGGGATATACGCGTTTGCGCGAATGTCCAGCTCTACACTTTCAAACCGTTCGCCCGTGAGCTCTTCTTTAAGAAGTTTGGCGTACAGCTCGTAACCCACTTTATCCATGTGCCCGTGCTGTTCCGCGCCAAGCACGTTGCCTGCGCCGCGAATTTCCAAATCACGCATGGCAAGCTTATACCCCGACCCAAGCTCCGTAAATTCCATAATCGCTTTCAAGCGCGCGGCGGCGTTTGCCGTCATTACCCGTTCGGGCTTGAACGTAAAATACGCGTGCGCAAGCCGCGAACCGCGCCCTACCCTGCCTTTAAGCTGATAGAGCTGTGAAATGCCCAGCTTATCGCTGTCGATAACGATAATGGTGTTGGCGTTAGGCAAGTCGATACCGTTTTCAATAATGGTGGTGGTAATGAGAATATCCGATTTGCCGCCGTAAAAATCAAGTACGGCGTTTTCCAGCGCCGTTTTATCCATTCTACCATGCGCTATGGAGAAGGTAGCTTCGGGCAAAATGCGTTTAACAGTGGCGGCAAAGGTGAAAATACTTTCTACTTTATTGTAGAGAATGAAAACTTGACCGCCGCGGGAAAGCTCGCGTATGCACGCGTCGCGAATGAGCGTTTCCGTTTCTTCGACGACGTACGTTTGTACAGGCAAACGTTCGGTGGGCGGTGTGTGTATCGTAGAGATATCCCGTATACCCGAAAGAGACATATGCAGGGTTCGCGGAATGGGCGTCGCCGTCATGGTCAGACAGTCGATATCCTTACGCAAATGCTTGATTTTTTCTTTATGTTCTACGCCGAAACGCTGTTCTTCGTCCAACACCAAAAGCCCTAAATTCCTAAACTGTACGTCACCCGAAAGCAAACGGTGCGTACCGATAAGCAGGTCGATTTTTCCTTCCTTGGTTTCCCGTAAAATGCGTTCGGTTTCCTTAGGTGTATTGAAACGGTTGAGCGACGCTACGCGGACGCCAAACGCCGCAAAACGCTGCATTGCCGTTTGAAAATGCTGTCTACAAAGGACGGTGCTAGGACACATCAAAGCCGCTTGCTTGCCTGCAAGCACGCAAAGGTATACGGCGCGGAACGCCACTTCCGTTTTCCCAAACCCAACGTCGCCGCAAAGCAGTCTATCCATAACCTTTTCCGACTGCATATCTTCCTTAATTTCTTGGATAGAGCTTGCCTGATCGGGCGTAAGGTCGTGTTCGAATGCGTCTTCGAACTCACGCATAAACGTTTCGTTATCAGGGAATGCGTACCCCCTATTTTCAGCGCGTTCGGCATACAGCTGTTTTAAGTCGAACGCGAGCTTTTTGAGCGACGCACGCACGCGCGCTTTGACGCGCTCAAAGTCCGCGCCGCCGATTTTGCTCAGCGACGGACTGCTATCCCCCACGTATTTAGAAAGTACGTCCATACATTCCGCAGGAACGTACAGCATATCGCCGTCCCGATACGAAAGCGCGATATATTCTTTCGTGCCGTCGGTGGTTTCTATCTTTTTCGTACCAAGTACCTTCCCGATACCGTGCGTTTCGTGCACCACGTAATCGCCCACTTCGGGTGCGGAGAACATATCCCCACGTTTGCGGCGAAGCCTGCGGTTATCGGGCGCTTTTACGTACAAATCGGACGTACCTAAAATCGCCGTTTTGCTATCGTGCAGGACCATGCCCCTATCCAAGCGCGAAGTGAGCACGCATACCCCTTGTTGCTCAGGGAGCGTTTGCGCAAGCTTATTCGTAGAAACGTATTCCGCGGAAAGGTTTTCCGTCATTTTAACGGCATGCTTTTCGTCGCCGCAAAACAGGAACACGCGATATCCCCCGCGGAGCCAGTTTTTCACGTCGGTGAGCAGGGTAGGAAATCCGTTGAGATAGCGCGTTGTCGGCGTAGCGGAGAAGTTGAATATCTTCATGGGCTCGAAGAAGAACGGATTGCCCGTAAACGTTTGGAGAGCCACTCTTCTTACCCGTTGTATGCCGTCTAAAAAGGCGTCCTTGCTTACGTATTGCGACAACGAAAATCCAAACGCTTCGCCGCCTGCTTGCAAACGGTGAAAACGTTCTTCGTGTTCTTTATACAAGCCGTTGAGCTTATCCCAAAGGGATTTCCCTTCGTCGAATACAAGCACGCCGTTTTCGGGGAATATCGAAAAGAAGTCCACCGTATTTTCAAGAAGCGGAAGAAGGAAGGACGCGTTGCAGCTTTCATCTGAAAGCAGTTCGTCCGCGATAGTTCTTGCGCGGGTATACGCTTCGGACGTTTTGAATGATTTCACTTCCTTTTCCAAGGTCGCGCGGATATGTTCTTTATCCTTTTGCGTGACGATAATATCCGTTGCGGAAAGGATTTCTATGCTCTTTAGCGTAGGCAAGCGGTTGCCCGTTACGATATCATACGGCTTAATTTTCTCTACCGTATCCCCGAAAAAGTCAATGCGGACGGGGGTTTCCGTTTGCACGGGATAGATATCCAAAATGTCGCCGCGGATAGCAAAAGAGCCCTTACTTTCCACTTCAAAGGTGCGTGTATAGCCCATTTCTACAAGCTTTGTGGGCAGGGATAAAAAGTCGTAATCTTCCCCTTCGGTAAACGTAATTATCGGTAATTTTTTCGGGAACGCCTGCACCAAAGCGTCGATTTCCGCAACGATTACGTCCGCGCCCGTTTGCATGGCGTGAATACCCGAAAGCCGACGGAACAGCGCGTCTTTGGAAAGCGCTTTCCTATGCAACAATACTTCGTCTTTCGCGGCAAGCACCGCCACCGTTTTACCGCTGATTGCGGTGATATTTTCCGCTGCTTTTTTTGCCGCAATTCCGTCGGTTACTACGTATACCACGGGGCTTTCGATAAGCCCTGCAAGTAAATATTTTAAGCTGTCCGAAACGCCGAAAACCGCCGTCGGCGTACCGCGGCGGAGTTCTTTTCCAAGTGAAGGGTATTCACCCGATAAATTTTCAAACGTGAAAAAATGGCGTTTCATATTTTTTTGTTAATTAAATCGGCACATCACCTTTTCAATGTCTTCGCCCTTGGCAAACGCTGCGGCGGCTTCGCCCGCCTTTTTACAAGCGTCGGCAAACAGCGGATAATCGTCCTTACGGACTTCGGAAAGTACGTAGTTGATGATGGGAATATTCACTTCTTCGTCGCGAATACCGATACGGATACGGGCAAAGTTTGTCAAGCCCGTTTCCCCGATAATGCTGCGCATACCGTTGTGCGTGCCTGCGCTGCCGTTTGCGCGAATACGGACTTTGCCTTTGGGTAAATCGTAATCGTCGTAGATAACAAGCAGGTTTTCGGGCGCAATTTTATACTTTGCCATAAGCTGCTTTACAGCCCTGCCCGAATTGTTCATATACGTTACGGGACGGGCAAAAATAACTTTTTGTCCGCCTAAAAACGCTTCGGCAACCGACGCTTCGCATTCCTTCTTTTTGAACTTTGCGCCGCAAAGCTCCGCGGCGTCGCCTACCGCGATAAAGCCCATGTTATGAAAGGTTTTTTCATACTGTTTTTCGGGATTTCCAAGCCCTACGATTAAATACATAGCCGTTTCCTTTTATCAATTACGCCGCCGAAAAACGGCGGCGCAACGTTTATTTTTCTCTTTAGATTAGTCGTACAGTTTGGACATGGGTTTATCCAAGTATACGTTTTCGATAGCCGCCGCGAAGATGTCCGCAACCGTCAATACTTCGAATTTGTCAATCATTTTTTCGTCGGGCAAATGAATGGTATCCAACATAACAAGCTTGGTAATCGCCGAATTCTTCAAGCGTTCGATAGCAGGACCGCTGAGTACGGAGTGCGTACAGCCTGCGTAAATTTCCGTAGCGCCTGCGTCTTTGAGCGCTTGCGCGCCTTGGCAAATCGTACCAGCCGTGTCGATCATATCGTCCACCATTAAGCAACGTTTGCCGGCTACGTCGCCGATAATGTTCATAACTTCCATAACGTTTGCCTTAGGACGGCGTTTATCGATAATAGCAATGGGCACGCCGAACTTTTCGGCTACCTTTCTCGAACGCTTTACGCTGCCCAAGTCGGGTGCAACGACGACGTCGATATTGCCTTTGCGTGCAAAGTGATTATACAGCGTAGGTCCGCCAAGCAAATTATCCACGGGAATATCAAAGAACCCTTGGATTTGTTCTGCGTGAAGGTCCATGGTAAGGACACGGTCTGCCCCAGCTGCCGTAATCAGGTTTGCCACAAGCTTTGCCGTGATAGGATCACGTGAGCGTGCTTTTCTGTCTTGACGGGCATAACCCAAATAGGGAATAACCGCCGTGATACGTCCTGCGGACGCGCGTTTTGCCGCGTCGATCATGATGAGAAGTTCCATCAAATGGTCGTTTACGGGAGAGCAGGTGGATTGAATAATAAACAAATCCCTGCCGCGAACAGTTTCTTCGATGTGAACGTTGATTTCACCGTCGGAGAAGGTCGTAACTTCGATGCCGCTAAGCTCGGTATTGAGCTTCTTTGCAATCGCTTCCGCCAAAGGGCGGTTGGAGTTACCGGAGAATAACTTGATTTCGTTACCGTGCGTTATCATATGTAACCATCCTTTATTATTTTTTACGCCTTGCGCCGCTTTACCGCGTACGCGGACGTTTTTTCCGTTGTAAAGCCCGTCGCTTTCCCCCAAGCGTCAGAAAAATCTTTTGACGTCTACCCTATTATAATACCTTTTTTTATAAATTAAGTCAAATAAATTAAAGGCGTTTTGTCAATTTTCCGTCGACGAATGTTGGCTATCTTGCTCTCTAAGCTGTTTTTGTTTCTTTTCTTCCTTTTGCTTTTGCCGCATTCCCACGAAAAAGGAAGTTAAAAGTGCGGAACATTCTTCTTCCAAAACGCCCCCAACCACTTCCGTTTTATGGTTGAGTAAGTTGGCTTCGGCAAGCGCGGAAGTGAGCGAACGCCCCTTTTGTTCGTACGCGCCGAAATATATCTTGTCCACTCTTGCGTTTAAGCTTGCGCCCATACACATAGGGCAAGGCTCTAACGTGACGTACAGCTGACAGCCTTCGGGCAAGCGCCACGACGAAAACTTTTTACACGCTTTATCGATTGCCATCATTTCCGCGTGCGCGGACGCAAGCTGCAGCTTTGCCCGACGGTTATAGCCGCGTGCAACCACTTTATCTTGATACACTACCACCGCGCCGATAGGCACTTCGCCTTCCGCAAGTCCCCTTTTCGCCGCTTGGATTGCCGCTTTCATGAATTTTTCTTCTTTTGTCAATCGTTTCATAACCTTGCGTATTCCTTGGATAATTCGTATAATGCGCGGCGATTTTTTGCCGTAATATCGTCAAGGGCTTCTATCCCCAACGGGTGGGAATATTCGTCCTTGCCCGTTTCCACCGTGAACGACGGTATTTTTAGGGCTTGGATACACCAGTCCTTATAACCGCCTGCGCTACCTTTTGCGTGGCAAAGCGGATATCCCGTAGCCAAGGACAGCGCGTTTGCCAAGCGTTTATCGCGCGGACAAGTGCCGACGGGCTGATGAAAATACCAGTAAATTTCTTCGCCCTTAGTATGATAGCTCACCGTATAATCGGGCATAATTTTTAGCGTAAAACGGCGAAGCGCCTTTGTTTCGGGTTCGGAAAAAGCGTGCTTGCCCACGTAGTTTTCCGCGCCTGCAATAAAAACGTTTTTCTTGCCCTGCCCAAATCGGGCGTCGAAGTTGACGTTCAAATCCACGCCGCGTGCGTTGGCTTTCCATAAAGAAAAATCCGTTTCGCCCTTTTGCATAGAGAGTAATTTTTTACGGCGGAATACGCCGACAACGCTGTCCAAACCGCATTGAGAGAGCAACGCGCCGTCGGGGTTGGTCAAGGGCAAAATCCAAAGACTGCCCACGCCAACGCCCGTAAAGTAATGCTCTATGGCAAGCTTTGCCGTAATCCATTCTCTACCGTGTATGGCGTACTGCGCAAGACCTATCGGTCTACCCTGCCCTACCTTCACGGCGTAGAGCTTTCGCCCAAGCAACGATTTGCCGTAAATCGTTTTTTCCGTCGGTGCGTTTTGATAAAATTGCGTAATTTCGCTATAAATGTCCACGCATACAATATATGCGCGTTTGGATTATTTATGATAAGTAGAGCCTGCGTTAATCATAAACGCGCGGTAGACCTGTTCGGCAAGAATCACGCGCATAAGCTGGTGGGGAAAGGTCATATCCGAAAAGGACAGCTTATCATCCGCCGCCTGTTTTACCCGTTCCGAAAGCCCGCACGACGAACCGATAACAAAGGAAATTTCTTTGCCTTGGTTGACAAGCGTGCGCATTTTTTTCGCCAAGCCTTCGCTGGACGTTTTCGCTCCTTCCACCGCCAAGGCAATCACGTAGCCCCTGCACGCGCGAAGGATATCGTCCGCTTCCGCTTCTACGTCAGCCCCTTCGGGAAGCTCTTTAATTTCCACCTTAGCAAAACGGGAAAGGCGTTTGACGTATTCGGCTACCGCTTCGCGGTAAAAGCTTTCTTTGATTTTTCCAACGACGACAAAATAAATCTTTTGCATATTAGAGCCCCGTTATCAGCATGAGTATCCACGTAAGCGCGCAAACGAATATACCCACCGCCGCGTACTTAAAAAAGGTCTTTACCGTTCCCGTAATTTCCTGTTTTTTGGCGGCGTTTTTTCTATCTTGGATAAAAATCCACCACGCTGCCGCAATAAGACAAAGGACGGAAACGCTAATATATACGATAAAAACGGGCGTAGGAAAGGTTTGTACGCCGAATTTATACAGTACTAAAATGACGGCGTTATTGAGAAAATGCGCAAGAACGGTAGGTAAAATACTCCCTGAACGGAGCGCAACGAAGGCAAACGCCGTTCCGCAACAAAACTGATAAATCGTTTGGGGCGGATTTTGATGATACAGGGCAAACAACGCGCCGCATATAAGCGCAGCCGACGTTTCCCCAAGCGGTTTTAAGCCTTCTAATAGGATACCGCGGAAGAACAGCTCTTCAAAGATTGCAGGAAGCAGCGCAACGGCAATCAGCGTGCCGACAAAGCCCATTCCGTCCATGGACGGTAAGTACATTTCCTGCGGCGTATACCCAAAGGCTTGCAAAAATCGCATAAAAAGCGTGTTGAGTTCGGACAGCGAAAACAAACCGATTTGCAAGAGCAACGCCATAAACAGGTATTTGATTTTACACGTTTGGTTTTTTGCCGTTTGCAAAACGCTACGTTTTTGATAGCGCAAGACGATAAATACAACAAGCGCAAAGCCTATTTGCGGCAGGATATACGCAAAATACAAATACCAGTCCTGCGAAGCGTAGCCTTCTTCCATAAGTCCAAAGGACGCAAAAACGGCCATACACAGCACGGATAAAACGGACGGCAAAATTGCCGCGAGAGAATAGGCAAGCCCCGACGCTTTCGTCGGCGTAGGCTCGCCAAGTAACCGTTGCAGTATGGTCGTTGGATTGTTCGTTTTTTGTGTTTGCATATATTTATTATAGCAAATTTTTACGCGTTTGCAAACTAAAAACGGGGCGTATACAAAAGTTATCCCGTCAGTTTATCGCGAAACTCTTTAATGATACGGTTTTCTATGCGGGATACCTGTACTTGACTAACCCCTATCTTTTCCGCAACTTCGCTTTGGGTCATGTCCCGAAAATAGCGTAATACGATAATTTTTTTATCCCGTTCGCAAAGCGAGTCAATCGCACCGCGAAGGAGCATTTTATCCAGCCAGTCGTCTTGGTCGTCTTTGGCAGGCAGCGTTTCGATAAGCTCTCTTTCCTTCCCGTCTTTACTGCGCTGTTCGCCGCTTTGCAAGGACAGCGGCATTTTGGATGAGCCCATAACGAAAACCGTTTCCGCTTCGTCCATATTGAACCTTTCGGCAATCTCCGCAATCGACGGCGAAACGCCTTTTTTTAGGGTGTATTCTTCCACGAAAAGATTGATTTCCTTTGCCGTTTGTTTCATACTTCGCGAAACCTTAACCGACCCGTCGTCGCGCATGAAACGCATAATCTCCCCCCCAATCATAGGCACGGCGTAGGTGGAAAACTTGACGGCAAAGCTTTCGTCAAAACCCGTAATCGCTTTCAAAAAACCCATACAGGCGATTTGGAAAAGGTCATCATAATCCACCCCTTTGCCAAGGTAGCGTTTTACGATACATTTTACTAGCGATACGTTTTCCGATATCAGCGTTTCCTTTGCGTTTGCATCCCCCGCTTTTGCACGCCGAACGTAATCGATTGTCGTTGTTTCGTCAAGCATTTGCCCGTTCCTTTATCATGAAATTTTCCGTGTTTCCGATACTTTTGGACATGGTGACTACCGTGCCGATTCCGCGCTTGCTTTGAATGGAAAAGTCTTCCATAAACGTTTGCATAATGGTAAAGCCCATACCTGAACGTTCGTCCCCTTCACGCGTAGTGAAAAAGGGTTGCAAGGCTTTTTCGACGTCGTCAATTCCACATCCGTAATCGGTAATACGGATATGTATACGCCCCTTTCGTTCTTTGAATAAAGGATTTTCTATTTCTTCGTATACCGTTTCACATTCAATGCGGATTTTTTGGTTTGTGTTTGCGCCGCCGTACGCGTGAACAATGCAGTTGGTTACCGCTTCGCTAACCGCCGTTTTGATATCCGAAAGCTCGGCTAAGGTGGGGTTAAGCGTTAAGGCAAACGCCGCCACCGCGCTACGGGCAAAGGCTTCGTTTTCGCCAAGCGCCGCTATTTCTAATTTCATATAGTTATCCATACGTTTCTCCTTTTTTACAGTTTGGGTATCAGCGAATATACGCCGCTCATCGTTAAGATTTTATCGGCGGTGGGCGAAGGGTTGGTTACGTACGTCTTTACCCCGTAGCGTGAAAATTTTTTATACCTGCCAAGCAAAAAACCGATTGCCGTCGAATCCATAAACGAAACGCCCGTTAAATCAAACACCGCTCTATCCACGGGCAAACGTTTATCGGCAAGCATATCGGCGTCTTTGCGCAATCGCGCGGCGGAATGCTCGTCTATCTCCCCGTTTAGGGAAATGAGCAGCGTATCCCCGCGGCGCTGAGCTGTTAAATCCATAAAGAGCCTCCGACAAAAAGAATGATTTTATTGTAAAAAATTAAGCGGCGAATTTTTTGTGAATTTACGGCGAAAAAAAATTTCTTTTGTCGAAAAGTTTTTTTGTATTTTTATAAAAAAACACTTGACATTTTATCCCAAATCGTTTATGATAGATGGGCATTGTGCGATGGTGTATCGGGCCTTTAGCTCAGTGGTCAGAGCTGTCGGCTCATAACCGATTGGTCCGGGGTTCGAATCCCTGAAGGCCCACCAAAACTTCATTTTATTTCTTTGTGGCCCAATAGCTCAGTTGGTTAGAGCGCCAGCCTGTCACGCTGGAGGTCGACGGTTCGAGCCCGTTTTGGGTCGCCATTTTTTTTGCCTTGGCGCACGCCTTGGTAGC
>JAZTWF010000133.1:0-7498 GCA_045635725.1 Candidatus Scatosoma sp. | reverse complement strand
CAAAGAGAAGACGACTACGATAAGCTTGTGGCGCGTATTCAAGAGCTTGGCATGAACCCCGAAGATTACTGGTGGTATCTTGACTTGCGCCGTTTCGGCGGTACAACCCACAGCGGTTTCGGTTTGGGCTTTGAACGTATGGTTATGTACCTTACGGGTATCTCAAATATCCGTGATGTGGTGCCCTATCCCCGTACGTTTGGCGACTGCAAATACTAAAAAACGGTTGAAATACTTCGCAATACTTCGTCGGGCTTACGTTTGCCCTTGGTCACGTACGTCTAAGTACGCTTCCGTCGGGCAAGCCGCGCCCTTCTTGTCTCGCTCGCATTTGAACCGTTTTACAAACGAATTATCTGCGGCGCAATACTGCGTCGGGCTTACGTTTGCCCTTGCGCGTTTCGGGCAAGCCGCGCCCTTCTTGTCTTACTTGCATCTAATCCGTTTTTCCATTCCAAACAAGCAATACTAAAATTCCTTTCAAAATTCAGAAAAAAGGAGAATACAACTATGGTAAAAATCGTAGTAGACGTTATGGGCGGCGATTACGCCCCCAAACAACAAATTGCAGGCGCAGTGGTTGCGCTTGGCAAAGACAAAGACTTATCGCTGATTCTCGTAGGGGACAAACCGCAAATTGAAGCGGAGCTTGCCACCTATACATACGATAAAGCGCGTGTGGAAATCGTCCATACGACGGAAACCATCGGCATGGAAGAAGTTCCCACCAAAGCGGTGAAAACGAAAAAAGATTCTTCCCTTGTCGTAGCCTTCCGCTTACTCAAAGAAGGCAAAGCCGACGGCTTGGTATCGTCCGGCTCAACGGGTGCGGTGCTTACGGCAGGCGTACTCATTTTGGGTAGATTAAAGGGCGTTTCCCGTCCTGCGCTTTGCCCTGCTATCCCCAACAGCCACGGCGGTATTACGCTGCTTTGCGACTGCGGCGCGAATTTAGAATGTAAGCCTATCAACTTGGTACACTTTGCCATTATGGCAACCGCCTACGCGCAATCGGCGTTTGGGCAAAAAGAGCCGCGCGTCGGGCTTTTGAACAACGGCACGGAAGACCATAAGGGGCTTCTACTTCATCAAGAAGCCAACGCCATGCTCAAAGAAACGGCAGGCATTAACTACGTAGGCAACCGCGAAGGGCGCGATTTAATGTACGGCGACGTCGACGTTATGGTGTCCGACGGGTTCACGGGCAATATCGCCATGAAGGCGGTAGAAGGCTGCGGCAAAGCCGTTTCCGACATTCTTAAACGGGAATATAAACGCACGCTTTGGACGAAAATTTGCGCGCTCATTTCGGGCGGTATCATTAAAAATATCCGCAAGGGCTTGGACTATGAAGGCTGCGGCGGCGCGGTATTTTTAGGGCTTTCCAAAACGGTAGTTAAAGGCCACGGCAATTCCAAACAGCGCGGTTTTTCCGTATGTATTGAGCAGGCGGCAAACGCCGTCCGCGGGGATATGGTCGGCAAAATGAAAGCCATGATCGATCAATGCAATCTTGACCAAGCGGCAACGCCTGCGGCAGGGGAAAACGCTTAATGTTGCCTATTGTAGAAATCGAAAAAAAGCTTGGATATACCTTCAAGGATAAATCGCTTTTACAAGAAGCGTTCACCCACGTCACCTATTCCAACCGACATAACGTCAAGCATAACGATAGGTTGGAATATTTAGGCGACGCGGTATTACAGCTTGTCGTTACCGTTTGGCAGTACGATAGACAGGATAACGCTACGGCAGGGAAAATGACTTCCCAGCGCCAAAAGCTTGTTTGTCAAAACGCGCTTGATTCGGCGGTGGACGGCTTGGACGTTTGGCAATACCTTCTCTACGAAGGGTCGGAGCACAACTTACAGGGTAAACCCAAATCCAGCTTATTCGAAGCGATTGTCGCGGCAATTTATCTCGACGGGGGTATGGACGCGGCGCAGCAGTTTATTCTCACGCACGGCAATTTAACGGCAGGTAAATCGATTGACAACCCCAAAGGGGAATTAAAAGAATTTTTAGAAAAACGGGGCGAAAAAGAACCCGTTTACCGTACGGAAAAGACGGGGAAAGACCATGCACCCGTATTCTACACCACGGTATACGCCTTAGGTGAAAGCGCCAAGGGGGAAGGCAAAAGCCAAAAAGAAGCGCAAGCCATACCGGCGGCGCGGCTTTTGTGGGAGCTGAAAAAGAAAAAATAATAACCAAAGGAGTACGAATTTGGACTTAAAAGAAATACAACTCGTCGGTTTCAAATCGTTTGCCGACAAAACGGTTATCCGCTTTGAAGAAGGGGTAACCTGTATCGTAGGGCCTAACGGTTGCGGAAAGAGTAACGTTGCGGACGCCGTGCGCTGGGTGCTTGGCGAACAGTCCGCGAAATCGTTGCGCGGTTCGAACATGAAGGACGTCATTTTCGGGGGTACGTTGGAAAGAAAAGCGCATTCGTTTTGCGAAGTAACGCTTGTATTCGACAACGGTAACCGTATTTTCGACGTGGACGCGGACGAAGTGGCAATGACCCGTAGACTGCAAAAGGTATCCGAAGATAAATACGAAAGCAAATACTTAATCAACGGACAAGTTTGCCGTTTGCGTGATTTGACGACGTTATTCCACGGTATCGGTTTGGGTAAGGAAGGGTATTCCATTATCGGACAGGGCAAGGTAGAACAAATCATGAACGCCCGTCCCGAAGATAGACGTTTGATTTTTGAAGAAGCGACGGGACTTATGATTTTCAAATCCCGTAAAGAAGAAATCGAACGCAAGATAGAAGATTCCAACTCTAACCTTTTTATCTACCGTCAGCGTATCGACGAAGTGGAAAGCCGTTTGCCCAAAATGAAAAAAGCGGCGGAGGCGGCGAAGGAATATAACGAATACGCCGAAGCGCTCAAGCGCAACGAAGCGAATACGTACATTTACCGCTACGAAAACGCCGAAGGCGAAAAGGCGAAATTCAAAAAGGACGTTGCGCTCATTTCCGATAAAATTATCGATTTGAACACGAATATCGAACGCATCAACCGCAAAATCGATAGTAACCGCGAAAAGATTGCGGCGGCGGATATGCGCCTTACCGAGCTCAACGATAGACGTGTAGAGCTTTCCGTCGGTAACGAACGAAAGGACGGGGAGAGAAAGCTTGTCGAAGAACGTATCCGCACCTACCGTTCGCAAATCGCGGCGGCAGGGGAAATGCTGGAAGCAAGCAAAACGCGTATCGGGGAAATCGACGACGAAATCGCCACCACCACGCGCGCCAACGCCGACGCTACCAAGCGCGTAGCCGAGCTGGAAACGGAAACGGAAGTTTTGCGTTCGGCTGTTGCGGCGTTGGATAAAAAGATTGCGCTCTTTGAAAAAATGTCGGACGAAAGCCGCGAAGGGGACGAAGCTACCGCGGAAACACTGTCCGATTTGAAACAAAGCTTGGGGAACTTGGCGGCGCGTATGGACGCCACGAAAGATCGTATTGCGGAAGTTACGGCAACGCTGCAAAAGACGGAAGAAAGAAAAGAACGTTTACAAGACGAGCTTTCCGCCGTACATAAGGATTTGAAGAAATTACGCGACTTGACTTCGGGCGGCATGCGCGAGCTGGAAGAAAAACAAGAAGAAGCGCGTGAAATGCAAATGACGGTAAACGATTTCAACCAAGAGCTCTTTAACGCCAACGGTCAAATTGCGTCGCTTAGAGAAAACTTGGAAATGTACGTGAGTTTGAAAAACCGTTTCGACGGCTATAAAGATTCCGTACGCCGTTTGCTTTCCATTGCAAAGACAAACCCCGAAATCGGCAAACACCTTCGCGGTGCGCTTGCCGACGTCGTATCCACCGACCAACGCTATGAAACGGCAATTGAAACGGCGTTTGGCGGCGCAATGCAAAATATCGTAACGCCGACGGCGGACGACGCGAAATATTTAATTGAATATTTGAAGCGCACCAACGGCGGTGTGGCAAGCTTTTTGCCCGTTACCAGCATGCGTCCCCGTCCCGACTCCCGCGAAATCCGCAGGGCGTTGGACGAACGCGGCGCAATGGGGCTTGCAACCGAGCTTGTCAAATACGACGATTATTATTACAACGTCATTTCCAACCTGCTTGGCAACACCCTTGTTTGCGACAATATCGCCAACGCGACGACGATTGCGAAAAAGTACGGCAACATGTTCAAAATCGTTACGCTTGACGGCGACATTATCGCCACCAGCGGTTCGATGACGGGCGGCAGCCGCTCCAAATCGGCGGGCAATCTTTTGTCTAACGAACGTAAAATTCAAGAATGTAAAGAAAATATCGCCAAGAAGCAAAAGTATATCGAAAAGCTGAAAACAGCGATTGCCGAAAGCGAAAAGGCGAGAAAAGAAGCGGAAGAAGCGGTGGAAGCTTTGCGCGAAAAATACCAAGGCGCAACCACCGAAATCGCAGGGCTTTTGCAGCGTGAAACGGCGCTCAATCAACAAATCTCCGACGCGACGGGGGATATCGAAACCTATCGTGCCGCTTTGGCGGATTTGGAAACCAAGCTCCGCTTGTTGCAGTCCGAAGAAGCCGATTCTTCGCTTAGCGAAGAACAGCTCCGTTCCCGTAAGCTTGCCGCGCAGGAAGAGATGAAAACGCAGCGCAGTCAATGGGAAACGTTCAAGGAAGAACGCAGTCAAAAGAACGCGCGCCTTCGCGACGCGGAAATCGAGTACACGTCCCTTCGCTTAGCTATCGAAAAACAAACGGAAACGATTGCCCGTTTGACGGTGGAAAAGGAAGAACTTGTCAAGCGTATTTTGGATATGGAATACGAAAAGACGGACGCGCAAAACCGCTTGAACGGTTTGGAAGCGGAAGCGCAGGAAAAGGAACTTACCGAAGAAGAAAAGGCGGCGGTACAGGCAATCGTCGACGAAATCAACAAGCTTTCCAAGGAAAAGGAAGAAATCAACGGGGCGCAGCTTGCCTTGGAAGAAGAAAAGACTTCCTTGCAAGAAACGCTTACCAAGCAATCGGATAAACGGTATAAGTGCGAGCTGGAAATTTCCAAAATCGACACCAACTTGGAAAATCTCCGTCAACGTATGGAAGAAGTGTACGAGCTGGATTATGAAGGCTGTCTGCCCTTGCGTGAAGAAACGTTCAACGTGGAAGAAGCGGCAAGCATGATTACCGCGCTCAAACGCAAAATCACCATGCTTGGCGAAGTCAACCCCCACGCCGTAGAAGAATACGAATACGAAAAATCGCACTACGACGAAATGAAAACGCAATGCGACGATATGCAAAAGGCGTTGGACGATTTGCAGTCGGCGTTGGACGAAATCCGCGGCGAAATGCTCCGTATCTTCAACGAAGGGTTTAATAAGATTAACGAAAACTTCAAAATCACCTTTAAGGAACTCTTCGGCGGCGGTAAAGCGGAACTGCAAATCAACTACGAAGAAGGCGAAGATCCGCTTAACGCAGGTATCGAAATCGTCGCTTGCCCCCCTGGCAAGAAGCTCACCAAGATATCCCTGCTTTCGGGCGGCGAACGCGCCTTGACGGCTATTGCAATCCTGTTCGCTATTTTGCGTTCGCATCCCATGCCGTTTTGTATTTTGGACGAAATCGAAGCGGCGCTAGACGACGCTAACGTGGATAGATTTGCTTCGTATTTGAAGCGCTTTGCCGAGGAAACGCAGTTTATCGTCATTACGCACAGAAAGCCGACGATGAACCAAGCGGATTCGCTCTTTGGGGTAACCATGCAAGAAAAGGGCGTTTCGAAAATCGTTTCCGTCAAGCTTGCCGAAGTGGAAAGTAAGCTTGGCGCAGGCACGGTGGAATAATACACAAAAGACAAGCGGCGTAGTTTTTGCGCCGCTGTGTTCTATTTGCCGCCCAAGCGGCGATAAAAAACGTAACAAAAAAGGAAGAACGTTATGGGCATTTTCAGTAAATTATTCGGGGCGCTTAAAAAGACCAAGGACGGTCTTTCGGAAAAGCTCCGTATGCTCTTTTCTAAAAATAAATTAGGCGACGAGTTCTATGAAGAGCTGGAAGAAATTCTTATCTCCTCCGACGTATCGGTGACGACGGCTGCGGAAGTGGTGGATAGGGTGAAACAGCAAGCCATGGCGGAACGCTTAAAGGACGGCGATTACGTCACGGGCTTACTTCGCGGCGTACTCACTCAGATGTTGCAAGAAAGCGAAGTCGAACCGCCTGCATATCCTTGCGTAATTATGCTTGTCGGGGTCAACGGCGTGGGCAAAACGACGACGGTGGGCAAATTAGCGCACTATTTCTTATCGCAGGGCAAGACGGTAACGGTTGCGGCGGCGGATACTTTCCGTGCGGCGGCAAGCGAACAGCTTTCTATTTGGGCGGAACGCGCAAAAGTGCGTATCGTCAAGCACGAAGAAGGGAGCGACCCTTCCGCCGTTATCTTCGACGCGGTATCTTCGGCAAAAGCGAAAAAGACGGACGTCGTTATCGTGGATACGGCAGGTAGATTGCACGTCAAAGAAAACTTAATGAACGAGCTTCGTAAAATGGATAGAGTGGTCACGCGTGAATATCCCGAAGCGGACTTCTTAAAATTGCTTGTTCTTGACGCAACGACGGGGCAAAACGCCGTCAATCAAGCGCGCGTATTCGACGAAGCGGTGGAACTTGACGGTATCGTATTAACCAAGCTTGACGGAACGGCAAAAGGCGGTTTTGTATTCTCCCTTTCGCAGGAGCTTTCCCTGCCCGTTATCTTTGCAGGTACGGGCGAAAAAATGGAAGATTTAGAATTTTTCGACAGCGAAAGCTTTGTCGAAGCCATTTTATAAATAGATAAAGGAGTAAACGCATGGCAAACGTTATCGAATGTACTGCGCTCACCAAAACGTACGGCGAAACGTACGCGCTAAATAATCTTGATTTTGCCGTACCCGCTACGGGCGGTATCGTGGGCTTGCTTGGCCCGAACGGCAGCGGTAAAACCACGCTTATCAAACTGCTTACGGGGCTTTTGACCCCGACAAGCGGTAGCGTAAAGGTGGCAGGGAAACCCGTTGGCGTGGAAACCAAAGCAATCGTTTCGTATCTTTCGGACGCGCACGCGTTGAATAACGATTATACCGTCATGCAAGAGATTGAATATTTTGCCGACTTTTTCACCGATTTCGATAGAGAAAAAGCCTTGCGCATGATGGTAGAGCTTGGCGTGGACGACAAGAAAAAAGTCAAAGCGCTTTCCAAGGGCACGAAAGAAAAGCTGGCGCTCCTTCTCACTTTGTCAAGAAACGCCCGTTTGTATATTTTAGACGAACCGATTGCAGGCGTAGACCCTGCCGCACGCGATTACATACTCAAAACCATTTTGGCAAACAAAGCGGAAAACGCTACCGTGCTGATGAGTACGCACTTAATTTCCGAAATTGAAGAATATTTTGATTATATCGTATTCTTAAAACAGGGCAGCGTAGTGTTGCAAGGCGAGCCTAACGCCATTCGCGAGCG
>JAZTWF010000132.1:0-6015 GCA_045635725.1 Candidatus Scatosoma sp. | reverse complement strand
GTCAGCGTAGTGTTCGGGGACGATACCCGTTACGTTTCGCAGTATAGCCGTACGGACGGCTACGTAACGGCTGTGCCGTACGACACGGCGAATACGCTTGTGTATTATGAGTTTGACGTTGCGGTGGATGGCACGTACGGTAAAAACAGCCGCGGCGTGGGCAGAGTGGTTACGTGGGTAAACGGTTGGGATGCAAGCGGTTACGACAATGCGCCCGTTTCGGTGTATACGGACGACCATTACGCAACCTTTCAAGAATGGTTGAACGTAGTCGGGGAATTTGGCAAACGCTTTGATGCGGAAATGGCGTTTTGCAACGTACAATGGAGCGCCCCGATTACAGCGACGAAATAAAACGAAAACAATTAAATAGGTGGTAAAAAAAGTGCGCCGACCGAAGTAGTATGCCCCCCAAAAGTTCCTTACTTTTTGGGGGGCATATTATAAAGAGTTGGTTTTCAATTATCGATTACATGACGACGATATTTTTCGCTTTGAAATCGTCCTTCAAGCCTTCGGGGAAAACGTCGTCGGTAATAAGCACGTTGATATCTTCCGCACGCGCGAAGGTGTACGGCTTAATTTTTCCGATTTTTGAGCTATCCAGCATCATGTACGTAAATTTGGCTTTTTTGCAAATAATCTTAAACAAGTCGGCTTCCATTTGCGAACCGCAGGAAAAACCGCTTTCTGGCGTGAACGCCGCCGCCGAAATAATGGCAAGCTCGAAATTCATGTCCGCAAAGTATATGGACGAAAGGGAAGACGCCGTAGATAAATTTTCCTTAATGAGCGGCCCGCCAAGCAGGTTGACCATTACGTTCTTTTTCTTACAAAGCTCCGTAGCAACGGCAAGCCCGTTGGTGAATACGTTGCAAGGAACGTCGGGCATTTCCTTGGCAAGATACAGCGCCGTCGTACCGGCGTCGATAAAAATAGACGCGCCTTGGTCGATAAGCGCCGCCGCCTTTTGCGCAATAACGATTTTTTCATCAGTATGTATCGTGGTCTTTTTGGTGTACGGCTCCCCTGACGTTTTTTGTACGTCTTTCACGGACATCGCGCCGCCGCGGACGCGGATAATTTTGCCTTCTTCTTCCAACAAAAATAAATCTCTGCGCAGCGTCATTTGCGAAACGCGGGGGAAATATTCGCCAAGCTGTCTTAAAGAAAGCTTTCCGCGCTTGTCGATTAAGTCTGCAATTTTTTCAATACGTTCTCTTTTCATTTGCAAGGTATCTCCTTCGTGTTCTTGTTTATACTATACCACAAATCTCACAAAAAAGCAAGTGTTTAACGAAAAAATGTTATTTTTTCACGAAATATTGATAAAAGCCCTTTTTAAAAAAGAAAATTATTTTCATAAAAATTGTAAATTTACATTTTTGATTTTTGTGAAAATTAAGCGAATACCGTCCGTTTTTCGATAAAAACGTTTGCGTTTTTGGGCTTAATATGCTATAATAATGAAAACGAAAGGAAGAATAGGAACAAGACGAATGTTTGATTTTATTGCCGATTTAGACGATTATTTTTGCGAAAAGTACGCCAACTACGATAAATTATGCGTACTTTCGGGCTACCGCATGCCCAAAATGCACGCCACCGAAACGCGTGCCGACGGCAGAACGTATTCCTATACCCTGCCTTCCGAAAATATGCGTCTTGCCTTGCAGGAAAATAAAACGGAGCTTTTGAAGCAGCTTAAATCCAAGCTGTACGATAAAACCTTTTCGTTTTCCTTTGTGCCGCTTGGCTTTTTCAACCGCCTTTCCGCAAAATATTCCAAAACGGGCTTTTGCCGTATGTTTAAGCAGCTTGTGTTAAGCCGTAAAAACTTGACGGCGGAAGAAGTGGGCGCAGAGCTTTCTATCGATAACGAAATTTGGAAAAACATTTGTAAAGGTTCATTCCAACCGACGAAAAATTTGATTCTCACCATTGCGCTTACCGCGCATTTGAGCTTGGAAGAAACGGAATGGCTGCTTGCGTCCGTGGGGTATGAGTGGGACTATGCGGTAGAAAAAGACGTGGTGATCACCTATCTTTTGCACGCCAAAGTATATAACGCGCATATGATACAAGAGGCGCTTGCCGAATACAAAATCGGGAATATGTATTTCAAGGAAGAAACGGAAAAATAAAAAACGGCGTAAAATCCGTTGCAATTTTTTCTTTCTCGTGCTATAATAGACAAAAATAAATATCCAAGCAGGAAAAGAGTACCTTAACTTTTTCAAGCCAAACAGAGATACGCGCCGTAGGCTGAAAGCGCGTTACGCTTAAAAAACAAGGGAAAGTGCGTTTCTGCGTGTAAGGACGGGGGTAATGCCCCGCGGCAGTCCCCGTTATCGGACGTTCAAGGAAAAAGCCTTGGCTTTTTTGAAGTAAAGTGGAACAGCGATCAAACGCCTTTACCCTACGGTGTAGCCGTAGTGCAGAGGCGTTTTTTGTTTAATAAAGGATAAGGAGAACAGTATAACGTTATGTGGTTTAAGAATTTAGCAAAAGACGTAAAAGCGGCAAAGCAAAACGACCCTGCCGCCCGTAATGCGCTGGAAATTTTGCTCACCTATTCGGGCGTTCACGCCCTGATTTGGTACAGGATTGCACGGTTTTTTTATAGAATAAAGCTCAAACTCATTGCCCGAATGATTAGTCAATTCGCGCGGTTTTTGACGGGGATAGAAATCCACCCTGCGGCAAAAATAGAAGGGGGAATATTTATCGACCACGGTATGGGCGTGGTGATCGGAGAAACGGCGGAAGTGCATAAAGGCACGGTGATTTATCAAGGCGTTACGCTTGGCGGTACGGGTAAGGAACACGGCAAACGCCACCCCACGATTATGGAAAACGTAGTCCTTTCCGCAGGGGCGAAGGTGCTTGGCGGCTTTACGGTAGGCAAGGGCGCGAAAATCGGCGCGGGAGCGGTGGTTTTACACGAAGTACCCCCGTATGCTACGGTCGTTGGCGTGCCCGGGCGCGTCGTGCGTATCCGCACCCCCGAACATGAAGACGAACAAACGGGCGTTATTGCAACGAAACCCGCCGATCATAAGCAAATAAAGGAGAAAAACAATGAAAATCTATAATTCACTGAGCAAAAGAAAGGAAGAATTTATTCCCTTACAGGACAATAAAGTAAAAATGTACGCTTGCGGTATTACCGTTTCGGGCGAAGCGCATATCGGGCACGGCTATCAAGCGCTTATCTACGATATCATGCGTAAATACCTTGTTAAATCGGGCTACGACGTAACGTATGCCCGTAACTACACCGACGTGGACGATAAAATTATCGCCAAATCCCACGAAACGGGTGTTCCTGCCGACGAATACGCGGCGAAAATGATTGAAAATATCAACGTCGTTATGGGTAAATTTAACGTAGACGACCCCGACGTTTGGCTGAAAGCCACGCAAAATATCGATAACATTATCGATTTCGTATCGACCTTGATTGAAAAAGGCCACGCCTACCCCACCAAAAACGGCGACGTATATTTTGACGTGCAGTCCTTCCCTGCCTACGGCAGACTTTCCAACCGCAGCGTAGACGACGCGTTGGACGGCGTGCGCGTGGACAACGACGACGAAAAGAAAAACGCCTACGATTTCGCCCTTTGGAAGAGTGCGAAGGAAGGGGAAATTTCTTGGGATTCGCCTTGGGGTAAGGGGCGTCCGGGGTGGCATATCGAATGTTCGGCAATGAACCGCGCGGCGTTCGGCGAACAAATCGACATTCACGGCGGCGGCAGGGATTTGATTTTCCCCCACCACGAAAACGAAATTGCGCAAACGGAAGCCTTGACGGGCAAACCGTTCGTCAAATACTGGACGCATAACGGCTTGATAAAAGTCAACGGACAAAAAATGAGTAAGTCGCTTGGCAATAGCTTGCTTTTGGACGAATTGTTGCAAAAATATTCGGACGAAGCGGTGAAATTTGCGCTGCTTCAAACCAACTACCGTAACGATATCAATATCACAAACGATTTATTCCCCGATGCGGAAAAGCATTTGTACGATTTTTATTCCACGCTTGCTATTGTGGATAAGGTTATGGATAAGCTTCGCGGAATGGAGCTTACCTTAACGACGGAAGACGCCACGCGCGCGGCGGAAATCGCCGATAAAGTGGACAAGGAATTTAACGCTTGCATGGACGACGATTTTAATACGGCGCTTGCTCTTTCCAACCTGTTCGGGTACTTCAAGGAAATGAAAAAACTGCTTAGCTTAGGCGGTTCGGGCGAATTGTTCGCCGCGCTTTCGTATGCGATACAGCTTAGAAAAACCTATTCGCTTTTGGGTATTTTCCGTAAAAACGCAGGCGAATATATCGCTTGGTACGAAGGGCAAAACGCTTCGTCTATTCCCCAAGACGTGCAGGCGGTTGCCGACGAACGCTGGCAAGCGCGCTTGAATAAAGACTGGGCAAAGAGCGACGAGCTTAGAGCCAAGATTGCCGAAATGGGCTATACGGTCAAGGACAGCAAAACGGGCTACGAACTGACGAAAAACTAAACGGCGTTATTGCAAAACTCTGTCGAAAACGGCAGGGTTTTCTTTTTAGGGAAATTTTGTAAAAAGGACAAAAAACGCTTGACTTTTTTGATGGGGGGGGGGTATAATTATAACGTGTGATTGTTGTTATGGCAAATTATAAGCACGGCAAAATGAAAAATTACATTGTAAGGAGAATTACATAACATGAAAAGGAAAACAAAAGTATTACTTTCTTCCTTTGCGGCTGTGGCTATGAGCGCAACTTTGGCGACGGGTGCGACGTACGCGCTCTTCACCAGCGAAACGCAAGTAGACGTTTCGGTGAAGGCAGGTAACGTGAAGATTACGGCGAAGGTAGACGACAGCTCGGTAGAAGTATGGTCCCGCGACGTACAAAAGTTTGACAAAACGTTCGTCAACGGCGGTACGGCGGTTTGGACGGAAAACACGGTAACCTTAGAACGCGTTACCCCCGGCGATAAGATTATCTTCAATATCGACGTAACCAACCAAAGCGACGTTGCTATTCAATACCGTACGGTAGTGGCTTGTTCCAGCGGACTTGATTTATACGAAGGTCTTTCCGTTAGCTTGGATTATTTGGACGATACCGGTGCGGACGTGCAAAACTTCGACGGCTTGACGGCGTACGGCAACTGGACGACGCTTGCAGGTAGCGTGGAAGAAGTAGATACCGTTAAGGTTACGGTAGAATTCCCGTATTTGGAAGAAAAACAAGATCAATACCAAGGTCTTTCCACCACGATTTATTATAAAGTGGAAGCGGTACAAGGCAACGCGGACGTTACCAACCCTGCGACGAATGAAATCACGGCGGAATCGGCTACGGACTTAGAATTGATTTCCCGTAAGTCGGCAAACGGCCATACCTTCGAAGACGAAGTAATTACGCTTGGTGCGGATATCGACCTTGCAGGCGGTGCAACCACGTTTGCGGCGACGGCGGAAAGCAACTGGACGCCTATCGGTACGGATGAAGCACCTTTCATGGGTACGTTTGACGGTAACGGCTACACCATTTCCAACATGGTTGTAACGGACACGGATTACGCAGCGTTTATTGCATTTGCAGACGGCAACGCTACGGTGAAGAACCTTACTTTGGAAAACGTATACATTCAATCTAATAAGCATGCGGCAGGTGCGGTTTGCAGCGCGGCAAATGCGAAGTTGACCATGGAAAACGTAAAAGTAAGCGGCTTTATTTCGGCTGTAAATTATGCGGCGGGTATCGCACACTTTTCCAATGACGCAACGATTATCAATTGCGAAAATGCAGCGGATATCGAAGCTAAATATTCCGCAGGCATTGCAACGTACGTAATCAACAAAACGTATATGGAAAACGTTAAGAATACTGGCGACATGACCGCTTTGATTTCGGCTGGCGGTATTGCTTATCGTTTTGCTGGTACTATAAAAAATGCCATCAACGAAGGTACGATTATCGGCGGTTCAAGCTATCAAGAAGCCGTAGGCGGT
>JAZTWF010000131.1:0-21300 GCA_045635725.1 Candidatus Scatosoma sp. | reverse complement strand
AAAATATTTCTTGCAATACTCCACAAGTTTTTTCAAGCAGCCTCTTTCAATAATCGCCGCTTCGGTAACGATGGTATGCGCGCGCCCGCATACGCAAGATCCGCTATATTCTTTCGCGTTAATGATCATAATTGTACTACTCCTCACCCGAACGAAACCGCCAACGTGGACGTCTTTAACAAGACGTACACCGAGCGAAAACCGTTCCCCGATAGCCTGTATATTTTATTTTACAATGCGCCAAAAAGGTGCTTTCTTAGCTTTTTAATCTATTATAACACACCACCCCCCCCCCTTGTCAAGACTTGAGCGATTTTTTTCAATATTTGGCGGTAAAATCGAAAATAAATCACATATAATCACGTTATACCGCATAAAATTGATCGAATTTAATCAATTTTTCTCATTGTCTTTACGTTTTATGAAAAAATATACAACAATAGGCATAGTGTCGACGGTTGTTTTTACCACTCGTCATTCGTTGATAATTTCCCGAAGCGCGCGAATGCCGTCCGTCAGCTCGCCTTTGAACACGCTGGACGTTCCTGCAACGAAGATATCCGCGCCGACTCGGTTCATCAATTTTGCGTTTTCAAAGCTGACGTTTCCGTCCACTTCGATCAACGCGTCGAACTTCCCGTTTTCGTCGAGAAATTCCCGTACGCGCCTGATTTTGTTCAATGCGGATGGAATGAGTTTTTGCCCTGCAAAACCGGGGTTGACGGTCATCACGAGCACGCCGTCGATATCGTCCAAGATCTCCTCCAAAACGCAAATCGGCGTCGCAGGATTGATCGCTACGTACGCTTGCGCGCCCTTATTTTTGATCTTCCGTAACGCAAGCTGCAAATGCTTGGTCGATTCCACGTGAACGCTCACGATATCCCCTTCCCCGAACACGAAATAATCCAGCTTCCGTTCGGGTTCTTCAATCATAAAATGCAAATCTAACGGGATACGGGTTTTGGCTTTTAGCTGTTTAACGAAATCCGTACCGAGCGTAAAGTTCGGCACGAAAAATCCGTCCATAATGTCGATATGTAAATATTCTATATTTTCCCTCTCAAAAAGTTGAATCGTGTCTTTAAAATCAAAAAAATCGCAACACATCAAAGAGGGCGAAATCGCTTTTTTTCTTTTCATTTTATCACCATAATCTTATTGTAAAACTCGCGGTTTTTCACGATCTCAAAGGCTTTTTCCCCTTCTTCCATCGCAACCCTATTCGTAATCAGCGCTTCGGGATTGATTCTCTTTTCGGATATGGCTTGCACGCTGTCTTGCCAATCGTTTTCACGCTTGGAAAAATCGGAATTCCAGCTCCCGAAAATGCTCAACTGCTTTCGCAATATTTTCGAATAGTTATCCCTTTCAATCGTCATTGCGTCGCTTGCGTTGCCGACGATAACCAACCTGCCAAACGGTCGAAGCGCGTCGACGGCTTGGTTAAGACAAACGCCTGCGCCGCTCGCCTCGATCGCCACTTGTACCTTCGCGCCGTCGTAACGCTTAAAACCCAGCGATTCCGCCATCTCTATTTTTTTCTCGTCGATCTCCACGAAAAACACCTCTTCCGCGCCGAAATCCTTCGCCCACATAGCGCAAAGCATACCGATCGTTCCAGCTCCAAAAATCAATACCCGTTCTCCTTTTTGGATATTCGCCTTTTTGACGGCGTGCAAACACACCGCCGTCGGCTCTAACGTCGCCCCTGCCTCGTAAGATACGTTATCGGGCAAAACGATCAAATTGTCCTCTTTAACCGCCAAATATTCCTGCATCCCCCCGTCCGTGCGCGAACCGTAGTAGCTATAATTCGTACAATTTGCGTATTGTTCCTTTTGGCAATACGCGCATTTTTTACACGGTAAAATCGGAAAAACGCCCACTCTTTTGTCGTTCCATTTCCCGTTTTCGCTTTCTTTGACGATCCCCGAAAACTCATGTCCCAATACGATGGGATAATAATACGATTTATCCCCGAAAACTCTTGGGATATCGCTTCCGCAAACGCCACACGCCTTAATCTCCACGATCACTTCCTCTTTCGATCGCGTTGGATATTCGGACGGCTCTACAGACACGAGGCTGTCCTCGTACACCGTAATTTTCATATACAATACTCCTTACTTTATCGTTGTATCCATTATACCATTTCTAAAATTTTTTCACAATAGGGGGCGAAAAAGTTGACAAACGAGCATGTTTTTTGCTATAATTCAATCAAACTCTTTCAAAGTAAATCAAAATTAGTCATTTTAGGGAGGTATTTTATGCTTGGCTCGCAACGGCAAATGGAAATTCTCGAATACATGAACGTACACGAAACGATCAGAGTCAAAGAGATCGTGAAAAAATTCTACGTTTCGGAAGCGACCGCCCGTCGGGATTTGGAGCAGCTTGAAAAATCGGGGTCGATCCGTCGCGTATTCGGCGGCGCGGTGCTTTTGACAGGCTCAGACAAACAAGTACCGCTGTTTGTGCGCGAGCGTGAAAACGAAAAGGAAAAGGACGAATTGTGCGAAGCCGCCGCCTCTTATATCCGCGACGGCAATATTTTGTTTTTAGACGGTTCTTCCACCGTGCAGTTTTTGCTTCCGTATTTGAAAAAATTCAAAGATCTCGTCGTGATCACGAACGGGTTGAAGGTGGCGCAAATGCTTGGGGATATGCACGTCAAAGTCTATCTTGCCGGCGGACTTTTGATGGAAAACTCCTCCGTGCTCGTCGGCGCGGACACCGAACGGTTCATAGACAATTTTAACGCCGATATTTGCTTTATTTCCTGCAAGGGTTTAAGCGACGACGGAAAGCTGACGGACACTTCCTACGAGGAAACGCAACTGCGAAAATATTATCTTAAAAATTCCAAGAAAAAAATCGTACTTCTCACCTCGCATAAGCTCGGCAAAAAATACCTGCATACCCTTTGTAGCGTCGAGGACGTCGATCACGTTATCACGCAAAACACAATCCCCGTCAACGTTTTATAAAACTGCATAAAAAAACCGAAGGGGTGAACTTTTTGAGTTCACCCCTTCGGTTTCTCTAATTAACTTTTCGTCTATTACTTTTTTGTCAACACGATCGAACTTCCCTCGTAATTTCCCGTAGAAACTTTGATTCCGTCCTCCATGATCTCTTTGCCCGATAAAGTCTGTCCATTCAAAGAACAAACGTACTCCGCCGTTTCGTCCACGGTCGGATAGACGGATAAGCCCGAAAAATGTACCGCTTGCGCAAAAATTTGTATCACGCATTTCGAAAACGCTTTATCGGCGTATTCGATCGCAATCATATCTTCCGCATCCACCAAAATCCGTGCGCTTGCGCTCTTATAAAATTCTCTTTCGTCCTTATACTGCCGAATCAGGTCTTTCCAGCGTTGCTTATATTGTTCGGGAAAACTTGCAATATCGCAAGAAAATCCCATAACGCCGCCTTTCGAAAACTCTTCGACGAACGAATCTTTGACGCCGACCACCGTATCCCAGATCGCATCGTTGCAACTGACCGTTTTCCTCACGGGAACGGGATTCCCGTATTCCAAAAAACCATCGCAATACGTCTGCACGTTCCAACGCTCTATGTAGCTCGACGGAATACGTTTCAAGGTATCTTTGATAATTTTTATTCCTGCGACAGGACTTTCGTTATCGGAAAACCAAACGCTGTCGAACAAGGTCGCCTGCCCTAATTCCATACGGAATCCGCCGCCTCCGCAGTTCGTCAAATATATATCGGGATAACGAGTCTTAAATTCTCGAATAAATTCTCTGTACCCTTGCCAATAACGGTAAAACGCCGCGCCTGAAAGATCGCAGGGAATCGTTTCGTTATAGTCGAATTTCACCCAACCGACCCCGTACGTATCAATCGCTTTCGCTACGTTTTCCAAAACGAATGCACGCGCTTTCGGATTCGAAAAATCAAGCAATTTCTCCTCGATAAAATATTCGGGATGCGCTTGCATCGCGTCGCTTTGCTTCGCCGCCCGTTCGGGTTCAAACCAAAGTCCGAACACCATTCCGTTCTCGCGCACGCATTGTGAAAGTTCCAACAATCTGCCTTTCGGTCCGTACGCCATATTTTCTTCCCAGTCGCCTACGCTTAAAGTCCAGTTATCCGTCTTGCCAAACCAACCTGCATCCACCATAAACGCTTCAAAGCCCATTTCGGCGGCACAGTTTGCTTGCTGGATGAGATTGTCGACGTTTACCATATCGAAACAATACATCCAAGAATTATACTGAATCGGCAAACGGCGACGAGGATAAAGTTCGTGAAAGGCTTCGTGTAATTTATACGCGTCCAAATCCGTTTTGCTGTCAGCCCTGTAAAAAATCACTTCCGGCAATTCAATCCGCTCGTTGGGCGCAACGGTCAGCTTTAAGCCGCTGTCCTGCAACCCTGTTTCCACGACGACGAATTCTTTATCGCTCAAAGGTACTTTCCGCACGTTTATTTTCCATTGACAATTTGGAATCAAGTGAAAGACCGTCTTTTTATCATTATATAAATTATGCAATCCGAGCATAGGCGTTGCGCCGTCGCAAGTGCGAATCCCCAACGTTTCCGCCGTTATTTGCGTTACGAGTTTTTGCCAACCGCCCGAGCTTTCGTGCTGCCAACTGCTATATTGCGTGTATGCTTCGTAACAATTTCCGTCCATAAGAAACCGCGAAGAAAGCTTATACAATTCTATCGTCCGATCCGTTGCGTTTTCCAAAAAATCTTTTCGATAAATCGCCCCGTTTTCAAATTGCGTAAACTCCGCGCAAAGTTTTATGCCGTTTTTTTCATACCTATAAACGGTTTTGTCCCCGTTCTTTTCGCAGGCATATTCTATTTCGCCGTCAATCACGCCAAAATCCCCTCGAACGGAAAACAATCCTGTAATCCCTCGAACAAACGTATTCATTTCAAAATAGCGCTCTAATTTCATAATTCTTCTCCTTCAAACGTTAAAAAGCAAATAAGCAGGTTGCAACAAACGAGCCTAAAACCGAACCCCACTCCGTTTTCGTCAATTTTTCTCTAAATACGAACGCCGACACAAGCGCCGATAAAACGATTACGCCGCCTGAAATCATAGGAAATTGCAAGGACGCAGGAACTCTCGACGCCGCCTTTAAGATGAAAAAATTCCCCGTATGCGACGCTACTGAAAGTGCGACGATCGCGAGCAACGGTTTCCGTTTCAAAGTCGTTTTCGCTTGTATGATCTTTTCGCCGCGCCGTTTTGTAAAAAGCACGACGGCGAACATCGCAAAGCTCAATAAAGCAATAAAAAAGCAGGAAATCACAGTAAAGCTCACTTCGTCCACCGAATTGTTTCCAATTTGATGAATCTTCGCAAGTACGCCCGTCATACCGTTCAAGAAAAAAATCAAAAGGCACAATACGAAAAACAAAATTTTTCGTTTCGACGTTTTTTCAACGTTCTCGCCACTTTCGCCGCTTTCGCCTGAACGCTGTCCCATTGATTGCAACGCAATGCAAGCAACGAGCACAAAAGTCCCTACAAGTTGTGAAATAGACGGTTTTTCCCCTAAAAACAAAACGCCGTAAAAAAATGGCACAAGCATACCGCCCAGCATCATAAATAGACTGTATACGGCAAGCGAACCGAATGAAATCACTTTCAAGCCTATCATATAATACGGAATCATAACCAACGCATATACGATCGCTATCAAAACGGAAAAAAGGGAAAAGTGAACTTGAAACACCCCCACAAACAAATACAATACCGTTCCGATCAGCCCCATCGCCACGAGCATAACAAGCCCCGTCACCGTCGTTTGTTTTAAGCTTCCCTCATAGACTTTCGTGAACGCAAATTGCGCAACGAAACACCCTACCGCCAGCATAATCAATACGTAGTCCATAGCCCTTTCTTTTCCTTGCGTTGCATTTAAGCGGTTGCAACGTTCTCCTCTTTTTCTTTTTTTCGATCGGGTCGCCAAAGCCCGATAAAATAAGCGACAACCACGAACACCGCTTCGATCACCCAAGACAAAATCCACGCCGAATAAAAGCCCTTGATTCCTTTCTTTATGAACAAATAGGAAAAACCGATTCGCGACGTAGCGGAAACGAGCGTTCCGCCGATCAAATGCATCGGCGCTTTCACACCCTTGTATAACGCATGGAACAAATTGCAAATCAAATCGAACAGCGCAAAAGGCAAATACCGTTTCGCAAACAAATAGGAATATTCCCTCGTCGCCAAATCCGATCCGTCTTTCACAAACAGGTTGCAAATCGGCTCGGCAAAAACGATACACGAAATCATAAACGGCAAACTGAACGCCACGCCTTGCAGAAATCCTGCCCAAACGCCCCGTTTGATCTCACCGTATTTTTTCTCGCCCACGCATTGCGCCGAATATACGGACAAATAACGCGCGGAATGTTGATAGACGTGCTTAACGATATTGTGTACGTTTGAAACGACCGAATAACTCGCCGAAGCCGCCACCCCCAACCCGTTCACCAGCGGAGATACGAGCATAGACGACATATACATAATGATTTGCTGCACGGTATTCGGCAAAGCGTACGGCAAGGTATCTTTGATATGTACGAAACGGATTTCCGCCTTCTTCCTACCAACGCCTAACCAGCGGAAGCACGAGCGAATTTTTCCAAAATAAGCCACGTCCACAACCAAAGCGGCGAACACGGAAAAGCCTGCGATCCCAAGCACCCCCCACTTGAAAACGATCGCGCTCAAAATATTCCCGATAAGATTGATTACGGCGGAAATCAGAGACATCAGCAAAGGATAGCCTCTGAACCCGAACACGTTGACCGTGTACGAGCCCGTGATGGAAGACGTTATAAAAAACAGACCGCCGACGTATACGGCAAAATATTCGAATGCCATTTTGCGAAGACTTTCGTCCACCTTGATAAAATCGAATATCGGCTCGTGGAAGATAAGTAACGAACCGCAGATCGCCACCGACAAACAAAAAGAAAACACTAAGTTCGTATAAAAAACCGATTTCAGTTTTTCATATTCCCTTGCGCCGAACAGCTTTGCCAAATAGATTGAAAAGCCGACGTTATACCCCCAAAACACAGAGGAAACGAACGTGATCAAAGGCGACGTTGCGCCGAGCGCCGCAAGCGCTTTCGTTCCCAAAAAACGCCCGACGATTACCGTATCGACCGTGCTGAACGTCATAGACAAAAGACCCGAAAGCACCATCGGCAATCCGAACAGGAAAAACGTTTTGTAAATATTGCCTTTCGCCGCTTCTTTCATTTTTTCGTCTCCTTCTATCTCCGTTGTCAAGGACTTATTTTCTAATTATACTCAAAAACTTGAAATTAGCAAGTATTTTATATATAAAATATAAATTTTCACAGTTTGAAATTATTTCGCTCTCCCTTTCTCCCCTTTCCGCAATCCCGTCTTTTTCAAAAAGAAAGCACCCGTGTACGAGTTGAATCGCCACGGGCACCGCAATCCCCGCCTTAGAATTTTTATAAAAATCAATTCCAGTTTTGCAACAAATACGCTTCCGCTTCCGCGCACCAAAGCCCGTTGTTTTTTTCGACGATTTGCGCAAGAACGGCAAAACGCGCGTCCGTTTTCCCCAAGGCTTCGAAATCGGAAATAGCCGTTAAAGGTAAATCTATGTGCGTATAAATCAGCTTTTTCCCACCTGCAATCTTGGGCAAACGCAAGGTTGTATCAATCGCCGAGTCAATCCCCCCGATATGCGTAATCATTACCGCAGGCATAATACGCTTTTCACCAACCAAACGCACGATATCGCGCATATCTTCGACCGTGCTACCGCTCGTTCCGACAACGTGATGGCGCGCATAATGCACGTTATAGAAATTAAAGTTCGCCGAAAACGTCTTATCCGTAGGTCCTGCAAAAAAATTCAAACATCCGTCAACAGCTAAAATTTTATCCGCCAACTCCACAACCGCCGAAACGGGCGCGTAAACGAATACGTCGTCAAATCCCTTCCCTTCGCTAAGCGCAAGCAATCCGTCTTTATCCGCACTCGTCGTGTATACAAGCGTTATCCCGTCTTTCATCGCATCCTCGGGCTTAAAAATGCTTTTCGCTCTGTTAAGTCGCGCTTCGTCTAAATCGGTTACCACAACGAGCTTGGGTTTGATATCACCGTGGATCGCGCAGTCGATCGCAACGAGCCCCATAGGGCCGCAACCCGCCAAAATCGCCACGTTTCCACCTGCTTTTATACCCATTACGTGGTTTTGCTCGGTATCTAAATGGAAATTTGCTTTATACCCACGCAACACGCAGGACGCAGGCTCAATGAGAGAACCGTTGAAAAACGCCTCGCTTTGCAGTTTGATTAAATATCCGTTTTCGATAATATGCGAATATACGGTAGAATACGTACTCACACCGCCGATATCCCGAAAGGAATATCCAACCGTATCCACGCCGCCCATATATTCGAGTACGGGTGGCATAACGACCTTTTCGCCGACAGAATATTGCCCTTGCCATTTTTTACCCACTTCTACGATTTCCGCGCAAAACTCGTGCCCGATAATAATCGGATTCTCCGCCACGTCGTTGGGCACGCGCATATGCTCCGCGCCCTGCATTGCCGTTTTATAAGTTGACATACAAACGCTATCCGCAACGACCTTAATTCTAATTTCATCGTCTTTCAAAGGCGCAAGCTGAAATTCTTCTAATCGCAAGTCGTTTTTACCATATAATCTCACCGCTTTCGTTTTCATTTTCCTACTCCTTAAATTCTATTATTACTGCCAAACGTCCGAATTTTATTTCTCACCGCTTCTTTCATCAACGCGCGCGCTTCTTCGAATACGAACATAGGCCACGTCGCAGGATTTTTAATGGTATTCAACTTATTTTTCAATCCCGTATTCAACCCGACCACAATGTCCGAATAAATATTGATTTTGCAAACGCCGTTTGCAATCGCGTTTTGTATTTGATCGTCGGGTGTTCCACTACCGCCGTGCAAAACGAACGGGATTTTGCAATCCTTTGCAATTTCTTGCAACCTGTCGATTCGCAAAGCAGGCGTTTTTTTGTATACGCCGTGCGAAGTACCGATCGCGATCGCCAAAGCGTCTACCTTCGTGCGTTCTAAAAATTCGTACGCTTCCTTGGGATCAGTCAACGTATCTTCGGGATCGTCGTCACCCGTCGTCGTCGCGTTTTCGTTTCCTACCATCGCATCGCCCACGTGCCCAAGCTCGGCTTCCACCGTCAAGCCCTTTGCGTGTGCAAACTCCGCCACTTCTTTGGTTTTTTCCAAATTTTCCTCAAACGGCAAAACCGAGCCGTCGTACATTACCGAGCTAAACCCAGCCTCTACCGCCGTGCGGATAAACGTTAAATCCCTCGCATGATCTAAGTGAAAACATACGGGAACATCAAAAAACTTCGACGCCTCTTTCACCATTGCAGGAATAAGCTTCATTCCCTTGCCCGTTAAATCCCCTTCTAACCCCATCAAAAGAGCAGGAGAACGCTCTTCTTCGCAAACTTCTAACACCGCACGCATCATCTCGTAATTACTTACGTCAAACGCAGGAATTGCGTATTTTTTTTCTCTTGCATCTACAAGCATTTCTTTCATCGTTATTAGCATTTTCATTCACTCCTTACTCTTATTTCGCAAAATTCGCAAAATTACTTTTCAAATCTTCGCGCGTACGCCTAATCAAGAGTCGTTAAGTAAATTATACTCAAATCGTGAAATTTTGCAAGTATTTGACGATATATTTGCAAATTTCCAAAAAAACAGAAAAACAATCAAAAACAATCAATAAAACCGCGATCTTTTGATTATCTTCGATCATTTTCATTGACAAAGCTGTATTTTTATGCTACAATAAAAAACGTATAAAGTCTTTTGAGGTGCATTATGATCAAAAATTCTCGACAAACGGAAATCATCAATATTTTGGAGCAATCCAACTATGCAAGTGTAGAACAGTTGGCGAAGCTGACTTATGCCTCTGAACCAACGATCCGTCGCGATTTGATCCATTTGGAAGCGAAAGGCTACGTCGTCCGCAACCACGGTGGGGCTATGCTTCCGCAAAAAGAAAACTCCGTTCTTCCTGCCGCCGTTCGAAACGCATTCAATCAAAAACAAAAAAAAATACTTTGCCAAGAAGCGGCGAAACTGTTGCGCGATAATATGACGGTTTTCCTGGACGAATCCACCACCATCGCTTTTTTGGTGAAGCATTTGCAAAAGTTGAAAGATTTGAAAATTATCACCAACAGTTTGCAAACGAGTATTCTTTTGAACAATTTGAATTTAAATTTTTTATGCACGGGCGGAAAAATCATCCAACAAAACTATTTCAGCGGTCCGCAAACGGAAAAATTCATTCGGGCGTTCAACGCCGACGTTTGTTTTTTCTCCAGCACCTCGATCTCTGCAAACGGGATAATTTCCGACAACGGCGAACATAAAATCTCCATTATGGAAGCAATGCTCGAAAACTCTCGTCAGCGCATTTATCTTTGCGACGATTCCAAAATCAACTCTCTCTCCATGTATAACCTTACGACGATCAATCAAGTGGACAAAGTTTACACAACGGCAAAAGAAAACACGTTTACAATAAAAAGCGATAAGATCGTCTACGTTCCCGTTGAATGATAGATTTTCCACGGAAAAAACTCTCTATTTTTCAAAAATCAAGCACCCAGGTACGAGTTCAACGCAAAAAAAAATTACGGATTGCGAACAGGTCAATCCACTCAACAACCGACCGTAAAGGCAAAAAGCATTGCGCAAAAAACGCGCAATGCTTTCTTTTTCGTTTCGGATGAAATCAATCGAAATCGACCACGTCTTTCGGTTCTCTCGAAACCCATTTTCCCGACGTGAAATCGGGGATTTCCACGGGTGTTCCACCCTTCGAAATATATCGGTCCACGCTTTTTCCAATTAGAAACCATACCTATAGAGCTTTCAAAATAAGTGTGCTCTTCTGTATGTGAAAGTGTATATTCTCCAACGATTTTACGCGTCATTCGGATTTGCGGAATCGTTGCAATCGTCGAAATTACCGTATTGTCATCCGTTTGTCTTTTTTTCAACCAATCGTTTATTCACTTGAAACTCTTTGTTTTCCGTTGATTACCGTTCAATCATTTCAAGTATTTTCAAGTAATAATACGGTCGAAAACTTAAAATCCCTCAATAAAATTAAAATTTTATCGCATCTTTACATTAAAAAATAAAGCTGAGCATTTGAAACACTTTTTAAATTTGTAGGAACTCAAAAAAACAGTTTTTCTCCTTGCTTAACTATTATAACAAAAATTTTTATTCCTGTCAACACTTTCGACAATATTCTATCGATACCTTCGACTCAATTTTCATCGATACCATCGACAAAACAACCCAACCGTCGATGAATACTTCCTTATCTCGTCAAAAATATCCCTATTTCGCCGAAATAAGAATAATGTTGAGTAAAATCAAGCAAATTATTAGGAGAAATAAGATTTTTTACAATTAATATGTTAAAAATTTTATATTGCACAAACAACTTTCGTCGAAACCTTCGACAAAATTTTATCGAACCCTTATTTTTGTCGATACGGCAAAACAACAAACACCTAACCTAATTTTTATTAAAAAATAAAAGTAACTTGCTTGTTTTTTCTATAAAACACAAAGAACTGCACCTAAAGGAATTGAATCAACCAATTCAACAAAAATGCCGTCCTTCAAACGAAGCACGCTTACATTATTGCTTCTTTCATTTGTACAAACTACATATTCGCCGAAAATATTAAAATCTCTTGGGCTATCGCCTCCACAATCAAACGTTTGTAAAAGCTTTAATCGTTCACCTTTAATAGCAAATACGCAAATTACGTTTTCTTCGCGCAACGAAATATATAAATAATTTCCATCACTTGAAAGACGTATTGCTGCACCATTAGCTTTTTCGTTTTTACAATTTATACTTACCATATTAATAAGAGTTGCCGTACCTTTATTATAAGCAAATATGCTTACCGACGGAACAAGCTCATTGACCGCATAGATATACTTCCCATCTTTTGAAAATACTAAATGCCTTATACCATAGCCGTCAGGAACTTTTTCCGCAGAAATAAACGTCAAATCTTTATTATAAAAAGCAAGTGCATCCGTTCCTAAATCACATACCGCTAAATATTCGTCAGGTGTTTTTCCAACGAAATGCGTATGTGGCTCAGTTTGCCTTACCACATGAGCACCTCTACCTATTCTTTGTTTGATTAATTCACCATTTTTTACGATATTTCCACTTAAATAATTTACGAGATAAACATCTTCGTCATCTACGCATAAATGACAAGCCACTAATCCTTGCGAATTTTTGATTTCACTTGCGTTTTGAAATTCTTTATCCACGAAAAAATATCCGCTATTTGCGCTATCCAAAAATGGGGCACGGAGCAATACACATAACCCCTCGTTCCATTGGACAGCATACATAGGTCTATCGCACGGAAAATAACCCGTTTGTATCAACGAGCCGTTTTCCGTGATTTCGTAAGCGTAGATACCGCCTTTATTTTCAATTATTTCGCAAGAAAGTATGTATATCATAATGCAGACTGCGTATCATTAGGATCGCCGTTGATTGCCAAATCATACTCAACCGACCAGTCAAGCCCACGGTATTGTGCTGCTCTTTCGTCTGTTTCAATGAACTCCATAAGCAAATCGAGCATTTCTTTCGTCCAAGTATTCTTGTCGATTTGTGCAGAAGTGAATTTATTTAAGGAAATCATTTCAAACCCGAACAAGTCTTTTACTTGCGTTTTTGCCGCACCACCTACCACTTCTTCTACAAGATGAGCAGGAATAAACAGCACACCGCCACCTGCGCCAAATACTACGTCGCCAGGCATACAAATTGCGTTACCGATTTTCGTAGGCGTGTTGTAGCCAATCATAATGAAATCACGAATAGGCGTAGGATCAATGCCACGATAATACGCTTGAATATTTTCAATTTTTTTCATTTGCTCGGTATCTCTAACACCGCCCCAAATTACTGCACCACCATTTTCGTTTTTAGTCTTATTCTTAATTGCGGTCGTTAAATTACCTCCAATAAACGTACCCTTATAAATTTTATCGTACATATCGATAACGGGCACGTCGTATTCCATAAGGTTATCAATTACCCATTGATTATACGTACCCTTTCTATTTTCACTTCTACCAACGTCTTTTACGACTGCATCTAAATCGGGACGGAAAGGACAATATGTAGCCGTAACCGCGCGCCCGATCAGTTTTCTTCCGTCGTCGTGAAGCGTTTGGAATCTCCCTTCAAATTGACTTTCGTATCCTTTTACAAAAATAGGTTTCCACACTTCTTCCAAAGTAAGCGTTCTCAAGGCTTTTAAGTATTTCTCGTCTACTTTCGGTCTGCCATCGGGCAATCTTTCCCCTTTCCATTGTGGGGTTAATGCAATAATTTCATCTCTAACATTAAAATTCATAGTCTTTACTCCTTCGCTTGTTTTTTTAAGCAACGAAATTTTTTATAGTTTAATCATATCTTATAACCGCATACCACCGTCTACTACAATATCTGAACCAGTAATATACGCGCCTTGTTCGCTACAAAGCATAAGCACCGCGCCGACGCAATCTTCGGGCGTTCCAAATCTACCAATGGGAATACACGCCTCCACAGCTTTGCGTTTTTCCTCGTCGTTATACACACTTTCGTTTCTCGGCGTAGCAATTGCCCCAGGTGCAACGTTGTTTACCGTGACACCGTACGGTGCAACCTGCTTTGCGATCACTTCCACCATTTTCATCACTGCGCATTTCGTCGCCGAATACACGGACAGTTCGGGGTGCCGACGGTATTGATTGACGCTACCGATCGTAACAATACGACCAAAGGCTTTTTCTTTCATTATCGGATAATATGCTTGTATCAATTTGAGCGTGCTTTTTACGTTCACGTCAAATTGCTTATCAAACGTTTCGTCCATGATATCCTGCCAAGCTTCCTTATATTGCACGCTTGCGTTCAAGATCAGGCAATCGACCGCGCCCGTTTTTTGATACAATCCGTTCACTTCGTCCATATTCGACAAATCGCACACGACCGCCTTATGCGCGCCGATCTCTTCGCGTATGCGTTCGGCTTTTTGCAAGTCTTTGGAACAATGAACGCATACCTGGTAGCCTTCTTTTACAAAAGCAGCCGCTAACGCTTTGCCGATACCTTGAGTGGAACCTGTGACTAAAACTTTTTTCATATACTTACCTCTTTGCCGTCTTCGTCTAAATTCACCGTATAGTTTTTTCCATCTACCGTGATTTCATATTCGCCGTAGAAGCCGCGGAAAGTTACTTCACCGTTTTCATTCATACTTAATGTTTCATTCGTCGTCCAAACCTCTTTAATAAGTTTCTTTAAACGTTTAAATGCAGGTTTTTCCGTCATATCAAACCGCAATAACCCTCCATGATAATAATTTTCGCCTTCCGCCATATTACCAAACGTTGTAAATGCCGCATAACCATCCACTAAATTCCAATAAATGATTTTTTCAACATTTTCGTGTGAAAACCAAAGCGAATATAATTTTTCAATAATATCCGCTTGCTCCTCTTCATTTTCAATATCTTTTGAGAATGCGGGAATTGTGATTTCAGTAATCTCAATAGGTTTTCCAAAATCGGAATATTTATCTAAAATCTTAAACATTAAAGATAAATCATAAAACCATCTTGTGCTTTGATAATAGTTTTCTTGACGTTGAAACATATGATATTGCATACCGATTAAATCAATTCTACATCCGCATTCGATTGCATCTTTAATATATGCATAATAAAAATCTCGATTAGTCGCATTTCCGTTCCATATAGCCGTCCATTCATTTACAGCAAGCTTATTATTTGGGAAATACTTATCCGCAAGATTGAAACAATATTCAATATAATTATCAGCAAAATAAAAATCAAAATCTTTCCCCCAACGGTCAATCATATCATGCCAAGCCATTTCGTTTGTAACTTCAATTGTCGGAATTTTATCCGCATAGAGCGTTGAAATTTCCTGCATACGACGTTCCATATAAGACTTAAACTCATCAAATGACATACCGCTTAACCATTGCGGGTAGAACGATGTATAACACAACCCATGCTCTCTTGGTTCTATATTATTTTCCTTGCAGTATTCTATACAAAGGTCAATAGCAGGACGACGATACATCGACTCCGCTCCTTTATGATAACGAGTCTTTCCATTTTCGGGTTCCGTGGCATCCCAATAAAAAGGAAGCGTAGCGATGTTAAAAATTTCTTTAAATTTTTCTCGATAAATAACGTTTTTGTTTTCATCATCAGGAAATTCGTCAAGCATAAAAAGATTTGCCCCAAATCTAAATTTATGATTCTTTAATTTTACGCATACGCTTTTCCCTTGATATTCAGGCGAAAATTTTATCGTAAAGTCCCCTTTACGATTTTTTTCAATACCGTCTTTGATTCTTCTTTCAGTTTCTTCGTTTGTTACTATCAACTTTTCAAAATCATTCGTCATAATCTTAATCCCTCTAAGTTACTTTACGACCATTCTCTATCGTTAGCCCATTCCTTATCCCAATCGGAAGTATCTTTCCAAGGCTCATCACAGTCAGCTTTACGGAATTTTTCAATAAGTTCTTCGTTCAAGCTTTCAATGCCAAGCCCCGGGGTATCAGGCACTTTCATAAATCCGTTTTCAAGCTTGATTTGGGGATTTACCAACTCGTACCATTCGGGGTGGTCAACGGAATGGAATTCCACCGCCAACACGTTTTTAAGCGCCGCCGCCGCGTGTACCGCCGCCATAAACCCGATAGGACTTTCCGCCATATGGAGCGCCAAAGCAACGCCGTATTTTTCGCAAAGCGCGCCCACTTTTTTCATTTCTTGGAAGCCGCCCACCGTCAAAAGATCGGGGTGAACGACATTTACGCCTGCTTGCATAATCCCTTCAAAGTTGTCAGCAAGATAGATATCTTCACCCGTGCAAAGGGGCACGCAGGAATTTTCTGCAAACTTTTTCAAATGATTGGTTTGATGCCAAGGCGCAAGGTCTTCCATCCAAGCAATATTGTATTTTTCCAAACGCTTTGCAAAACGGATTGCGTCCTCTATCGCCACGTGTCCAAAATGGTCGATAGCAAGCGGTACTTCGTAGCCTATCTCTTCGCGCACTTCCTTTACGTAGTTTTCGAGATAATCCAACGCTTTTTCTGTGATATGAATACCCGTTGCGTAATGCGGTATAGTGAAAATTTCGTAATTTTTCCCGAACATAAGCGATTTATCAATACTGCCCGATTGATGGCAAATAGCTTTCATTGAATACTTTTGCATTTCTTCAAGCATTCCGATAGGTGCATTGAGCGTTCCCGGTTCGTCGTATAAAAGCTCAATACCCAAGTCCATTTTAAGATAGGTAAAACCGTCTTCCATACGCTTTTTAAGCGCTTTACCCATATCTCTACCCGTGTGCTTGCCGTCCACGTCGGTATCGCAATAAATGCGTACCTTGTCGCGATATTTGCCACCCAGAAGTTGATATACGGGTACTTTATAAAATTTACCGATAATATCAAACAGCGCGATTTCAATACCAGACACGCCACCGCCTTGACGAGAATGTCCGCCAAATTGCTTAATACGGTTAAACAATTTTTCCACATTCAAGGGGTTCTCTCCAACCAAACGCGATTTAAGCATTTTTGCATATGTAGCACTTGACGCATCACGAACCTCGCCATAACCCACGATTTCGGGATCATTTGTGTAAACTTTCACCAAAATCATATGTTTGGGCAAACCGTCTATATCCGCTACGCGAATGTCCGTAATTTTCAGTTCATTTGCTTTCATTTTTATAACCTCGCTTTATTTTAGTTCTTTTTTGTCATTTTTTATACTTTTACCATTTCACAGCATACATTATATCATAAAAAATAAAAAAAGCGGTAAAACAATATTTCGCTATTTCAAAACTATATTTCGATTTTTACAAATTTTTCCTACTCAAATCTCTTAATTATATTGACAATCCATCAGTTTTTTGCTATAATATGACTATTATGAAAATTATTGACGAAATTCAATTTAATAATATTGAAGCCTTACGCTTATTTACATCTACTGCAAAAACAAGAAAAAATAATTTGCGTATCCATTATCATACCTTAATTGAAATATCTTTAATTTTACGTGGTAACGGCATTTATAAGACCAACGATAAAACCTACACAATTCAAGAGGGAGATATTTTCTTTTATCGCCCCAATGAAGCGCATTGTATTACAGATATTGAAGTGGAAGGTATGGAATTACTCAATCTGCATATTTCGCCTTACTTCCTTTATACAAACTTTCAAAGTGCCTTAAGCTCAAATTATATCAAGATTTTAGCTGCAAACTTCCCTCTGAAAAGCAATAAAATAAACGATACGCTTCTTCCTGAACAGTTAGAAGAAGTAAAAACGATGATGCTTGCCATTCGTAGAGAAATGGAATCAAAAAAAAGTGATTACGTAACGTTTATTTGCAATTATATCTCAGCAATTCTTATTCTTATTTCTCGTTCGTATAAAAACGTAAGATTTTCTCAAAAAGAGAAACAAAGTTATTTAAGGCTTATTCAAGCAATCAAATACATTGATACACATTTCAAAGAGAATATAACACTTGACAGCATTGCACAAAAAATTGGATACAGTAGATGTTATTTTTCGTCCATCTTCAAGAAGTGTATGGGTATGTCCATTTGGGATTACATATGTATTAAACGAATAGAAGAATCTTTAACCCAAATAAAAACAACCGAAAAAAACATCGCGGATGTAGCTTTGGATTGCGGTTTCAATAACGCCGTAAATTTCAATAAGCTATTTAAGAAATACACCAATGTTACCCCCAATTTTTTCAGAAAATAACTGTTTCTATAATTGAAAACAAAATAATATAGTCCCCGCTATTTTTTCTCATCTTCTGCCGAGTAAAGATTTATTATCGTTAAATCCTTTCCCCCACGTTTTCTTTGGTTTGCATAATCAAACGCTAAACGTGTTCCACTCTTTGGTTGATAATTCCCCACAGAGTGTTTGGAATATTTCCGTCTTTGCGGTTTATAATCTTCGTTATAATAAAAAATGCAATAATTGCTACCGTCAATCATTTCTTGATTCCGTTCTACGTATCGTGTGACACCCGCATTTTCAATGCGTTCAGGCATATAAGTATCTTCAAAATCACGAAGAATATATTCTACGAGCATTACACGACGCCTTGACTTATACGAGCGCGCGCCTGCGGCGTTTAGGTTATGGCTTCGCAAGAATAAACGGCAAATCAACCAAAAAGGCGGTAATTTCGCGCTGATCCGCTCGCGAAATTACCGCCTTTTCTTATTTTTCTCTACGTTTTTTCCTCTTTTTACATTTTTATACGCCAAATCACGCCTTGTACTTTCCCCTTACAGGCGTTTTTCTTTTATCGTCATCTCTACGCCGTATCTTTTTCCGAATCGTAATCCAACACGTCATCAAAAAATACGTATTTTTGCACGAAATCATAAAACTCCGCTACTATCTCATCGTCCCCTACTTCTTTATAAATTTCTGCTGGAACACCCCTGCTATACACGATCTTGTCTTCCGTCTTCACGATATACTTCACCAAATATCTTATCGTTCCCCCTCGCTTCAATAATACAGGGTTCAATTTCCTAAAATCCGACATTCCAAAGCTCTCGTCAAAGAACGTATTTCCGTACCTGGTAGGCTCATTTTTGTTATTCTCACCAAATAATAAACGCAGGATTTTGTATCGACACAAAATCCTGCATTAAAAAATCTTTTATTTTTTATAAATCTTTATTCTCCGTCATAGCACGCCGCCTCCGTCTAGAAATCTCAAATCTTCGCTGAAATAGAAGCAAATCATCCTCCCCGTATAACCCCTCTCGCAATTTTTTCCTTGACTCTATAATGCAATTTTTACATTCTTCCCTCAACTGTTTATCGCAATCTTCATGCAAAACAACGGTAAGACAAATTTCAAACAAGCACTTACAATGCCAAGCATAATGAACACTCGGTTCAGGATGCATAGATGCTAGTTCCACTATTTTGTCCGTATATTTATTGTCTTCAAGATACTTAATATGATCGCATTGTTCTTGTTTAAACGCAATTAATTCCTTCAATGACATATTATCTACATTATTTTCTTTTAAATAAGTTTCTACATCGATTAGCATTGCTTATACCTCATCAAAAAACTCATTTTTTGCATATATTTCGCAAACTTTTTTCATGTTATTGACCACAGGCAACACTTTATCAATAACTTCATCGTAGTTTGAATAGTATCCCGTTTTAACAGGTATTATATAGGCAATTCTTCTTGTATTTGGATTAGTAGTTCCATTAATCCACTCCAGCTTTGTTCCTACAATTGTTTCGATTTCTTGTTTATGCTTTTCAAAAACTTCAAATAACGATAAGTTATTTCGAACGTATATATTTATCCTTAATTTTTCTGCTTTTACTAAAAAATCTATAGAAAGTGCATTATCCACAAAACTACGTTTTTTGTTTACCACAGCCCAATAAGTAACCTCACCTGCTTTTTCATACAAAATAGAAAACGGTTCCCCATTCTCTATAAGTTTTTCGTCGAATATTCTCCAAAACTTTTTTTGCTCTGTTTTTACGTCAACTCTCATATATTTCTCCTTACAGTTTTATTATTGACTTATAATTCGTCCGAAACCTTATCATAATACCGACATTTATACGGATCGCTATTTTTTTCATCGTATATAAATTTCCCCCTAAAAATATATTTGCGCCAGAATCCGCTATCATTTATTTCTATTACAATTTTTTTCTTATCTTTTACGGGGCGATTTTGGCTAGCAATATCTTCTTCTTTTATACGCGTATCCGTAAGGAATGTATTTCTAAAACCGCCATCCGTTTTATTAAAGCGTACCATCCATACAACCCATTGGTCATCATATCGCCAAGTACATTTCATAAATCCCTTATACTGCGTTCCAAAGGCTTGATTTAAAAAATCCGCATGCGTTTCCGCGTAAATAAATTCATCTGTTCTCATAACTGTTTCTCCTTAAATTTTTATTCTCTTACGATTTGTTCAATTTCATACCCCAGCTGCTCCGCTCTTTTCATAAAATTGGATATATTCAAAATCCCCCATTGTGAGCAAACCAGCATATTTCCATCGACTAATCGTAAAATTTCATCTTCTTTTTCAAAAAATCTAACCTGATAATCCTTACGTTTCTTTGCAATATCTTCATATTCCACTACACCGATTGAACCCTGCAAAGACTTATCAAAAACCGTTTTCAACTCATTGCAAGTTATTGCTTGATTTTTTGAGACGTAATCTTTCACCACCGCTAATACAAGTTTGTTTTTAAGATAAACATTTCCATGAAACATATATCTCGTTTTATCTCGTTGCTGTGAACGTTCTATAATCATTGTTTCATGCACAGGAGAACTTACCGATTCTCTAATGTAAGACTCTTTTTCCTTTTTCAAAATTTCAACTTCTTTTTCAAGTTTTACTATGCGATTAAGCATATCTAAAATTAGTTCGTTATACTCCATTTCAACCTCCTTGCCTATATTATATACGTAAGATAATTAATTGTCAAGTGTTTTTAATGTTATTTTATGATATTTTATGTTTTTATTTGATTTGTATTAAAACTTATATGCAGAACTATGTTTTAAAAATAATTTCACCACTCAAAAAAAAATCAACGTCGTTAGTTCAAACCCTATATGTTCTGGAAAATGGCAAAAAGACAGCTATAAATCGTATCATTTTTGTCCAACTTTTTGAGTGAATAAGTATTCTATTTTAAACTGTTTTATGCAGTTTTTAACAAATAAAAAAGACGAGATTGAATAAATCTCGTCTTTTTATGCACTGACAGCTTTTTTGTAAGTGCAAGATGGCTGCCCCTGACAGACTCGCGCGCCTTTGACCGACCAACTTTGACGGGCTTAGCACTCGGTAGTGAGTAAACGAACGGACGAGCGTCGACGTCAGCAACACTTTGTGTTGCTCGGATTGTTCATCTCCGTCGGGTGACCGACGGCAAAAGAAAAACACCAACCATTTGGTTGATGTTTTCTTTTGATGGCTGCCCCTGACAGACTCGAACTGACGACACTGCGGTTAACAGCCGCATGCTCTACCTACT
>JAZTWF010000130.1:0-9710 GCA_045635725.1 Candidatus Scatosoma sp. | reverse complement strand
CTTCGTATCTTCGGACGTACCCTGTACGCGGAAAATAAACGCTTGGTCCTCGTCGATATCCTGCGCGCCGAGCGTGGTAATGGTAAGCGTCGTAAAATCGGGGTCGAACTTGGCGTAATAGGTAGCGTTACTCAGCCAAATACCGTCCGTTTGCGGTAACAAGCGCAAGGTGGTTTCGTCCACCCAGCTTTCGTCCACCGCTTGCGTGCAGGCGGCGTCAAGATACCAACCCACGAAATGATAACCTATTGCCGCCGTAGGCGTAGAACCGTTGGGTTTGCCCGTTACAGCCGCTACGTTTTCCGATTGCATACTTAAAGAGCCGCAGCCGTCAAGCCCGATAAGTTGATATTTCAACGAATATACCGTTTCTTGATAATAGAAGTTAATCACGTTGTCGTGCATGGAAAGGGAAAGCGCCCGAACGTTATCCCCGACAAGCGTATACCCTTTATGCGTCAATCCCGGCGCATATTCGACAACCTGCGCGCCGAAAATGCTTTGCTCCGTCTTTGGCGTATGCAAAACTTTATTCGTGCCGTTTTCTAAATAATTGACCGTATACGAAACGTTTACTCTATCGTAATACATTTCAATAAGCAAGCCTTCGCCCGTAAGTTTTGCCAAAACCTTCGCCGTTTCTACGGGAGCAGCCACGCCGTTGACCTTCGTCAATGCGCCGTTGAAGGCAAACCCCGTCAAGGTAATAGGCTCTACCGTATACGTTGTACCGATTACCCCAACCGTTTCTTCCGAACGGTATTCACGATAATCGTTCGTGGCGATATTTTGGATATAATGCACCAAACGATAGTATGCGTGCACTTCGTCCGATTGATAACGGAAGGTAATCACGTTGACGTCTTTAATGCCGTCGTTGTCGGTATCGTCGCCCGACGCGGCAAGCACCAAACGCTTTTGATAAGCGTCAGGCATCATTTTATCCACCTTAACAAACGTTTCGGTGACAACCGAAAGATTGTTGTCCAGCACTTCTTTTGCAGGCGCAACGGGATTGCCGTTTTCGTCTATATACTCTACTAAATACGGCATGGATTCCACGTATACGTATTCAAAGGTGTATTCGTGGTCGCTTTCCGCGCTCATGGTGACGGTATGACTGTTCGTCAAAGGATAATACCCTTCTTGATAGCCTGCGCTAAGCTCCGTCCCTGCCTTCGCCATAAACGTCTTGTTATGCCCTGCAATTGCCGAACCGACGGTGTCGGGCGCAATCGTTTCTTTCGTTTCAAACAACACGTAGTGAATGGTGTAATTGACGGAAACGTGTGAGCTCCAAAGCGCGTAAACGTTCAAATCGTGCAGTACGGGAATACCGTTGAACAGGAAAGGCTTTTGTTCGCCGTCGTCGTCCATGTAGAACCAGCCTTGGAAAATATAATTCCCGTTAGAAACGGTTCCCGTCGGCGCAAGCGCAAGTTCGCCGTGCACTACGCGTTGAACCGTCCCGATTTCCTGCGTAAGGTCTTTGGTAAGATATACCCTTACCGTATGCTTCACGGGCGCCCATTTCGCATAGTACATGACGTCCCCTGCCGACATCGTTACCGTATCCCAGTCGACTTCCGTTCCGTCGTAATGTCCGGGGGAAGTGTACCAACCGCCAAACTCAAATGCGTTCGGCTCTAACGTTGCAGGATAGTCGGGAACAAAGTATTTATCTTTCAAGCTTGCCCCGTACATGATATTCGTTTGGGTTTTATCCGAAAGGATAACGCCGTTGCTTCTAAATTGCAGCTTTGCCGTAACGACGCGGGTATAATAGAAGTCCACTTCACAGCCTGTGTTGCCGTGCTCGTATTTTTCGCCGTCAAACACAGGGTCGGACATCCATTGTTCATAGCCGTTGATTTCGAAGAAGTCTTCGTCTTTGGTAATATAGTTATATCTTGCCTTTATGGTGAAATCGAGAATAAAGTTTCTACCGTTATACGTCTTTGTGTACGGCTCACCCGGTAAAACTTCTTTGTAATAGTTCATGGTATACGGGCTATAATCACCCACTTCCGAAGTTAAGGTAAAATCTTCCCCCGGCATATCGGAAATGTAAACGAGCACGTGTGAATAAGTAGACGAGCTTGACGGTTTCCAGCGTTCGCCGTCGCCGTACGTAACGCCGTTGTCGTCCGTAATCGGCCAAATATCGTTCAGACTCTTTTGATATTTAACGGTAACCAGCTTTACCGTATTGACGGAGTTTGCCGAAAGACACGTACTCGAATAATGTTTATGCCCCGTAGGCATACCGCATTCTAACACGTAACAACCATCCACGTGTTCGTGCGCTTGCATACCGCATTCGTAGGTATAGCAAGCATTTTTATCATGCGTGTGCAGTACGTCTTTATAACAAGTATCCGTATGCGTATGTTCTTGCTTATCGCAATTACAATCTAAGTTGCCGTGCGTATGTTCTTCATTTCTACACGATGGGTCTACGACGTCGCCCGAAGACGCGCCCCAACTGTTGTAGCTATACCACGTACCTTTGATATAGATATAGTATTTAGTACCGCGGCGGTAGATATACCCGTCTTCCAAATTCCTTGTAGGCGCGCCGTTGGGCGTGCTTGCGTTGCCGACGCTGTTCCAACAAGCTTTGGTGTGCGTATGCTGAGCAAGTCCGCAGCAAGCGGAAGAATGCGTATGCTCTTCATTACCGCAAGCGATACACGCTTGGGTGTGAGCGGTATGCTCTACTTGGGTGCAATCCAAAGTAGATACGCAGTTTTCGTCGTGTTCGTGTCCGCCAGAGCAAACCGTCGTGTAGCAAGCTTCGCCGTGCGTATGGTTTTCTTCAATACTGCAACGTCCTTCCGCCTTGAAGGTAATGGTGTAACGGTTTCTTGTGTAATACACGTTGACAATGGTCGAGCCGTCCCCTTCCACAAGTACGTTTTTATCGGTGAGCACGTCGTTATAGGTAAAGTGTTCTAAATCGTCGCGGCCGATTTCGTCCACACGGTCTTCGCCGTTGACGAACGAACCCGACATGCTTTGCAGGCTTTCTAAATGCCCCCAGTAGCTGAACTTGTTGTCGTCGATATTTTCACCCCAAAATACCATGGAATAGGTGGTAAGCTGCGTAATCCAACGCGCGCGATAGATAAGGTTGGCATTGGGTACGGTGATTTGCGCCGTGTTGATATCGTATTGAGATTTTTGTTCGGTGCTCGGTGTTTGTCCGCCGTAGGAAACAAGCTCCCACCCGTCGAACAAATAACCGTGGCGAATCGGATTATTTACGCCGACCTTCGCGCCGTAGCGCGTATAAATCGGCTCTGAACCGTAACCGCCAAGCATATCGAACTGCACAAGATAATAGTTTCTATCGTAGCGGATTTCAATAACGGTAGACCCGTCTGCCGCTACTTCTAACTTTTCATAGGCAAGCGCCTTAAACCCAGGCAATTCGTTTTCCGTAAGCGCAAGTCCGTCGGGAACGATACTTCCCGTCAAGCCCTTGCCCTTCGTGATACGGTCTGCCTGCAAAGAATAATCGTCGCCCACCAAATTTTGCAAATGGTGATGCACGGCAAAATCCACCATTGCAGGTTCGTAAATGACGTTAATGGTGATATCTTGCGTAATGTTGGTATAGTCCAGCTCTACCGTATCCGCTTCGACGTAGCTGTCTTCTACGCGGCGGAAGGGTGTATACCCGACAACCGTGGGGCTGGGAACGGACGCTTTGAAATCACTGCCGCTTGCTACGGACGCGCCGTAAGGCTCAAACGCCAAACCGCCGTTATCGAAAATATAGTTGATAACGATAGTATGGTTTTTGAATTCGCTCTCCGACATAGGCGTTGTCGCATACGGAGAAGTTGCAAACATCATCACAGACGGCGTTTCCCCCATAACCGTTTCACCTGCGCGGTAGGAAAGGACGATTTCCACAGGCTCGCTGTAATACAATTCGTCCCCGTCGGTGAGCGTACAACGCACGTACGCCCTGTCTTTATCGTTGAGCATACTGCCGACAAGCGCGTATGAAACGGACAACGTTTCCTGCGTTTTACCCGAAATATTTACCCATTGCGCAGCGTCGGGCGTTAAAATTTGCCAACTGCGGCGTGTGCTTTCCGTGCCCGTAATATGCCCGACAAGCGTTTCTTTCCCGTCTTCGTCCAAGCGGATAGACGTTTCCGCCGCACCGTTATACAGTACGGTGATTTTGGAAACGCTTTCCCCAAAGATTACCTGTTGGCTTTCGGTGGCGAATACGTTCAAGCCCGTAAAGGAAAGCGCCAACGTCAAAAGGAACAGGCAAAGAAGCGTGCAAATGGCGGTCAGCTTACGTTTTTTCGTCATGCTATACCCCCTTCGCCCGCCGTTGCCCAGCCCGTAGCTTGCAAGACGTCTTCTCCGTTATTGTTGGCTTGCACCACTTCAATACGGACGGTAACGTGCATTTTACCGTCCTTGTAAATGTTGCCCATGTCTTTACTGAACGTAATTTGCGTAAACAAATCGTTGGTCGACGTACCGCCCGTTAAGGCGTTGGCATAATGATAATATCCGTCTTTTAACAACCAGTTGGCAGTGTCAAAATCGAATACAATCAACGACGTATCAATTTCATTTATATGCGCTTTATACGCGTCCGCCAAAACGATGTTCGGCGTAACCTTTACGCGAACGTACAAAGGCAACGTACCCGTGTTCTTTGCCGAAACGTTTTTCTCTACCGTTTGTCCCGGCATAATCCGAATAGAACCGTCGGGCATTTGCGCACCGCTATCCACCGACGAAGAAACAAGCTCTACGTCCGCAGTACCCGTGGCGATATAGCCGTTGGGCGAAACGACGCTATCGACAAAGAAGGAAACCGTCGTATGAATAAAGGAAGCCAAAGTAATGGCGAATGCGGCAATAATAGCAATGAGTTTGAACTTTGCCGTCTTCATAACTTTGTACCTCCTTGTTTTTTCGTTCGTAATTCGTGTGTATGCGCGTATATACGCACGCGCGCGTTAAAAAAATAAATAATCCGTAAAACCTAAACCGCCCTGCTATCTTACAGCAGGGAAAGATTAGGGATTAGAAACGCAATTGACAAAATGCGTCGAAAACGCCCCTTTCATGGCGTCAAAACAGCTTTCAAAGCCAAACGTTTGCACCGCAAACGCCTGCACCTTGATTTTCAAATCGACAAGCTCGCGCATTTGCGCGTTGTCCCATTCGGGCTCAATCGACATGGTGTCGAACAATACGATTTTATCGCCCTTTTGCGCGGCTTTGAGCATAAAGAAGTAAAATTCATATACCCCGTCCACACGGCTAGCCACCTGCACCATGGCGTAATTGTCGTTATGGCATACGTTTTGTATTCCATTCCATTCGCCTACGTGGATATGCTCGTCCAAAAGTCCGCCTTGCAATAGTACTTCGATATCGATAGCGTCCACGCCGTCGTAACCCATAAGCTGGTGAATATCCCCGCGCCCGTCGGTAATGACGACCTTGGCGGCAATCCACGCCCCGTCGTCGCCCGTGTTGGTAATCGTCGGGTCTTTATAAATCGTTTGACCGGGATAGATTTTCCCATAATCCTTTATGGCTTCTTCCGCGCCAAGCTCTGACCCCTCAATACGGTCCTTTGTAGGGTCTTCTACCAAGTTCCCAACGGCGTCCGCTTTGACTTCCGCTTCGGTGAGCGTAATGTAAACGTTCCCTGCGGTAAAGACGCTTGTATCTTCCCGTGAGTCGGTAAAGTAGGCAAGCGTGCCGCCCGTTAGCATGATAGAAAGTAGCAGCACAAATGCAAGTGCAGCCGTTTTCCATTGTGACCATTTGAAAATTTTCATCTAACGCTTACTCCTGCAAATTTGTCTGCATAATCGTCCAAGCTTCCGCCGCCGTAGCTACGTTATCGCTTTGCACTGCGTACGCATATACGGTGAGCTTGGGGCTACTAGAAATTAAGGACATTTTTTCTTCCGTAACGGTGTCCTTAATAGTGATTTGATTGTCCTTTAATACGGTATACACCACGTCTTCTTGCGTTTTCGCAACGTTGCGATAATACACGCCGTCGTTGCCGCCAAGCACCGTCCAACCGTCCGCAACTTGATAGCTCACGTAATCGTCAACGCGGTTTTCCTTTTTCAGCTGCACAAACAGCCAACAAGCTTCGCTGCCCGATTTTACCGTTATTTTCGGATCTTTTTCCACCGTTTTACCGGGGACTAACGCATAGTCAGCCCCCGTCGTTTCGGTGAGTTCAAGCTGTATTTTCCCTATGGTAAAGGTGTTTACCAAGGGTTTCGACGCGGAAACGAAGTATGCCAAAGTTGTGCCTACGAAAAACGTAAGCAACGAACCTAAAATAATCAAACTGGCAACTATCTTCTTTTTCAGCATAACGAACTTAACAGCCTTTTTTTATGTACGTACTATTAGGTAGCGGAACCCGTGTGGATATACGGATATGCCGCCGTAAGCGCAGTCCAAGCATGGTCGTAGGCATACTTTCCGTCTTTGTCTTCAAAGCCTTGCGTTTGAACGGCAAACGCACGTACCATAATGGTTGCCGCGTTAAACGTATTCGTGTCGATTTTTGCGCTTGCTGCTACGGTAAAGTTTTGGAATACAGGCACTTTTATGTCTTCGGTACCGGTTAAATTTCCTATTCCCCTGGGTTTAAGCGGACCTTCCGTAACTTGCGCCACACCCGTCGTACCGCAGTAAACATACACGTTACCCGTACTTACGTTAGTGTAAAGTTCCCAACCGTTTGCTTTCATTTGTTCGGCAATCGTTTCCGTTTCGCCTTCCGCATTTGTATCGTCAGCCACAATTTCAATACTTGCAATATCGTTTCTAATCATAACGAACAAATACGATTCTTCGCTGCCCTTGGTTACGGAAATAACAGGGTCTTTTACGTAGGTAGTACCGGGAACCAAACGATAGGTGTTCCCTTCCGTCGTCGTTCCTTCAAGCTTGTTACCTTCCGCGTCAACCTTGGATTCGGTCAAGGTGATACCAACGTTACCGATGGTGAACGTGTTGGACAATACTGCCGACGAAGTAAAGTACGCGATAGTGCTTAAAACACTGATCGCTACAATCGCTACAACGCAGGCAAACGCCGCAAGTGCTACAAGAAGTTTTTTCTTCATTGTCATATGTGTTTCTCCTTTTCCCTTTTTGGGGAAATTATTTTTTTATGTTTTTAGCCGTTTGGCTTTTGACCAAAATTATTCTTTCTTTTCCGTTTCGTCCGTTTGTTCCGTTTGCGTTTGCTCTTCGGCAAGCAGCTTTTCTAAAACGTCGGGCATAAAGGTAAGCAGTAAAATCATTACGCAAACGAGTATGACCATATACGAGAACGGCGGGGTTTGTATCACGAACGCCATATACCCAATCAAGGGCAACGAAAATACCACTTTCCCGATAATATTACTTGCGCGGACAGGGTCGCCGTCGGCGTCGTCGTTGTTATCCCCTTTGGTTCGGAAAGAAATATTCGTCGGATTGTTTTCGTCTTCGATAACTTCGATAATTCTGTGCGTAACCACCGTTTTGCCGATAGTATACGTAATCACGTCCCGTTCTTTCAAGTCCGCAGGGTTTACCTTTTGCACGTACACAATCGACCCGACGGGATAGTTAGGCTCCATTGAGCCTGAGAGTACGGTATAGGGCGTAACCCCGAATATACGCACCCCAACCAGCAGGATTGCAAGCAGCAGCGCAAGCCCCAAAAAGCTAAGGCTGATAATATTCACAATTTTCTTAAACTTCGCCAGCACGCACTGCCCCTTTATACAACGTATGTTCGTATGAATACTATACCACTTTTCCTTTGTATTGTCAATGGAATTTTCACATTTTTATGAAACAACTTGTTTCTCATGAACGATTTTTTATCAAACGAAAATCGCAGTAAAAACGGAAGATGGTAACGTAGACAATATCAAAGTCCACCTTGTTAAATAAGCAAAACGGGCTACCGAACGTAGCCCGTTTTCTTGTCATTATTTAATTTTGTGCTTCCCAAACCACCGTGTCGTCAACGATACAGGTAAAGTTCGTTCTTGCTGGCTTACCATCGCTAAACGTAGCATAATATTGAGAATTCATCCACCAAGTAAAGAATCCAACGGTCGGTTCAAAAGGTCTGTCTTCAACCCCATTATTGCCGTATGTACAACCGATAAAGGTAAGCGTTCCGCTAAGCTCCACTTTATCCAAATAGAAATTTATCGATTCTTCAAAATGACAGTTAATAAAAGTCATGCTACCCATTATAAAGATATGCGAAGTTGCAGATGCTGCGTTGAAAAGCGCACTTGCATTATCTTTGGTAAAATGGCAATTTTCAAAAACCGTTTCTTTAGCATCAATAATTTGTATATTATTGTTAAGCACGCTGTCTTTTACGTATACACTATTTCCATTTGCCGTTAAATCGATAGCCATATACGTATTACTAACGTTCGCTTTTTCAATGCACAAATCACTCGTCAACGTTGTACCACCGTATTGATTTGAACCTATCGCATAGGGACCGTCGTATCCATTTCCTACGATATTTATATTTTTAATCGTACCCCCCGTAGTGTCAAGCAAACGCGTACCACGACCTTGAGTAGACTGTAAAGTATTTCCGCTACCGTCTAATATTCCGCCTTTCATAGTAAGTACGTCCGCCACGGTAAGATTATCTGCCATAATCGAATTACCACCTTGCCCAAGCGCACTACTTAAACTTTCGGGGGTTTTACAAAAAGTGGGTAATGGTGCATTCGCGTCGTAATCCTTGCCGAAGCTGTCTTCTTCGTACGTGTATTGCGTTGCGAATAATTGCACGGAGAAGCTTGTTCCGATAGATTTATTTTGATATTCGTTACCTGCGTCTTCGCGCATTTTCAACGCCAACGTAACCGTATCCTTTTCCCCTTCCAACAGCGCGCCCGAAGCGGTGTTTTCCAAGTTCGCAAGTACGTCGGTCAACGTGCCCAACTTATTTTCGTCGGTCAACGCCGAAACGCTTTGTACTTGAACGGCAGGGTCTACGTAATAAACGTCAATCGCGTCGGAAAGGTCGGAAACCGTCCCCGTCGCAACGATACTTACCGAATATTTCAAAGCAAGCGTACCAAGGTTTTCAATTTTGATATGCTTAGCTTCTACGTAGCCAGGTTCCCATTTGTCGTTATTGAAAATCGCACCAGCAGACGCGTCCGTCCAAACGGTAGTATCCAAGGTGGGGTCTTCCGTAGCCTTCGCCCAGCTCATACCCACTTCTAACGAGCCCGTTTTGATAATGTTGCCCTTACTTTCCGCCGAATCGGTAAACCAAGCAAACGTAGTGCCCACCATCATGATTGCGCTGAGCCCTAACGAAGCAAGACTACCAAAAAGCGCACGCTTTGTAAGTTGATTCTTCATAGTGTTTTCTCCTTTATACTTATTAGTACATACCCTATTATCATACCCCCCCCCCATATAAAATGTCAAGCGATTTTACATATTTTTTTACATTTTTTTTATTTTTTTACAAAAAAAATCGGATTTCCCCCTCCCTTCAAAAAAGGCAAATCCGATTGATTTGACGGCATTTCTTTGTTTATTTATTCAATACCCAAAATGCGGCAAATTTGTTCCACAGCGTTTTCATAGGTATCAAACGCCACCACGTAGTCGCAAATTTCCGCGTTTTTCTTTTCCGCGTCAAT
>JAZTWF010000129.1:0-6614 GCA_045635725.1 Candidatus Scatosoma sp. | reverse complement strand
ACCATAGCATCTAACCTTTGCTCTATCGCCGTCGGAGAACGCTTTTTCATAAACGATTTTCACTTCTTCGTTTGCAGGATCGAATTCCGTTTCCACAAACGTAAAGCCGTTAATTCTCGAAATGATATACGCAGCGTCCTTACCTAAACCGTTCAAAACAACGCGAAGCGGGTTCTTTCTTACTTTGTTTGCATTCAAAGCAATGGAGATAGCGCCTTCCGCCGCCGCAAACGATTCGTGACCGGCCAAGAAACAAAAACATTCGGTTTCGTCGGAAAGGAGCATGGAACCCAAGTTACCGTGACCAAGACCAACCAAACGGTTTTGCGCAACCGAACCAGGGATACAGAAAGCCTGCAAACCGATACCGATAGCTGCTGCTGCGTCCGCTGCCTTTACGCAGCCTTTCTTAATAGCAATTGCCGAACCTACGGTATAAGCCCAAACTGCGTTTTCAAAGCAAATGGGTTGTCCCGCGCGGACAATTTTATCGCAATCTACCCCTTTTGCAAGGCAGATTTCTTTACATTCTTCAATGGAGGAGATACCGTATTCCTTCAAAACGCCGTTGATTTTATCAATTCTTCTTTCATAACCTTCAAATAAAGACATTCTATTTTCCTCCTATTATTCTTTACGGGGGTCGATGAACTTAACAGCGCCCTGTTCTTCGCTAAATCTACCGTAATGGCCCATGGATTTAGCATACGCTTCGTTGGGTTCCATGCCCTTCTTAATAAAGTCGGTCATTTTGCCAAGTGAAACGAATTCATAGCCGATAACTTCGTTGTTTGCGTCAAGCGCAAGACGGGTAACGTAGCCTTCTGCCATTTCCAAATATCTTACGCCCTTTTGCAACGTGGAATACATCGTACCCACTTGCGAACGGTGACCTTTACCAAGGTCTTCCAACCCTGCGCCGATAGACAAACCATCGTCGGAGAACGCGGACTGCGAACGGCCGTAAACGATTTGCAAGAAAAGTTCTCTCATTGCGGTATTGATTGCGTCACATACCAAGTCGGTATTCAATGCTTCCAACGGCGTTTTTCCGGGAAGAATTTCCGCTGCCATAGCTGCGGAGTGGGTCATACCGGAACAACCGATGGTTTCTACCAACGCTTCTTGAATGATACCCTGCTTAATGTTTAAGCTGAGCTTACAAGCGCCCTGTTGCGGTGCGCACCAACCGATACCGTGCGTAAAACCGCTAATGTCTTTGATCTCTTTTGCATGAATCCACTTACCTTCTTCGGGAATAGCGGCATTTTCATGACGAGCAACGCCTGCGCCTTTGGCAACGCAGAACATTTGAGCAACATCTTGAGATATTGTCATTATGAAATCCTCCAAAAAAATTTTCGCGTAATAAACTCGGTTGATACTTTTTACGTTCAACCGAGTATAAGTATAGCATATTCCTTTGAAAATTTCAAGTGCCGAGAGAGCTTTTTTTTGTATTTTTTATGAAAATTGTCAAAAATTTCATCTTTCTTTCGCTTAATCTAAAAAATCTTCGCTGCGAAGACGAGTGCGTAATTTTTCAATAGCATGTTTTTCTATACGTGAAATATATGAACGAGATATCTTTAAGACGTTAGCCACTTCCCTTTGCGGCAATGGAATTCCCCCTTTTAAGGCATAACGAAGACAAAGAATGGTAAATTCCCGTTCCGAAAGAATTTTCTTAATTTGCTCTAATAATTTCTCACGCTTTACAGAATGTTCAACCTGTTCAAAAACGCAATCTTCTTTTTCGAAAAGAAGGTCCATAAGCGTTAATTCGTTTCCTTCCTTATCCACCCCGACAGGGTCGGATAAAGACAATGTATTTTTATGCTTTTTATTTGCGCGAATCAGCATCAAAATTTCATTCTCAATACAACGCGCGGTATACGTCGCCAACGTTGTTCCGCGGCCCGAACGAAAGGTGTCAATCGCTTTAATCAAGCCGATACTTCCTACCGATAATAAATCGTCCGTTTCCGCTGCACCCGTATATTTTTTGGCAATATGCGCAACCAAACGCATGTTATGCTTGATAAGTGTATCGCGTGCGTTTTTATCTCCTTTTGCGACAAGTTCAAGATATTTTTCTTCGTCTTCTTTGCTAAGCGGCTTTAGAAAAGAATTTTTGGATACAATTGCTCCCGTAAAAAATACTATCTTCCCTAAAATTAACCATAAAAAATCTAAAAACATACGCCTACCTCCAAGCTTAAACTCTATCTATCGTATGTTTTATACAGTTTGTACTATGTCAAAAAATACTCAGCATATAAATAAAAAGAAAAAATATAAAAATTTTTGTAAAAAGCCTTTATTTTGGCTTGACATTTAAAAAAACTTTCACTATAATATCATAGTAACATTTCGTTATGCTGCTATGGCTCAGTTGGTAGAGCGCGTCCTTGGTAAGGACGAGGTCGGCGGTTCAAATCCGCCTAGTAGCTCCATAAAAAACAGCTTCATTCGAAGCTGTTTTTTTGTTTGGGTGGTGAATGATACTATCAAATGCAACAGTTAAAAATCGGCTCTTAATGAACCGATTTTTTTTCTTATACCATATTTTCTAAAATTAATTTATCGGCAACAAGCGCAATAAACTCACTATTTGTCGGTTTTTCGCTGCCAAGATATATTCTTGCCCCAAAAATGGCGTTAATCGCGTCTATTCGACCACGATTCCATGCAACTTCAATAGCATGACGGATTGCCCGTTCTACCTTGCTGGGCGTCGTAGAAAATCTCCGTGCAATCGTCGGATATAATTCTTTGGTAACGCTATTGATTATGTACGGTTTATCTATTGTCAGTTTAATGCCTTCTCTAAGGTATCCATACCCTTTGATATGCGGCGGAATACCGATAGAAATAAATATTTCGCTAATCTTTTCGTCTGTTGTAACAGGATTACGACGCAACATCGCGGTTTCTTTGCCTAAAGTCGGCTTATCTTTAAGAATCTCTCTTGCGCGTTCTAACGCGGTTTCAACCGAAAACGGCTTTACAAGATAATACGCCGCACCATCGGTAATTGCACGTTCTATAATCGTGTCCTTTGCAGGTCCAGTTGCAATAATCTTCGCGTCTATCCAAGTTTTCTTTACCGCGCGAATGACGCCGCACCCGTCCGTCCCTTTCAAAAACATGCTAACGATAACAAGATCGGGCTTTAACCGTAATATCTCCTTCATACCTTCGTCACCATCGTCGCCTGCATATAATAATTGAAAATCTTTACAGCCTTCCAAAGCTTGTTTTACCTGCTCTAAAACGGCAACGTTACTTTCCAACAAAACAACTGTGTTTCTTTGCATAAAAAATCGCTCCTTTTGATATATAATGTGCCCCTACCGAAGTAGGTAATCGCATTATACTACAAAATTAGCGACTTGTAAAGCATTTTTTAACATAATTCAAAATTAATTTTTAATATTTTTAATTTTGTTAAAAAATATTGTAAAATATTCAAAAATCTTGTCGAAAAATCAATTTATACAGGCTATCAGGTAGTTTCGTCGATATATTCGTCGTAAGTTACCTGTCTATCATACGTTTTCGTATCGTTGATTTCAATGATACGATTTGCAACGGTATTCATAAGTTCTTGGTCGTGCGAAGTCAAAAGCATACAACCGCGATAATGACTTAAACCGTTATTCAACGCCGTAATCGATTCAAGGTCCAAGTGGTTGGTCGGTTCGTCGAAAATCAAGAAGTTGCTGCCTTCAAGCATCATTTTCGCCAACATACAGCGTACTTTTTCGCCACCGGAAAGCACTTTTGCCTTCTTCAAAGCTTCTTCGCCTGAGAACAACATTCTACCAAGCCAACCGCGAAGATATTCTTCGTAATGATCGGAAGAATATTGCGATAACCATTCTACAAGGTTCAAATCGCAATTTTGGAAATATTCGTTATTGTTTTGTGGGAAGTAGGAAACGGAAATGGTCTTTCCCCAACGGATTGTACCCGAATCGGGTTGTTCTTTCCCCATCAAAATATCGTAAAGCATGGTAAGCGTCGTGCTCTTATCTGATACGATACCGATTTTTTCATCGTGCTGAACGGTGAAAGAAAGATTTTTGAAATATCCTTCTTTCGTAAGATCTTCCACCATAAGAATATCGTTGCCGATATCCTTTTCAAATTTGAAATCGATATACGGATATTTACGCAAAGACGGCTTAAAATCGTTAATCGTAAGCTTTTCAAGTTCCTTTTTACGGGAAGTCGCTTGACGGGATTTAGACGCATTTGCCGCAAAGCGCGCAATAAATTCTTGTAATTCTTTTGCTCTTTGTTCCGCTTTTTTATTTTGTTCCTTTTGTTGGCGCGCCAAAAGCTGGCTGGTTTGATACCAAAAGTCGTAGTTCCCTACGTACATATTAATTTTACCGAAGTCTACGTCACAAATGTTGGTACATACCTTATTTAAGAAATGTCGGTTATGCGAAACGATAATAATGGTATTTTCAAAATCCATCAAATAATTTTCCAACCAACGCACCGTTTTAATGTCTAAGTTGTTCGTAGGCTCGTCCAAAAGCAATACGTCGGGATCGCCAAAGAGCGCCTGCGCAAGCAAGACGCGCACCTTTTGTTTTGCGTCTAATTCGCTCATTAACGCATAATGCAAGCTTTCGTCAATCTCTAACGCATTCAAAAGCTGACTAGCTTGATATTCGGCGTCGTAGCCGTTCATTTCAGCAAATTCACTTTCAAGCTCCGCTGCTTTGATACCGTCTTCTTCCGAAAAATCGGGGTTGGCATACAACGCGTCTTTTTCGTCCATTACTTCCACCAAACGCTTATACCCAAGCATAACGGTACGCAATACCGTTTCGTCGTCGTACATATTTTGGTTTTGTTGTAAAACGGACATACGTTCGTTTTTATCTAAAGAAACGAAACCTTTTTGCGGTTCAATTTCACCCGATAACACCTTCAAAAACGTGGATTTTCCCGCACCGTTTGCGCCGATAATACCGTAGCAGTTGCCTTTTGTAAACTTTAAGTTTACGTCTTCAAATAATTTTTTGCTGCCGTATTGTAAAGATACACCCGTAACCTGTAACATAATCTACCTCAAATATTTTATACTTGAAAATTATACCATATAAAAAACTTTTAATCAAGCAATATTCGACCAAAAAAGAAAATCCCCGAAAGTTTCGGGGATTTTCAAACGTTTTATTTTGCAAGTTTTTCGATTTGCGCAGCAACGTCTGCAACGGTTACAAGATTTTCCACGTCTTCATCGGGAATCATAATACCGTATTCTTCTTCAAGACGGCTGAGAAGTTCAACAACGTCCAAAGAGTCCGCCCCCAAATCGTCTACGATTTTAGCGTCCGCCGTTACCTTTTCCAAGGGAAGGTTCAAAGCTTCGGCAAGCATTGCCTGAATTTTTTCCAACATAATCAATTATCCTCCGTATTATAATTATTATTTGATAAAGTGTTTTAGAATATGAAAATAATATCCAAACGTCTTTACTATTATACTATAATCCCTTTGCCCTGTCAAGTATTTTTTTGCAATTTCTTCATGGACAAGCCGATACGGTTTTTCTTGACGTCCACTTCTTTGATGCGTACTTGCACCACTTGACCGACCTTTAACACTTCGGAAGGATGGCGAATATATTTATCCGTCAATTCAGATATATGCGCCAAACCGTCTTGATGCACGCCGATATCAATAAACGCCCCAAAATCAACGACGTTTCTAACCGTACCTGTCAGTTCCATTCCCACCTTAAGGTCGGCAATCCCCATTACGTCCTTACGGAGTACGGGTTTGGGTAAGCCTTCGCGGATATCCCTGCCCGGTTTCATAAGTTCGGTTATGATATCAAGCATTGTCGCTTTATCCAAATCCGCTTCTTTTGCGGCTTTATCTTCCCCGTACGCCCTTATTCTTTGCTGCAAATCGCCAAGCTTACGCGCTTTTACGTCCGCCGTTGTATACGAGAACAAGGACAATAATTTTTCCGCCTTTTCATACGATTCGGGGTGCACAGCCGTATTGTCGAGAATATTTTCTCCGCCGTCGATACGCAAGAACCCTGCGCATTGCGTAAACGCTTTTTCGCCGAGCTTAGGCACTTTCAAGAGTTGTTTTCTGGAACGGAATTTTCCGTTTTGTTCTCTATACGTTACGATATTTTTCGCCACGGCGGCGTTCAAGCCTGCGACGTACTTCAAAAGAGAAACGCTTGCCGTATTCAAATCCACCCCAACGCTGTTTACACAATCTTCTAAAACACCCGACAACGCTCCGTCTAAACGTTTTTCGTTCATATCGTGCTGATACTGCCCAACACCGATAGATTTAGGATCGATTTTGATAAGCTCCGCAAGCGGGTCTTGTAAGCGACGGGCAATGGAAACCGCGCTACGGGTGGTAACGTCGAACTGCGGGAACTCTTCCGCCGCAAGCGGGGACGCAGAATATACGGACGCGCCCGCTTCGTTGACGATTACGTAGCTGACCGAACGCCCCGTTTCCGCCTTAATTTCCTTGACAAGCCCAGAAATAAAGGCTTCGCTTTCTCGGCTTGCCGTACCGTTCCCGCACGAAATAATTTCTACGCCGTGTTTGGCAAT
>JAZTWF010000128.1:0-5417 GCA_045635725.1 Candidatus Scatosoma sp. | reverse complement strand
GTTCACCCCGATTAAAAAAATCTCTGAACCCCTTTATTTTAATGGGATTGCGTGGGTTGACCCATAAATCGGTCCCGACGGGTTCGAGTCCCTGATCGTCCACCAGAGCAAAAAAGCACACCTTGGGGTGTGTTTTTTGTTTTAATATCAGGGACGAGAACCCTGCAAGGGTGACGCTCGCAAACTCACTATTCCGTCGCATACGCTCCTTACGGAAAACCGCAGGTTTTCTTTAAGCGTAGCGAAAGCCCCCTGATCGTCCACCAGATACACGCATTTATGCAAGAAAATATGCATAAATGCGTTTTTCTTTGTGTTTTTGTATAATTATTCACTCATTTTTCATTATTTTCGTCAGGTTTAGTACACGTTTTGGTAGATAAAATCTGTGAAAATTGGTACACGATTTGGCGCACACTTCCCCATGTGGCTACCACACTAGTTTTGCGCCCTCTTTCAACAAATATTCATCAGATAAATCTATATAATATTGAATAAAGGAATATACAAAAAACATGGAGAAATTACCGTTTGCTATCCCCTGCTTTTATAATTTTCAAACAAGTTTTTTTGAAAAGATAAAAAATTATCGATTTAGCGAATGAAAAATGTTTTTAGGGTGCGTCATTCGTTTGTCGTTGGCGTAATTTTATGATATAATAATTATGTATGTTTCATACGATAATTTTACTATAAGGAGATTGCTATGTCCCATTTGCAGGCTGCGGCGGTAAAAAAGATTCACGAAATTTGCGATAGATACGTGAATGACAAAACGCCGCTTATGATGATTTTAAGCGATATCCAAAAGGAATATGGATATATTCCTTTGGAAGTACAGGAGCTTGTTTCCGCGCGTACGGGGATTTCCGTTTCCGAAATCTACGGCGTGGTTACCTTCTATTCCTTCTTCTCCCTTACTCCTAAGGGAAAATACGTTATCGGCGTATGTTTGGGTACGGCGTGTTACGTAAAAGGCGCGCAACAAATTTTGGATAAGTTTGCGGAAATTATCGGCATTAAGCCGGGCGAAACGTCCAAAGACGGTTTGTTTACCTTAGACGCGCTCCGTTGTATCGGTGCATGCGGTATCGCCCCTGCCGTTACCATTAACGGTAAGGTATATCCTAAGCTCACCGTAGACGCTGTTCCGAAAATCGTCGAAGAATATAAAGAAATGGAGGCAAACGCATAATGATTAAGAATTTTCATGAGCTCAATCAAATGAGCGAAAAATGCGCTGCTTGTCTTAGCGCAAAATTCACGGGCAATGATAACAAACGCCATATCGTTCTTTGCGGCGGTACGGGCTGTATTTCTTCCAGATCGGATGAAATCACCGAAGAATTCAAGCGTTTGGTAGAAGAAAACAATCTTGGCGATAAGGTAACCGTCAACCAAGTAGGTTGTTTTGGGTTCTGTTCGCAAGGTCCGTTCGTTAAAATTTATCCCGAAGATACGCTGTATCGTTTGGTTACCATGGAAGACGTTGCGGAGATTTTCGAAAAGGATATTCTCGGCGGTGAAGTTATCGACAGATTGCTTTACGTCGACCCCAACACCGAAGAAAAAGTAACTAAGCAAGACGAGATCAATTTCTATAAAAAGCAAGTACGTATCGCCCTGCACGGTTGCGGCAGTATCGACCCTGAAAATATTCAAGAAAGCTTGGGTGCAGGCGCATTCCAAGGGCTTGCCAAAGCGTTGCAAATGCCCCGTGAAGACGTCATTAAAGAAGTTTTGGAATCGGGACTTCGCGGTCGCGGCGGCGGCGGTTTCCCTTCGGGTAGAAAATGGCAATTTGCCTATGCGCAGCCCGAAGGCGAAAAGTACGTCGTATGTAACGGCGACGAAGGCGACCCCGGTGCGTTTATGGATCGTTCGATTTTGGAAGGCAATCCCCTTGCCGTTATCGAAGGTATGATGATTGCAGGGTATGCAATCGGCGCGCAAAACGGTTATTTCTACGTGCGTGCGGAATACCCTATCGCCGTCAATAGATTAAAGCTTGCTATTCAACAAGCGGAAGAGCTGGGACTTCTTGGCGATAACATTTTAGGCACGGATTTTTCTTTCCGCGTGCATATCCGTTTGGGCGCAGGCGCATTCGTTTGCGGCGAAGAAACGGCTCTGCTTAATTCCATTGAAGGACAACGCGGTATGCCCCGTCCCCGTCCCCCGTTCCCTGCGGTGAAAGGGCTTTGGGGTAAGCCTACCATTATCAACAACGTAGAAACGTTGGCTTGCGTGCCCTATATTCTTCGCGAAGGCAAAGAGAAGTTCTCTTGCCACGGCACGGAACGCTCTAAGGGTACGAAGGTATTCGCGCTTGGCGGTAAAATCAACAACGTCGGGCTTGTGGAAATTCCCATGGGTACGACCTTGCGTGAGCTTATTTATGATATCGGCGGCGGTATTCCTAACGGCAAAAACTTCAAAGCTATCCAAACGGGCGGGCCTTCGGGCGGTTGTTTGACGGCGGAAGATTTGGATACGCCTATCGACTTTGACAATCTCGTAGCGAAAGGCTCGATGATGGGTTCGGGCGGTGCAATCGTCATGGACGAAGACAACTGTATGGTGGACGTTGCGAAGTTCTATATGGAATTTATTTGCGACGAATCGTGCGGAAAGTGTACGCCCTGCCGTATCGGTACGAAGAGAATGCTGGAAATTTTAACGAGAATTACGGACGGCAAAGCGACGATGAACGACCTTACCGAGTTGGAAGATTTGGCGGAAAATATCCGTACCAACTCCCTTTGCGGCTTAGGGCAAACGGCTCCCAACCCCGTACTTTCCACGTTAAAGCATTTCCGTGACGAATACGTGGCGCATATCGTAGACAAGAAATGTCCTGCGCATATTTGTAAGAATTTGATGCAATATACCATTGAAACGAATAAGTGCTTCGGCTGCGGCGTTTGCGCGAGAGCTTGCCCTGTCAATGCCTTTGTCAAGACGGATTACGTTGCGCCCGGCAAGAAGCTGCCTGCATACACCATTGACCAAGACAAGTGTATCAAGTGCGGTATGTGTATCGCTACGTGTAAGTTCAAGGCGATTATCAAAAAGTAAAAGGAGACGGGAACTATGGCTAAAATGAATATTAAAATAGAAGGTATTCCCTTTGAAGTAGAAGCAGGTCAAACGATTTTGCAAGCGGCAAAAGCTTGCGGGTTTGAAATCCCTTCCCTTTGTGCGTACAACCACGGCGAATGCTCGCAAGGCTCGTGCCGTGTGTGCTTGGTAGAAGCTACGGGCGCAAGGGGCTTGGTAGCGTCCTGCGTATATCCCGTTGCGGAAGGCATGGAAATCACCATTTCTTCCCCCAAAGCAACGGCGGCAAGAAGAACTTCGGTGGAGCTGCTCCTTTCCAACCACAACAAAAACTGTCAACAATGCGATAAGAACGGCAAGTGCGAATTGTTGCACGTAGCCAAAGTTACGGGCGCAAGAGACGATATGTATCAAGGCGAACAAACGCCCGTTACCGTGGATAAGCTTACGCCGTCTATCATGCGTGATACGTCCAAATGTATTCTTTGTGGACGTTGCGTGGCAAGATGTAAAAATGCGCACGGTTTGGGTATTCTCGGCTTTGAAAAGCGTGGGTTTAACACTATCGTTGCCCCCGCGGAAAACAGAAGCTTTGCGAAATCCCCCTGTATCCTTTGCGGACAATGCGTCAGCGTTTGCCCTACGGGTGCATTGATGGAAGTTTCCGAAATCGATAAGGTTGACGCGGCAATGAAAGCAGGAAAGTACGTGGTTGTGCAAACCGCGCCTGCCGTACGCGCCGCGCTTGGCGAAGAATTTGATATGCCTATCGGCAGTTTGGTGACGGGAAAAATGGTTGCCGCGCTCAAACGCCTTGGCTTTAAGAAGGTGTTTGATACCAACTTCGGCGCCGACCTTACCATTATGGAAGAAGCAACCGAGCTTTTGAGCCGTATTCAAAACGGCGGCGTTTTGCCTATGATTACGTCCTGCTCCCCCGGTTGGGTGAACTATGCCGAATATAACTACGGCGACCTTTTGCCTCACCTTTCCTCCTGTAAATCTCCCCACGAAATGTTTGGTGCGATTTTGAAGAGCTATTATTGCCAAAAGAACGGTATCGACCCGAAGGATATGTTTGTCGTATCCATCATGCCTTGTACGGCGAAGAAGTATGAAAAAGATAGACCTGAGCTTTCCGTAAACGGCTTGAAGGACGTAGACGCCGTACTCACGACGAGAGAGCTTGGTAAGCTTATCAAACGTTCGGGTATTAACTTTGTTAAACTTCCCGATGAAGAATTCGATAACGATATCGTTGGCGAATACACGGGCGCGGGCGTTATCTTCGGCGCAACGGGCGGCGTTATGGAAGCGGCGCTCCGTACGGCGGCTTACAAGCTTACGGGCGAAGAACTTGCACACGTAGAATTGCAGGAAGTACGCGGCTTTGACGGCATTAAAGAAGCAAGCTATACCTTTGCAGGCACGACGGTGAAGGTTGCCGTTGCACACGGTATGAAACACGCCAAGGTGCTTTTGGACCAAATCCGTGAAGGTAAGAGCGAATACCACTTTATCGAAATTATGGGTTGTCCCGGCGGTTGTATCGCAGGCGGCGGTCAGCCGTACGTGAAGCCTTGCTTCCTGCCTAACGAAGATAACGATATTTTGGATACGTTCAAACAAAAGCGTGCGGCGGCGTTGTATCGCGCGGACGAATCCAAAGCACTTCGCGCTTCGCATAAAAATCCGCAAATCGTAGAGCTGTACGAAACGTATTTAGGCGAGCCGAATTCGCATAAAGCACACGAATTACTGCATACCACGTATGCGGCGAAAGAAAAATTTACCGATTAACGGATAAAAAAGCCAAACAAAAAAGCGACGTTTCCGTCGCTTTTTTTGTTTTGTCATTTAACCGAAGTTGCCGCCAAGCCACATCATAAGAAGATATAAAACGGCTAATATCGTCAAGGCAATTCCCGTAGGAATGAGCATTAACTTAAACGTCGTCCAAAAGGTATGCCATTTCTCCCACCAAGGAGTTTTTTGTCTTGGCGCAGGGGGCGGCGTGGGTTTGTTTTGCCCTATTCGCGTTACGTTGGACATATCGGCTATCGTCGAATTGTCGTCGTAATAGATTACCTTTTCTTTCTTCTTTTTCTTGGACATTATTTCTCCTGATAACAATGGCAAGCTACGAAATGCCCAGGCTCTTGCTCGGTATACGCAGGCTCGATATGTTTACAAATTTCCATTGCTTTGGGGCAACGGGTATGGAACTTACAACCCATAGGCGGATTTGCAGGCGAAGGAATATCGCCTTTGAGCAAAATACGGTTACCCTTTTCGTCGGGGTTGGGGTTGGGTACTGCGGAGAACAGCGCGTTGGTGTACGGGTGCAAGGGATTATT
>JAZTWF010000127.1:0-7236 GCA_045635725.1 Candidatus Scatosoma sp. | reverse complement strand
GCGGGAACAGCCGATTACTGTACCATGTTCGACCCCGTTGCCTACGAATACGAAGCCGCAGGAAAGGGCTACGTGGTGGCGTCGGTTGGCGAAGCGTCGGGCGAAGTGCCCTATACCTGTTTCATGGCGAAAAATTCGTGGTTGAAAAAGAACGAAAAGCACGCCGAAGGGTTCCTTCGCGCCGTTACCAAAGCGGTGAAATACGTCAACGAAACGCCTTCTGAAACGGTTGCGCCCTATCTTGTTTCCTATTTTACAGGCACGTCGGAAGCGTCTATCGCCGCTTCGGTAGAACGCTATCGCGACATTGACGCTTGGAGAACAAATCTGTCCATGACGGAAACAAGCTTTAACCGTTTACAAGACATTATCGAAAACGCAGGAGAGTTGACCCGTCGTGCGCAAATGAGCGAAATGGTCGACAACAAATACGCGGATAAGGTGTATAAACAAGTTTACGAAAAATAAGAAATACAAACGGGAAGGATACGCAAATGAAAGAAGTTTTACGATTTGAAAACGTTTCGATGCACTATCACAGCAAACAGGGTGAAACGATTGCCGTTGAACGCTTGAACTTAACCGTAAACGAAGGAGAGTTCGTCGCCATTATCGGACCTTCAGGGTGCGGAAAAACGACGCTTCTTTCCTTGGCTGCAGGTCTGCTTACCCCCACTTTAGGAAAGGTGATAACCGACGGCTGTTCGTTTGGATATATGTTACAAAAAGACGAATTGTTTCCTTGGCGCACGATAGAAAAAAATATCTTTTTGCCCTTGGAAATTAAAGGTACGAATACGACAAAAGAACGGGAAACGGCTTTACGGCTTGCGGAAAAATACGGATTAAAGCAGTTTTTGAAAAACTATCCGTCTTCCCTTTCGGGCGGTATGCGGCAACGCGCCGCGTTGATACGCACGCTTGCCGTAAACCCCGACGTGTTGCTTTTAGACGAACCCTTTTCCGCACTCGATTATCAAACCCGTTTAAGCGTATGCGACGACGTATATAAAATTATTCGCAGTGAAAAGAAAACCGCCCTTTTGATTACGCACGACATTAGCGAAGCCATTTCGGTGGCGGATAAAATCTACGTGTTATCCGCTCGGCCTGCGCGTGTGGTGGCTTGCCACGATATGGACTTTGCCGAAGCCGAACCGTTAAAACGTCGGGAAAATAAAGCCTTTTCGGGGTGGTTTGAAATACTTTGGAAGGAGTTAAACGCATGAAACACGAAAACGTTCATTCGAAAGAGCATCTTCTCTATCTCAAAGGCGTACGAAGAAAAAGCGTGCTTGTCAACGTGGCGCGGATATCCGTGCTTGCCGTTTTACTTCTCTTTTGGGAGTTGTCCGCAAGCTTGGAATGGGTAAACCCGTTTATTACAAGCTCCCCTTCCCGTATTGCCAAAACCATTTATTCGTTATACGCCGACGGTAGCTTGTTCTACCACGTAGGCACGACGCTGTGGGAAACGTTGGCTGGCTTTTTTATCGCCGTCGCCGTAGGATATTCCGTGGCTCTGCTGCTTTGGTGGAGCGAAGCTTTTCGGCGGATTGCCGAACCGTACCTTGTCGTACTCAACGCCTTGCCGAAAATCGCGTTAGGACCGCTCATTATCATTTGGTTTGGTACGGGGAGTAAAGCGATTGTGTTTATGACCGTGCTTATCGGGCTTATCGTCGCTATTTTGAATATGTTAAACGGATTTATGGCGACGGACGAAAACAAGATTTTACTCTTAAAATCCATGGGCGCAAGCAAATGGCAAATTTTAAGCAAGCTGGTTATTCCGTCGTCGTTGCCCGATTTTATCTCCATGCTGAAAATCAACGTCGGTATGGCTTGGATAGGCTCGATTATGGGCGAATATATCGTTTCCAAGGCAGGGATAGGTTATCTTATCGTATACGGCGGGCAGGTGTTTAAGCTTGACCTTGTCATGAGCGCGGTGTTTATTTTATGCGTGCTTGCCGCCGTCATGTACGCGCTTGTCGCGCTGCTGGAAAAAATGGTTATTAAAAATCAAAAATAAGTATTAAAGCCGTTCGAAAGAACGTCTTTTTTCTATCCTTTTACCGCGCCGCCCGTTACGCCTTCGACGTAATAGCGTTGCATGCTCATAAACAGCGTTACGATAATACCGCCGACGACGAATGCGCCTGCGCAAAATACCGTAAAGTTATCGTTAAAGCTACTTCTTTCCCCGTTAATCATTTTATACAGTCCAAGTGAAACGGTATACTTCGAACGGTCGCTAATAATGGTATTGACGAAAATAAAGTCGCACCACGGTGAAATAAACGACGTTAGCACCGTATACACGATTATCGGTTTTGCCATAGGCAGTATAATTTTCCAAAAGACCATGGGTTGGCTTGCGCCGTCTAAAATTGCCGCTTCTTCCATAGCGCGCGGTACGGTGTCGAAAAATCCCTTACAAATATAATAGGACAACGCCGCGCTACCCGAATACACCAAAACAAGCGCAAGCAAGGAGTTTGTAAGCCCCATGGCTTTGAGTATAAAATAAATAGCAATCATACTCATAAACCCGGGGAACATTCCCAAGACAAGCAGGATATTGACAAGCGGTGTTCGCAGCCGAAAGCGCATACGCGAAAGGGCGTAGCTCACCATTAAAATGAACAGCGTCGTTACTGCGCAAGAGCTGATAGCGACAATCAACGTATTGACAAGCCACTTTAAGAACATAGTGTCCGCAAACAAGCGGCGGAAATTGCCAAAGCCAAGCCGCAAATTATCGGGAAAGAGCGTATTGATAATGCCCGTGGACGGGGTTACGCGAAACGCCGTATAGACAAGGTAGCAAATAGGCAATATCCACAGTATTCCAAGTACCGTCAAAAGCAAGTATACAAGCAGGTTGGAAAGGCTTTTGCGGTATTTTGCCGCATACGCTTTAATCATTGAAATGCGTCCTCCTTTTTCGCCGACGACGTCCGATTATACGTGATAAGCGAAAGCGCCGCGCTGATAACGAAAATGACGATACCGATAACCGACGCTACGTTGAATTTCGGGTTTTCGTCTACCGTTAAACGGTACAGCCAAGTTACCAACAAGTCGGTAGATTGCGCTTGCGAACCCCTGCCGTAATAGATATTGTCCACAGGTCCGCCGCCCGTCAACAGCCAAATGACGTTGAAGTTGTTGATATTCCCGACGAATTGCGTAATCAAATAGGGCGTCGTAACGTGCAGCATATACGGCATTGTAATACTAAAAAAGATACGCACAGGCGACGCGCCGTCTATGCGCGCGGCTTCGTAATAATCGACGGGGATATTCATTAAAATACCCGTACTCATTAAAATGGTATACGGAACGCCGATCCATACGTTGACAAGAATAATCATGAGCCTTGGCAACAGCGAAAAGAAACGTTGGTCGGCAAGCCATAGAATATTCGTGCCCAAAATTTTATTGAGTATGCCGTCGCCGTCTAATATCTTTTGCATCAACAAAAGGGTAACGAATTGCGGTACGGCGATAGCGATTACGAACAGCGTACGCCATAAAACTTTAAGCTTAATCCCCTTTTTTTGGATAAGCAGGGCAATAACGATACCTAAAAAATAGTTAGTAAACGTTGCAAAAAACGCCCATATGAACGTCCATGCAAGTACGCGCAAAAAGATAAGCGCAAAGCCCGTTCCGCCGCCCGTGAATAAGAACATGGACGCGAAGTTGGAAAGCCCCACCCAGTCGAATAATTTCCCCGGGGGCATGTGCGCGTAATCGTAGTTGGTAAAGGCGATTAGCACCATGAATATAAGCGGCAGTACCGTAAACACCAACAGCCCTAAAAGGGGCGGAAGGAGTAACGGCGCGTAAAACTTTTCACCGAAAAGCACCGAAACGTCTTCCTTGAACGAACGAACGTGTTCGCCACGGGCAAGACGTAAATCGTTTTCATAGCTCCCTTTTATATTCATTATCCAAACGGCGGTAAACAGCAGTAAAAGGACGATAGTCACTACGCCGTAAAGCAAAATTAAAAAGCTATTATCCCCTTTTACTTTTTCGAAAATTTGTAATTCTTCGTTCCAAATCTCCCCCGAAAGTTGCGTGCCAAGGTTACCCGAAAACAGGTGTATAAGATAGCCGCCGCCGACAAATATCAGCCATACAATAAAGGCAATTTGCGCGAGAAGATACAATGCGCCTTTGATAAATTGCCGACGGGCAAGCTGTCCGCCGCCCATGATAAAAAAGGAAAGACGGGTATACGGCGAACCTTTCGCAAACGCCGTCGCTACGCCCATGCGTGTAGAAGTCGGCTTGGCGTTTCTTACTTTTTCCATAACTACATCTCTCCTTTTTTGCCGTTACGAACCGACGGTTGTTTTTTCAATGGCGTCTACGCACGCCTTTAATTGCGCTTTCAAATCGAAATTGCCGTTTTGCGCGCCTGTAATCATAGCCGAACCCAGCCCGATCATGGGCGTCCACATGGTAGAAGGCACGTCCTTTTGCGTTTTACTGTGCGCAAGCTGCGCGGTAATCGCTTTGGCGCAAACGTCCGCCTGTACGCGTTCGTCGGCGCGCGCGCTTTCGTCCGTGGGAACAAATCCGCGCTTTTCAAAGTGCTTGATTTGGTTTTCCTTGTTGGTGTAGAACTCCGCAAAATCCATGGCGTCCGTCTTATTCTTGGAATAATTATTCACGCCCATGAGCTTATATCCTGCAAACGAAACGAGCTGTACCTGTTCTTCGTCCGTTTGACCTTTATTAAAGGTGTACGTGGGCAGCTTTGCCGCCGCGAAGTTGTCGCCTAAATACCCTTGAATGGTCGTCTTATTCCATATCCCCGAAACGGCGGCGATAATACTCCCGTCGTTAAAGCCTGCGGTGATTTTCGAATCGTCCGCGTCCGCCTTGAAGCGGCTATCCTTGACAAGCTCCCACATGGCTTGGGTAACCGCTTCGCCCGTCGCATTGTCAAATTCACACGTGATCGACGTTTCCGCAAGGTTTTTATCGTATTCGACCTGATAGCCCAAGCCTTTCCCGAAGTAGAACGCCGTGGTGTACCAACCGTCCTTCATGGGATAGGCAAGCTGTTTATTTGCGCTGCATTTAGCTAAAATGCCGTCCATGCTTTGCACGTCCGTTTCGCTGAGCACCGATTTATTATAATACAGGAAAAAGGTGTTGTCCGTATACGGCATACCGTAAACTCCTTCCTTGCCGTTGACCGTCAACGTTGCCGATTGAATGGAATCTGCGGAGTTGGCTTGTTTAACGCGGTTTAAGCGTTCCCCTGCGATTTGCGCAAGCGCGTCGCCGTTGATGAGCTTGCCAAGCTGGTCGTTAGAACAAGAGTACACGTCCGCAGCGTTTTCCACGTCGTTGAGAACGCGCGTCGCCACGTCGTTTTCGCCTTGGATATCAATGACGATATTATACTGTTTATCGGGGTTTTTCGCCTTAAAGTCGTTGACGACTTCGTTTGCAAACGCCCTATCCGCTTCGGATACCCAAACGGTGAGCTTTATCGCTCCGTCGTTTTCGTCCATACACCCCACGGTGGCAAGCGCGCCGCAAAGCGCAAGCGTAAGGCATACTGCTTTGGTTGTCTTTTTCATGCTCTATCTCCTTTCGCCCATACTCTTGGGCTATCTTTTCCATTAGTTTTTCTTTATCGCTCTCTTTTTATTCGCAAATAAAAAAAATCTCTCTCGATTTTTCATCAAGAGAGAAGTTCATTCGGCTATATTAGCGGTTATATTCTTGCGTCATTTCTTTCAGCCAAGCCGCTTTGCGGCGGCGCAAATCCTTTTGCGTAAAACGGTAGGTCCAGTTTGCGCCCGAAACGGTAGACGGCGCGTTGAGCCGCGCTTCTTTTCCAAGTGCTAAAATATCCTGCATGGGCACGATAACGGTGTCCGCTTTGGAAGAAAAGAGCAACCGAATAATGCTTTGACATTCGTCTTCTACCGTTTCCGTAAGGTAGGGCGTATCCGCTTGCAGGCATTGTTTTTCCAGCTCCGTTTCAAACCCCTTTCTTTCAGGCGGCAGCATTTCTTCTAAAAAGCTGCGCAGGGTTTGGTTGTCGTGCGTGCCCGTATATGCCACGCAATTTTCGTTGTACTTATCGGGTAAATATTCGTTGTCGGGGTTACCGTCGAAGGCAAAGACGAACACTTTCATACCAGGGTAGCCCGTTTCTTTCAAAAGAGCACGCACGCCGTCGTCGATAATGCCCAAATCCTCGGCAACGATTTCGCTGTTTTCAAAACCTTCAAACAGCTGCGCTTTCGGACCGTCGTACCACTCCCCTTCCTTTGCCGTTTCCGCGCCCGTGGGGATAGCGTAATATTTATCAAACGCGCGGAAATGGTCGATACGGACGATATCGAATAAGGAAAACGCATACGCAAAACGCTCTTTCCACCAAGCATAGTTATCCTGCTGCATTTTCGACCAGTCGTATACGGGGTTACCCCAAAACTGCCCGTCTTCGGAAAAGGCGTCGGGCGGAACGCCTGCGCGCATAGCTACGTTGCCGATTTCGTCAAGCTGAAACAAGCTATCCCTATGCAACCACGTTTCTACGCTGTCGTACGCAACGTATATAGGCATATCGCCCATGATTTCAACGCCGTGTTCGTGTGCGTAATCGCGCAATTTATTCCATTGCCGTAAAAATAAAAATTGCGTAAATTGCCAAAATAAAATTTCTTCTACGTGCTGCGTTTTATGTTCTTCCAAAGCTTGCGGCTGGGCGTTTTTGAAAGGTGTTTCCCATTCTTCCCAAGGGGTGTATCCAAAGCGCACCTTCAAGGACATAAACAGCGCAAAATCCGCATATTTACCCTTTTCAAGAAAGGCTTGCCATTCGGCGTTTTTGCGGTTGAACGCGGCAAACGCTTTGCGTAAAATAGGCGTTTTGTTGGTAAATTGTTTCCCGTAATCCACGCGGTTAGGGTTATCGCCAAAATCTACCGTTTCGTAGTCTTCGGCGACAAGAAGTCCGTCTTCTTTTAGTAAATCAAAGTCGATAAAATAGGGATTGAGCGCGTCGGAAGCAAACGATTGATACGGGCTGTCGCCGTAGCCCGTGGGCAGTAAGGGCAATACCTGCCAAACGCGCATACCTGCGCTTTGTAACCAGTCGATAAATTCGTACGCCCCTTTCCCAAGCGTACCGATACCAAAGGGCGAAGGCAGAGAAGAAACGGGCATTAAAACGCCCGCCTTTCTTTGCTT
>JAZTWF010000126.1:0-4623 GCA_045635725.1 Candidatus Scatosoma sp. | reverse complement strand
CCGTTATTTTCGTACGCAACGGAAAGAAAATGGCGTGTTCGCAAAAGGTAACGCCCAACAAAGCGTTGATTTCCGAATTGTACGCGTTCTTGCCTGCGGACTGCATAAAGCTCTTATAAAAGGGTAATTTTAACGAAAAATGAAAAACAGGGGCAAAAACGGTTGTTTTTTATAAAAGTTGTGCTATAATATTATGTAGACTTAAAAACAAACGAAAGAGAACCTAATAATGAGGTGTAATATGAAACGTATAGGTTTATTGACGAGCGGCGGCGACGCCCCCGGTATGAATGCGGCTATCCGTGCGGTAGTGCGTTCGGGTATATATTTTGGAATGGAAGTGTTCGGGATCGAACGCGGTTATGCAGGTCTTATCGAAGATAACGTTGTTCCCATGGAAATGCGCAGCGTTTCTAATATCGTACAATGCGGAGGTACGAAATTGCGTACGGCGCGTTGCTTGGAAATGATGACCAAGGAAGGAAAAGACCAAGCGGTTAAAACGTTGGAAAAACACGGCATTGAAGGGCTTGTGGTTATCGGCGGCGACGGTTCGTTCCGCGGTGCGCGCGCGCTCACCGAAGAATACGGCGTGCCGACCATCGGTATCCCCGGTACGATTGATAACGACTTGGAATATACCGACTATACGTTGGGCTTTGATACGGCGGTAAATACCTGCTTGGATATCATCAATAAGCTCCGCGACACCATGACTTCGCACGAACGTGTTTCGGTTGTAGAAGTAATGGGTAGACATTGCGGCGATATCGCGTTGTATAGCGGTATTGCTTCGGGCGCGGAAATTATTGTCGTTCCCGAAATTCAGTTCGATATGCAAAATATCGTAAGCCGCATCAACCGTTCGCGTTCAAACGGTAAGCACTCCAACATTATCGTTGTGGCGGAAGGCGTTATGGGCGCGGAGCAGTTTGCTAAGCAATTACAGGAATTTACCGAATATTCGGTACGTCCTACCTGTATCGGTCACGTACAGCGCGGCGGTTCGCCTACTATGGCGGATAGAATGCTTGCGGCGCAGTTCGGGAATAAAGCCGTACGCTTGCTCAACGACGGTATCGGTAACCGTGTAGTGGGTATCCGCGATAATAAAATTATTGATATGGACATCATCGAAGCCGTTTCCATGAAAAAGACGTTCAACTACGAACTGTATGAAACGTTACAAATGATTTCGATGTAACAACGACTAAGCTAGACGAGCCGTTTCCGTAAAGGTAGCGGCTTTCTTTTCGCGCTTTTACCTTCGTCTTTTGAAAAATATATGAAAATTTTCCGTTTGCGTATTGCAAAAGAGAGATTTTGGTTATATAATATATAAGGGTATAGTGATAAGGAGTAGAAAATGATATTAACGGTATGTATGAGTCCTTGCACGGACGTTACCATCGAGCTTGACGCGCTTAACGTTGGCAAAACCAACGTCGTAAAAAGCAAGACGGTATCCTTCGGCGGTAAGGCGTTAAACGTCGCCATCGGCGTGAAAAGGCTTGGGGGTGAATCGTACGCAACGGGCTTAATGTATAATGAAAACGGGTATATGTTTGAAAACGCTTTGAATAAGGAAGGCGTTCCGTTTACCTTCGTTTGGAATAAAGGCCGCGTACGGGAAAATTATAAATTTATCGATAATCGTTCCATGCTCACCGAAGTCAACGACGTCGGGGAAGAAATTACCAAAGAAAAGGCGGAAGAAGTGCTTGGCATGGTGCGTATGCTTTCCGCCCGTAGCAACGTAACCGTCATTTCCGGCGGATTGCCCCGCGGCGTAAACGCCGACTATTACGGCAAGCTTGCGCAGGCGGTAGACGGAAAATCGTTGAAAATTATCGACGCCGTAGGACAGCGTTTGTTTTCCGCTATGGAAACGGGTGTCGATTTGGTGAAACCGAATATAGACGAACTTGAAAACACGCTTGGTAGACGGCTTGCGGATAAAGCGGATATGCTTGCAGGCTGCTACGAGCTTTTAGACCGCGGCGCAAAACGCGTACTGCTTTCGCTTGGCAAGCAAGGCGCGGTCATCACCGACGGTACGCATAATTATTATTGTAAGAGTATGAACGTCGCCGTCAATTCCACGGTAGGTGCAGGGGACGGCATGGTTGCCGCCGCAGCGCTTAAATTGCAAGAAGACGCGCCTCTTTCGGAAATCCTGCGCGCAGGCGTTGCCGCGGGTACGGCTACCGTCATGACGACGGGTCAAACGTCGTTCACCAAAGAAAAATTCGGGGAAGTGTTGTCTAATTTACGAGTAACCGAAATTTAAGTACTTTTTTATAGAAAACTTGCATATAATGCAATATGCCTTGCTAAGCAAGGGGAAAGACCTTCGGCGGATACCGTGATTTTTCTATTACGCCGCGGAAGTCGGAAAAGACGCCGCGTTCGCGCGCAAAGTAAGGCGGAAACGAAAGAAGAAACGGTTACAAGCGCTTTGCAACCTTTGTTGCAAAGCCGCATAACTGCAAATGCCTTACGCTAAACACGTACCGCGACGCCAACCGTCGCGGTTATTTTTAAGAAACCTAAAACTGCATATAATAAAAAAGGAGTCATGTATGAAAAAGACGGAAAAAATCATAGCGGCGGTATCGGCGATCGCTTTGGGCGTGCTGCTTATCGTCTTACAAGGTCAAATTATCAGTATTCTTATGACCGTGCTTGGCGTTGTGCTCATTGCGCTTGGGGTTATGGACCTTATCAATAAGCTTATTCCGCCTGCCGTCGTCAAGCTTGTGGCAGGGTTGCTTGTCGTCGTTTGCGGTTGGGTAATCGTCAGCGCGGTATTATACGTCGTTGCGGCAGGACTGATTATCGCGGGGATATTATTGCTCTATGAAAAAATCAAATGCCACGTACAATGCACCATGCTTTGGCAAACGATTTGTCAATACGCAAAGCCCGTCGTCTTTTTAATTATCGGTTTGCTCCTTCTTTTTCACCAAGGTCAAACGGTTTCTTGGGTATTTGTCGTCAGCGGTATTTGCACCGTCTTGGAAGGTGGATTACTGCTTGTCGACGCTATTTTAGACGATTAAAAACCATTGTATTTTTTCGACCCGTTTATAACGGGTCTTTTTATTTTATCAAAAAAGATAAAAATTTATCGATTTAGCGAATGAAAATTTTTATTCAGGCGGTTCATTCATTTGTACTTCTGTCGATTTTGTGTTATAATAATTGTGTATGAGTGGGGCATTGCGTCCTTTTCATACAAGTAAAAGCAATTTATAAACGACTATAAAAAATGGAGAACTCATTTATGAAAAACAAAGTTACAATTATCGGCGCAGGTTCGGTAGGCGCAACAGTTGCGTATACGTTGGTAGCTACGGGTTCGGTCGCGGAGATCGTTCTTATCGACGTCAACGTAGAAAAGGCGAAGGGCGAAGCGTTGGATATTCGTCAATCGACGCCCTATCTTTCCCCTGTAAAAATTTACTGCGGAACGTACGAAGACGCAGCCGATTCGGACATCGTCATTATCACTTCGGGGGTAGGTAGAAAGCCCGGTCAGTCCCGTATTGATTTGACGCAAACCAACGTCAATATTTTGAAGAGCATTGCTCCGCAAATTGTAAAATACGCGCCCGACGCATTGTATTTGTTTGTTGCAAACCCCGTAGACGTTTTAACCTACGTGTTCTGCAAAATCACGGGCGTGCCCAAAAACCGCGTTATCGGTACGGGTACGACGTTGGATAGCATTCGTTTGCGTACTCGTCTTTCGGAACTGTATTCGGTCAACCAAAAACAGGTGCACGCATACGTGCTTGGCGAACACGGCGATAGCTCCTTCGTTGCATGGTCGACGGCAGACATTTCGGGGATTCCCTTGAAAGAATACGAAGAAACGCTTACGGATAAAGAAGTGTTGACGGTTACGCCGTACACGCATGAAGAAGTGGAAGAATACGTGAAAAAATCGGGCGGTCAAATTATCGCAGGTAAGGGCGCAACCTTCTACGGTATCGCCGCTTGCGTAACGCAAATCGTCAACAGCATTTATTCCAGCGCGTATACCATTTTGCCCGTATCGACGGTGCTTGAAGGGGAATACGGCATTTCCGACGTTGCCCTTTCCACCCTTTGCGCTATCGGCAAAGACGGTATCGTAACGACGCTTACGCCTAAGCTTTCGGACGAAGAAATAGAAAAAATGCGTCATAGCGCGGAAGTCTTGAAAGGCGTTATCGCACAAATTGAAATTTAACGGGAGAACAAAAACGTGGAATACCGTATAGAAAAAGACACAATGGGGGAAATGCAAGTCCCTGCCGATAGATACTGGGCGGCGCAAACGCAAAGAAGTTACCAAAATTTCCGTATCGGCGACGAAGTTATGCCCCGTGAAATCACCCACGCTTTCGGTATTTTGAAAAAGGCGGCGGCGCTTGCCAACTGCAAGCTTGGCAAATTACCCGAAGAAAAAAAAGACGCCATTTGCGCGGCTTGCGATGAAGTGATTTCAGGTTCGCTGAACTCACAGTTCCCGCTTGACGTATGGCAAACGGGTAGCGGCACGCAATCGAATATGAACGCCAACGAAGTTATCGCCAACCGCGGTAACGAAATCGCAGGCAAGAAACTTCTTCACCC
>JAZTWF010000125.1:0-6275 GCA_045635725.1 Candidatus Scatosoma sp. | reverse complement strand
GTTCAGTTTATACGCTACGCAAACTTCAATTTCGTCGTAGTCGGACAACACGTCCATTTTGGTAAGCGCAATTTCCGTTGCGCCTTGGCAACGAATACCGTAGCGCGACGCCACGATATCAAACGGCCCTACGCGACGGGGTCTGCCCGTAGCCGCGCCGTATTCACCGCCCAAATCACGCAAACGTTTTGCCTTATCGCCAAAGTATTCGGCGGTATACGGGCCTTCCCCTACGCAGGTGGAGTACGCTTTCATAATACCGATAGAGTTGGTGAGTTGGAGCTGCGGAACACCTGCCCCGATAGGCGCGTACGCCGCAATCGTCGACGAAGACGAAGTATAGGGGTGAATACCGAAATCGATATCACGCATAGCGCCAAGCTGCGCTTCGAACATGATATTTTTGCCTTCGGCGTTGGCTTTGGTAAGATACAAACCAACGTCGCAAACGAAAGGCGCAAGCACTTTGCCGTATTCTTCAAAATACGCGATAATGTCTTCCGTTTTGACCGCTTCGGCATGGTAACCGCCGACAACGGTAAGGTTTTTCCATTCCACGATATCCGCTACGCGTGCATACAGCTTTTGGGCATTCAAAAGCTCACCCATGCGGAATGCTTTTTTGTAATATTTATCGGCATAGACGGGCGCGATACCGCGACGGGTAGAACCGAACTTTTTCCCCGCCAAACGGTCTTCTTCCAAACAATCCTGTAAAACGTTATACGGCATAGTGATAACCGCTCTGTCCGAAATTTTCAAATTGTCGGGGGTAATTTTAATACCTGCTTCGCGGAGCTTGGCAATTTCGCCGCAAAGGTGCTTAATGTCCACGACCATACCCGGGCCCATAACGTTGACGACTTCTTCACGTAAAATACCCGAAGGCAACAAATTGAGAATAAATTTACCGCGTTCGTTGATAACGGTATGTCCTGCGTTGTTCCCGCCTTGATAACGGCAAACCACGTCAAAATTTTGCGAAAGCAAATCGACCATTCTGCCCTTGCCTTCGTCGCCCCAGTTGATACCGCAAATAGATGTCAGCATGTATATAATCTCCTTTAAGTGTTTTCTCTCAAAACGAAAAAACGCGAGCGTTTTTATCCACAAACAACGGATAACGCCCATTCCGCCCTATTTTGAGCATATACATTATAAAACATTTCCTTCCCCTTGTCAAGCCGAAAGCTATCCCCCACGCGTTTTTATACAAAATTTTCGAAAATTTTTCGCAAACAGGTATTGACAAACGCCCTAAAAAGGGGTATTATTATAGTAGTTTTGCATAGAAAGAAGAAAAGGACTTATGATAAGGAGGTAAAAAATTATGTATTGTAGAGAATGTGGACAAAAGCTCACACTCCGTTTTTGTGAAAACGAAGGCTTAATCCCCTATTGCGATCAATGCGAAAGCTATATGTTTCCGCAGTTTTCCGTAGCGGTTTCTATGGTAGTAACCAACCGTGCGCAAGATAAAATTTTGCTTGCCAAGCACGTGGAAGACGACGATTTTATCCTGTTTGCAGGATACGTGAAAAAGGGCGAAAACGCCGAAAAGACCATTCCAAGAGAAATCAAGGAAGAGCTTGGGTTGAACGTCGTAAAAGCCAAGTATATGTCGTCCAAGTACCACGCTAAAAAAGACGTGCTGATGCTGAACTTTATCGTCATTGTCGAAGACGCGCCTATCCGTTTACAGCAAGACGAAATTGCCCAAGCGCGGTGGTGCTCTCCCGAAGAAGCGTTACAGCTCATTCGCAAAGAAACGACGGCGGAATTTTTCTTGAACAACGCGGTGCGTGAATTGAAAAAGAAAATTTAAGAAAAAAAGAGATTGCAAAATCTCTTTTTTTCGTTTAGGAAAGTTGACATTTTTCGCGCAATTTGGTACAATGGTTTAGATAAGAATTTTACCACGGAGCGCGAAGGAGAAAAAGATATGCACGTCATCGGATTCGACAATAAAAAATATTTATCTTTGCAATCGGAAAAGATAGAAGAACGCGTAAAGGCGTTTGGGGATAAATTATATCTTGAATTCGGCGGAAAGTTATTCGACGACTATCACGCGTCCCGTGTTTTGCCGGGGTTTGAACCCGACAGTAAAATTAATATGCTGTTAAAGCTCAAGGATATCGCCGAAATTCTCGTCGTAATCAGCGCAAACGATATCATTAAAAACAAATATAGAAACGATTTGGGGATTACCTACGACGCGGACGTACTCCGTCTTATCGACGTATTCAAGAGCAAGGGCTTATACGTGGGTAGCGTGGTAATGACCATGTACCAACCCCAACCCGCCGTAGACGCGTTTATCAAGCGTTTGGAAAATTTGGGGATTGCCGTATACAAGCATTACTCTATCGACGGCTATCCTTCGGACGTGGCGAAAATCGTATCTCAAGAGGGCTACGGCAAAAACGAATACGTGCCCACTTCCCGCCGTATCGTGGTGGTAACCGCCCCCGGCCCGGGCAGCGGTAAAATGGCAACCTGTCTTTCTCAGCTCTATCATGAAAATTTACGCGGCGTAAAAGCAGGGTACGCGAAGTTTGAAACGTTCCCCGTTTGGAATTTGCCCTTATCTCACCCCGTTAATTTGGCGTACGAAGCGGCAACCGCCGATTTGAACGACGTCAACATGATTGATCCGTATCACATGGAACACTATCAAACGCTTGCCGTCAATTACAACCGCGACGTGGAAATTTTCCCCGTGGTTGCGGCTATGCTGGAAAGTATTTTAGGGTATTCCCCCTACAAATCCCCCACGGATATGGGAGTAAACATGGCGGGCTTTTGTATCGTGAACGACGAAGCGTGCAAAAAGGCGTCTAAAAACGAAATTATCCGCCGTTACTACGCCGCGCTTTGCGACGCAAGAAAAGGCAGACTGCAAAAGGACGTCGTTTCGAAAATTGAGCTTTTAATGCGCAAATCGGGCGTGGACGAAACGCACCGTAAAACGGTAGCCCCTGCGCTTGCCAAAGCCAAGCAAACGGGCATGCCTGCCGTAGCTATCGAGCTTGCCGACGGGCGTATCGTCACGGGCAAGACAAGCGATTTGCTTGGCGCGTCCGCCGCCGCCCTTTTGAACGCCTTAAAAACGTTGGGCGATATCGACGACGGTATCGAGCTTATCTCCCCCACGATTATCGAACCCATTCAACGCTTGAAGGTCAATCACATGGGTTCGGCAAACCCCCGACTGCACACGGACGAAATTTTAATAGCGCTTGCCATTTGCGCCGTCACCGACCCCATGGCAAAACGCGCTTTGGCGCAGCTGGACAAGCTGAAAAACGGAGAAATCCACTCCACCGTTATCTTATCCCACGTGGACGAAAAAACTTTCAAAACGTTGGGCATGCACGTCACGTGCGAACCGCAACGGCAAACAACCTGCTGTTACAATCCGTAAAATGCAAACGGCTTTGGCAAAACGCCAAAGCCGTTTCTCTTATAAATCAAGTTTCATATCGTTCTCTTTTATCCAACCTTTTTTGCGCATAAATTCGGAAATACCAAGGTTCAAAAGTATAGGTAAAACGAACATAAGTACGAATATCCCTACAATCCCCAACGGGTCGGTGGTGTACTTGAATAAATCAAACACGCCGACAAGTCCGCTTGTACCCATACCGCCGCCCGACGCACCGCATTTGAGCGCGAATACACAAGTGGAAAGCGGTCCGCAAACGGCGCTGGAAATGATCATGGGCAGCATGATTATCGGCTTTTTCATAATATTCGGGATTTGCAGCATGCTTGTGCCTATCCCTTGGGCCATCAAACCGCCCACGCCGTTTTCACGGAAGCTTGCTACGGCAAAGCCTATCATATGACAGGCGCACCCCACCGTCGCCGCTCCGCCAGCCAGCAGCATAGCGGCTTGATTTTCCGCCGATACCTGCGTGGCAACCGCCACCCAAATTGCAGCCGAAGAAGTGGGCATGGTCAATAAAATTCCCATGATAACCGCAATGACAATCCCCATAATCAACGGCGCGGCTTTCGTAGCTATGGCAATAAACGCGCCAAGCTGATTGACCAGCCAAATAAACGGGAACGCCACAAATATACCGCCAAGGGAAAGGAACAACGCTCCAAGGGGGATTAAAATGATATCAAGTTTAGTCTTTCCTGCGTACAGCTCCACGATTTCTACGACGAACATGGTAACGACGTACGCGCCGATAGGATTACCGGGCGCACCCAAGCTCAATGCAACAAACGGCGCACTGCCCACCATGAGCTTATCGGCAAACGCCCCCACCATACCCGCTACGGCGGCGGAAAAAATAAGTAATTTGTGCTTTTGCAGCGCATGGGCAATCCCCACGCCGATCCCAACGCCCATTAAGGACTTGGCGATATTCGCCACGTACAAAAGAGTGTTGCCGACGTAGTTATCCCCTATCCACCCTGCAATTTGCGCCAAAATCGTCCCTGCGATTAGGGTAACGAATAAGCCCTGCGCCATACCCGAAAAGGCGGTGATAAAGTAGCGCTTAGGCAACGCTTTCCAATAGGCAAGCGCCTTTTGCGCAAGCGTAGGCTGTTGTTTTTCAACGGGTTTTGTCTGTTCTTCCATAATAAAACTCCTTAAAAAAGAATTTCACCATTTCCCTATTATACTATAAAACACGTTCACTTTGATTTTATTATACTCTCTTTTTTTACAAAACGCAAGCGTATGCGCAAAAAAATATCCGCTTTTTTGGGAAAAGCGGATATCCGTTGCAAAAAGAAAGCTTATCTCTTTTCGTAACTGTCGCAGCAGGTACATTGTTCCGCGTTGCAATCGCAAACGTTGCCCACGTGGATTTTACGGAGCGTACAGTAATCGCCCGCTCTGTTGTACTTGCATTCGGTAACACCGCAACCGATGCTGGTGTTGACTTCCTGAGAGTTCATCATAGCAATTTCCTCCTTTTTGGATATAAGCAGTATGCACAAACCCGCAAAAGATTATTGACATTTTTCAAATTTTGCTGTACAATATAACTGTAAAGCATAATATAAGGAGAGACATCTATGAAAGTTTTATTAACCGCAGACGTAAAAGGCACGGGCAAAAAGGGCGAAGTGGTAGAAGTAGCCGACGGATTTGGCAGAAACTTCCTTTTGAAAAAAGGACTTGCCACCCAAGCCACGACGGCAAACGTACATCAAGCCAACCAACAAAAGGCGGCGCAGGAATTCCATAAAGCCGAAGAAGTAAAAGCGCTGAAAGCGCTTGCGGCGTCGTTAGACGGAAAAAGTGTCAGTGTAAAAATCAAAACGGGCGAAAACGGTAAAACGTTCGGCAGCGTTACCCCTTCGCACGTAGCGGCAGCGCTTGCGGATATCGGTTTTGATATCGACAAGAAGAAAATTAAAATGGACGCCGTTAAAACGGTGGGTTCGTTCCATGCGGAAGTCCGTTTAATGGAAGGCGTTACCGCCAAAATCACCGTTATAGTGGAAAGCTTATAAGCATAGCCGATTGCGCCCTGCATAAAATTACGCTAGGGCGTTTCCCTTCGCTTACCTTCCCCTTGAAAATGTGTTACAATAGTTGGGCAAGAATATAAATCAGGTATATAATTATGGAAGAACTTCAAAACTTACCCCCTAAAATTACAAAAAAGGAATACGACGACTTACATAAAAACAGCCGTTGGAGTTTGTTGCAAACGATTGTCATTCTTTTGGTGTCGTCGTTACTCCTTTCTATCGCGGCGTATTGCTTTATCGCGCCGAATAAATTTACCGTCGGCGGTATCGCCGGTATTGCTATTTTAATCAATATCGCCACCAACGACGCCATTCCGCAAAGCCTTTTGCTGTTTTGCTTTAACGGCCCGTTGGTTATCGTTGCCTTTTTCTTCGTTAAGAAAAAGTTTGCTATCCTTTCCGCCGCGCATACGGGCTTGCAGTCCGCTTGGCTGCTTGTCTTGGAAAACGTATTCCCCTATTTGCGCATGGAATTCCCTTCGGGCGGAGAACGCATTTTTGCGGCGATTGCCGCAGGCGTTTGCGTAGGTACAGCGGTGGCTTTGGCGTTCAAAATCGGCGGCAGCACGGGCGGTGCGGATATCATTATCACCATTATCCAACGCAAATTTGCGTCGACAAGTATCGCGTGGATGCTGTTTATTATGAACTGTATCGTTATCGGCGCGTCTTTGTTTGTGTTCCATGCGGAAACGCCTGCCTTGACGCTGCTCCCCGTTATGATGTCCATTTTCGAATCATATATCGAAAGTAAGATAAACGATTCGATT
>JAZTWF010000124.1:0-2654 GCA_045635725.1 Candidatus Scatosoma sp. | reverse complement strand
GATAAATCGGTAACGTCTTCGTCACCGAAGAAAATTCTGCCCGAAGAAGGCTGTTGTAAACCGCTGATCATGTATAACGTCGTACTTTTTCCGCAACCGGAAGGGCCGAGAAGACCAACGAGTTTTCCGTCGGGAATGGTGAAGGTAAAATCATTTACCGCGATAACTTCTTCGCCAGACTTCTTGTTACGGCTGGGGAAGATTTTGGTGAGATTTTGTAATTCGACTTTCATATATTCTCCTTAGAAAGTTTAATATTATTAAAAATGTAAAAAGAGTATCAATATTCTTTGCGCGCTACTTCCTGCGCGTGCTGTTCCTGTTTATAAGCAAGGAGATCTTCTTCCGTATCGAAGATTTGTTGGCTTGCCATATCCACCACGACGGTATCGGTTAATAAATCGTGTATGGCAGAGTTGGTTTGCGTGGCGATAAGTACGCCGATTTGTAAAATCAACAAAAGGATAATGGTAATCGTTCCCACGATATCGATAGCGCCGTAATAAATCATAAGCAAGAGCACGGCAGGGAACATAGTTTCAATGATATATTTCCCAAACAGGGCGCGGATAAATAAAACCTGATCGGTCAAACGCACGCAAGTGGTGCGCATAACGGCAAGTCCAAACACCTTTTTGCCCACCGTTTGCCCGTTTCGTAAAAACAGGGGAACGATAAATTCCACTACGAGCACGCCGATAAATAAGCCCACGCTCATCATGGCAATCGTCATATAAAACAAGGTGTTGTGCGTTTTGATTACCCGTTCGTCTTTGGAAAATTCCCCTAAAACGTCGTTGTATTTATCTTTTTGCTCTTGCGTAAGCTTTGCAAAGTCGTCTTGTGTAATTTCAAAATCTACGCCGTAAGCGTCTTCGTATTCTTTTTGATAGGCGGTCAGCTCAGCAGCGTGCGCGTCATAGTTAAAAATCACACCCGTAAGCGCCATTCCCCCGACGGAAAGAACGGCAAGCAAGATAAAATCCAGCAGCCATGCCGATATCCGTTTCCAGAAGTTTGCTTTTTGTAAGGTGAGTGCCATAAACCAAGCCTTTGCGTCCGTCGCTTGTACGCGTGTATATAATATGTGTAGATTTCTTCGGAAGAACAAGTCGAGAGTACAACTTTTATCGCGAAAACGCGTGTTTTGTTTTTCGCCTTAACAAATATCCTTTTCAAAGGCAAAAAGTAAGAGAGCACATAATCTGCCAAATTACAATCATACAAATATTTGATACCACGAATTTCGACAAAAAACAAGCTTTTTAACACATAAAAAAAAGATTTTTTTTTCAAAACGGAAAAATTATGGGAAAGTGGATAAACAATCAAAAAAATAGAATGAAAAACCCGAAAAGCCCGTATTTATAAGGGAAAACACGGATAAAAACGAAAAATACTGTTGACAGGGTGCAAAAAAACGGTTATAATAAAAATACAAAAAAGCATTTTTAAGGGAGATTTTTCCAAATGATTGATACGAAAAACATTTTATCTAAGTGCGACCATACGTTACTTGCGCAAACGTCCACGTGGGAACAAATCCGCAAAATTTGCGACGACGGTATGCAATATGCTACGGCGTCCGTTTGCATTCCGCCCAGTTTTGTTTCGCAAGCCAAGGCGTACGTAAAAGACAACTTAAAAATATGTACGGTAATCGGCTTTCCTAACGGCTATAATACGACTGCGGTAAAGGTATTTGAAACCAAAGACGCCGTTGCAAACGGCGCGGACGAAATCGATATGGTTATCAATATCGGTATGCTCAAAGAAGGGAAGGATAGTCAGCTTGTCGACGAAATCGCGCAAATCAAAGAAGCTTGCGGCGGAAAGCTTTTGAAAGTTATCATTGAAACCTGTCTTCTTACCGAAGAAGAAAAGGTACGTATGTGTAAAATCGTGACGAAAGCAGGGGCGGATTATATTAAAACGTCCACGGGCTTTTCCACCGCAGGGGCAACCCTTGCAGACGTAAAGCTTATGAAAGCCAACGTCGGAAAAGAAGTGCTCGTCAAGGCGGCGGGCGGTATTTCTAACTTGCAGGACGCGCAAGATTTTCTTGACGCAGGGGCGTCGCGCTTGGGCACAAGCCGCGTCGTTAAAGCCGTTCAAGGCATTGAAGGTAAAGGATATTAAGAAAACAGGCACTATTATTAGAATACCGCCAAAAAATAAGTAAAATAGAAAATAAAAAGATTAAGGAGAACGATTATGTCTGTACCTACCCCCCACATTTCCGCAAAGCTTGGAGATTTTGCAAAAACCGTACTCATGCCCGGTGATCCGCTGCGTGCGGAATTTATCGCCAAAACGTATTTGGAAAATGCGGTGCTTGTCAACAACGTCCGCGGCGTGCAGGGCTATACGGGATATTATAAAGGGAAGAGAGTTTCGGTAATGGCGTCCGGTATGGGACAGCCGTCTATTGGGATTTATTCATACGAACTGTTCAACTTTTACGGCGTAGAAAATATCATTCGCGTCGGCTCTTGCGGAGCGTTTTCGCCTCAGCTGCACGCCCGTGATATCATCGTGGCGATGGGCGCTTGCACCAACGGCAATTACGCGTCGCAGTACAACCTGCCCGGCACGTTTTGCCCGCTTGCCGATTTCTCACTTGTTAAACGCGCGGTGGAAGAATGTGAAAAGGC
>JAZTWF010000123.1:0-7762 GCA_045635725.1 Candidatus Scatosoma sp. | reverse complement strand
GCTGCGCTAGGCGTCGATTTTTAAATTTTTATCTATTTTCGTAAGTGGTCAAACATGTGCTCAAACCGCTTATTTCGTACTTTTTTTATGAAACGATACCGCCCGAATTGTCAGATTTTTCAAGGCATTCAGGCGTTTCCTAAAATCACGGTTTCAAAACCCCTGACAATGTCCCGAACGCTGCGCGCTACCAGCTGCGCTACGCCTCGTATTTTCATAAGTTATCCTTAGAAAACGCATATATTATAGCAAAAGAACAGGTAAATGTCAAACCTTTTTGCCTACAAATATGAGTTTTTTTCTTTTCGTTTGGCTTTTTCTACAAACCCCGCGACGGGACAACATTTTTTTATACGTTCTTTGTCTTTTTTTACAAACACAAAGAACGTATTTTATTCCGTTGACAAGTTTTAGCCACAAATGATATAATATGTATACCAACAAAAGGAAGTATTCGTATGCAAATCACTTTCGGTCAGCTTAACTTTATAGTCAAAGACGATAAAATTTTACTCACCAACTGCGGCGGTTTATCCTTTCCCGACGGCAACACCTTTGTGGAAGTACAAATCAGCGGGCAAAACAAGCCCACGCACATGGGCGCGAAAATGGCAAGCTCTTCCGAAGGCGCAAGCCTTCGCTACGTTTTGCATGCGCAAAACGGGAATACGCTACAAATCGTGCAAGCCAACGAACGCATTCAAACGACGACGGTGTTCACCCGTTATGAAAACACCAACGCCGTCCGTGTGTATACGCAGGTGGAGAACGTAAGTGAAAACGATATCGTTTTAGAAGAAGTTTCCGCTTTTACCGTTTTAGGGCTTGGCAAAAAGGGCGTTTCTTCCGTGGAAGATTTATATTTCACCCGCTTTTTACAAACGCACCACGGCGAATGCCAACCGCGCCGTCAATCGTTTATCGACGCAGGGTTATACGTAGCCAGAACGGAAGGACAGCGCAGAATTGCTTTTTCCAACGTCGGCAGCTGGTCGACGAAGGAAGAGCTTCCGCAAGGTATTTTAGAAGACGTATCCACAGGCGATTTTACCATGTTCCAAATAGAGAGCAATTCTTCGTGGTATTACGAAATTGCCGATTTTAAGGCGTATTATTACCTGTATTTAGGCGGTGCAAATCTTCCCTTTGGCGGTTGGAGCAAAAAGCTTTCCAAGGGCGAAAGCTATCGCACGGTAAACGTGGCGTTATCGTTTGGGAAATCGTTAAACGAAGTGATTACGCACATGACGGCGTACCGTCGCCATATCGCAGGGCAAAACGCTTTGGATACCGCTATGCCCGTCATTTTCAACGAATACATGCATCTTTCTTGGGACAGTCCCACGGAAGAAAATACGCGCAAAGTCGCGCCCGTAGCGGCGAAGCTCGGCATGGATTATTACGTAATCGATTGCGGTTGGCACAACGAAGAAGACGGCAATATTATCTATCCGTACGTTGGACAATGGAAGGAAAGCAAAGCGCGTTTTCCCCACGGCGTCCGCGAGATTACCGATTATATCCGTTCGCTGGGCATGAAGGCAGGGCTTTGGATTGAACCGGAAATTATCGGTGTAAAATGCCAAGAAATGCTGGAATATTACGACGACGATTGCTTTTTACAGCGGAACGGCAAACGCCTTGCGGTTATGAATAGACACTTCTTAGATTACCGCAACCCCAAGGTCCGCGCATACATGAGCGAAACCATTCGCCGTATGGTAGAAGATTACGGCGCGGATTATATCAAATTCGACTATAACCAAGACTGCGGCGTGGGTACGGACTATCTTTCGTTTTGCGCAGGGGAAGGTTTAGAAGCTTGCGCCAACGCCTTTTTGGAATGGGCAAAAGAAATGATTGCCCGCTTTCCGCAAACGGTATTCGAAGCCTGCTCCTCAGGCGGTATGCGTATGGATTATAAAACGCTTTCGGCGTTCTCGCTTGTTTCCACGTCCGACCAAACCGATTATATCAAGTATCCGTATATCGCAGGTAACGTGCTTTCGGCAGTCATTCCTCAGCAGGCGGCGGTATGGAGCTACCCCGTCGAAAGCTTGGGTTCGTTTGAAAAACGCTTTGACGGTACGGCGGAATGGGTGCAAAAGCATATTGATAAAGACCGTATTATCGTCAATATGATTAACAGCTTTTTGGGGCGTATGCACCTTGCCAGCCATATTGAGCTCTTGGACGAAAAGCAGCTTGCTTTGGTGAAGGAAGGGGTAGAGTATTACCGCTCTATCGTATCGGCAAAGCAAACGGGAACACCCTATTTCCCCCTTGGATTTACGCGTTTTGGCGAAGACCGCGTTGCGGCAGGGTTTCAAAACGCAAACGTTATCTACCTTGCCGTGTGGTGCTTAAAAGGGGATACCACCGTGCGCATTCCCATAAAAGAAGGCGTGAAAAACGTGCGCTGTGCATATCCTTCGAGCTTTGCCCCCGAAATCATAAAGACGGGGGACGGGGTAGAAGTGCGGTTTGCGCAAACCGCCACCGCCGCATTTTTAGAAATCGAAATATAAAAAAGAGCCGTCCTTTTCCACAAAGGACGGCTTTCCGTTTTACTCTATTATTGCATAAATTCCGCTTGGGTGAGCGTATAGGTCAACGTACCTAAATTCAACGCCATAGGCACTTCGTATTGCAAAATTACGTTGCGGTAGGTGTTGTTCAAAGGGTCAACCGCTTTGGCGATTTGGAAGCTTTGCGCCGCACCTGAAGATTTTTCTTCCAACGAAAGGGTAACGGGGTAATACGTAATTTCATTCGTTTGCTCTACGCCGTTGATAGTGAAGGTGAAGTTCTTACTCTTTTCGGAAGAGAAGCTTGCCCCAACTTTTTGCGCGGCGTCGGAGAAGGGCGCGTAAACAAGGAGCGTGGACGAACCTGCCGTGGAAGGGTTTAACCCACGGAGAGCAAGGAAAAGCTGTTCGTTATCCACCTGCGTGTAATTTTCTTCCGATTTAATGGTTGCCGTGGTGGTAGCCGTTGCGTCCGTTTTATCGTTGAGCGTCGTTTTGACAACCGATTTTTTCGTTTTATAGTCCAAGTTAACTTCTATTTCGTATTTATTATAGCAATCTTCCAGTTTCGTTGCCGTGGTATTGACAGGGGAATGGCTGACAATCTTCTTTTCGGAAGAAATGGGTTTGAGTGATTCGGTTGCGCTTTCAAATACGACAACGGAGCTTACGCTGTCGTCAAAAGCAACCTGCTTATCGCCAAATTCATAAACGATATTGATTGTCAACTGCGATTCGTAGCGGTAGGTCAATTTGCCTTCGTCGCTGTCGCACGCGGTAAGGGTAGTGGTGTACGTGCCCGTAGCGTTTTTCACGGAATATCCAAAGCCCAAGCCCGAACCTTCTTCAAAGGTAACGTTATAGGTGAGCTTTTCCGTGCCAAGGTTAGGTACGTTTACGTTTTTATGCCAAAACGCATTAAACGCAACGGTATGGCTGCCGCCGCAAGCGGTAAACATACTTGCGCAAAGCGCAGTCGTCAAAACGGCGAATATAGTTTTACGTGTTTTTTTCTGCATGGTAATTCCTTTTCAAATGCCTTTACTCGTATTATTATAGCATACTTTTTCGCTTTTGTAAAAACAAAATATCGATTTCTTGAAAATAATTGTGAAAAAAAGCTGAAATTTTCCCATTAGATATGTTATAATAGTAGCAAGAGAATAGCTTTTAGGCAAAAAATCGGATAAAAGGAGCGTGTATGTACACTCTTATCAAAGCGCACACCCTTTCGCAATGTATGGAAACGGTGGCGAAGCTTGTGGCGGACAATGAGAAAAAGGGTGAGAGAAATCTCGTCTTTTGCGAAGATAGGTTGACCTTGATTGCAGAACGCAATATCCTGCGGGCTACGGGCGGTACGTTTTTGACGTCCGTTTCTACCTTCGCGCGCTTTTTGCGCACGCCCGTACAGGTGATTAGTAAGCAAGGCTCGGTTATGGCGGTGGGTGCGGTAATGACGGCTTTGCAGCACGAAAACCGATTACAATGTTTCCGCTCTACCACGGGCGTAGGGAACGACGCTAAGTGCATTTACGAAACGTTGGCGCAGTTTACGGCGTCCGAAATTACGGCGGAGCTGTTAAAGGAAAGCGCGGACAAACTCCCCGAAAGCCCGTTAAAGCGAAAGGTGGAAGATATCGCGCTCATTTTAGAAAGCTATACCGATTTCTTATCCGCGCATAAGTTTTTGGACGAAAGCCGTTATTTATCCTTATTGCCCTATGCGCTTCGTAACGATAAAACGTTGAAAGACACCAACGTATTTTTCCTTTGTTATACTTCCTTTACAGCGCAGGCGGCGCAAACCATTCGCGCGGCGCTTGGCAACGCAAAACGCGTGTACGGTATCTTTTGCGACGGGGACGAAGCGTTATACACAGGCGGCGCGGCGAACACCTTTTTAAACGTTTGTAAAGAGTTTGGGAAAGGGGAAACGCTTTGCGTTGGCACGCCGTTAGACGGCGACGCGGAACGGCTTAGAAAAGGCTTATTTGAAGCGGAACGCATTTTCCCTAACAAGGCGCAAACGAACGCGATCCGTATATTCGAAGCAGGGGATAAAATGGAAGAAGCGGAATACGTGGCGGTGCAAATCCGTCGCGTTTTGGCGCAAAATCCTACGCGGCGGTATCGGGATATTGCCGTACTCGTTTCGGACGTGGCGCAATATTCGTTGCCGTTAAAACGCGCGTTTGGGGAATATGGCATTCCGTATTTTATCGACGAAAAGAAATCGCTTGCAAGACATCCGCTTTCGCAATTTTTACTCGATTGTTTGCGTGTGGCGGCGGAAAGCTATGCGCCTGCGGCGGTGCAATCGTTGACGCAAAACTATTTCTTTGGCAATGCGGATAATTACCGCAATTACCTTTTGAAATTCGCCAACTATCGCAGGGGCGCAAAACGGGAGATTAAAACGGGGGATACGGTAAAAGAAATGTTCCCCGATCTTGAAGAATTGCAGTCGGCAAGGGCAAGGCTTTTGCTTGCGGTGGACGGCATTAAGGACGAGGCGTACGGCAGCGAATATTGCCGTGCGGTGCGTAAAATTCTTGTCGATTTCGACGCGCAGGAACGCCTGAAAGCGTTGGAAGAGAGTATGTCCGACGTGGCGCAAAAGGGATATCTTGCGCAAATTGAAGACACGCTTTTGCGCGTGCTGGACGAAGCGGAGCTTTTAACCAAAGACAGGAAAATGACGGTAAAGGAATTTGCCGCGGTGTTGAAAGACGGTTTGGACGCGGCGGAGATTTCCTTGATACCGCTCAAATTAGACGCCGTATTTATCGGCGGTATTGCCGACAGCCGTATTGAAAAGGTTTCTTGCCTATTTGCGCTGGGTATGACGGAAGACGTGCCCGTATGCGCAAACGATACCGCTATCATTTCGGATAGGGATATTCAAAAATTAGAAGAAGTGCAAATGCGGTTAGAACCGACGGTTGCGCAAGTGAATTCCCGTAGCCGTGAAAGCGTTGCGCTCAATCTTTGTACGTTTGTAGACGAGCTGCATTTGTCCTATCCGTTGGCGGCGGACGGCAGCGAACCTGCTCTTTCCGACGTATTCCGTTACGTGGACGCGCTGTTTTGCACGCCGCAAAACACGGCTATTCCCCGTGAAAAGAGTATTCCCGAAAAGGAATGGGAATACGTTTGCAGTGCGCCCGTGCCTGCCGTTCGAAAGCTGTTGCAGCTTAGTGGCGAGTTGGAACGGGGGGATAAGGATAAGTGCGTTTGGCATTCGTCTATCTATACCGCTTTGGATAAGCTTAGCGTAACGGAGAAGTACGACTATATGCCCAAGGCGGAGCAGGACGATTTCATTTCCTATGGCGAAGAACTCTTTTTACGGGACGGGAAAATATCCCCCACGGCGTTGGAAGGGTATTTTGCCTGCCCCTTCCGTCATTTTGTCGAACGGGGCTTAAAGCTTAGGCAGCGGGAAGAAACGGCGGTGCTTGCCGTCGATACGGGGAATTTTATCCACGAGCTTTTGCAGGAAACGACGGTCAAAGCCGAAGCTATCCAAACGGAACAAGAAATGTATGCGTTTGCGGTGGAAAAGGGTAGGGAAATTCTCGCCCGTCCCGTATACGCTACGCAATCGGACACGGCTTCGGGCGAAGTCTTTTCGGATAAGCTTTTGCAAGAAGGCGCGCAAGTGGCGGTTGCGGCGTATCGGCAAATCAAGCGTTCGGCGTTTAAGGTAGAAGAAACGGAAAAAGGGGTCGACGCGGAATTTTTCCACGGTAAGGTAGACCGCGTAGACGGTACGGAAAAATACGTGCGCGTTATCGATTATAAGACGGGAAGTATCGATGATTCGGCTACTTCCTATTACACGGGCAGGAAGTTGCAAATGCAGCTGTATATGTCGTCCTTGCAAGGGGAACGCACGCCGGCAGGGGTGTTCTATTTCCCTGCGTCGCTTGGGTACGCCGAAACGGACGAAGGGCGGTTTAAGATGAAGGGCTTTCTCAACGGGGATAAAGACGCGGTGCTTTGCGGAGATACCGCGCTTACGGACGGAATGTCCAGCGATTTGTTCCCTGCTACGCTTGCCGAGCGTTCAACCAGCAAACGTATGATGGACGAAAGCACCTTCCGCGATTTTATCGACTATTCAGTGCACGTAGCAAGAAAGGGCGTAAGTGAATTAAAGCAAGGGTTTGTCGCGCCTACGCCGTACGATAACGCTTGCAGCTATTGCAAGTACGGCGGTATGTGCGGTTTTAATAAAGAAAACTGTACGCCGCGTAAGGAAAACACGATTGATACGACGGCGATTGCGGAAATTGCACGCAAAAAACGGGAAGGGGGAAACGATTGATATGGGCTTTACACCAGAACAGCAACGCGCGATAGACGCGCAGGGCAAGACGATTGTTTCCGCTTCGGCAGGCAGCGGTAAAACGACGGTTATGATTGAGAAAATCATTCGTTTTATCAAAGACGGCGGCGACGTCGGCGAAATTTTGGCGGTGACGTTTACCAAAAAAGCGGCTTCGCAAATGAAAGAAAAATTGCGCAAAGCGTTGATTGCGGCTATCAACGATCCGCAAACGGATTCCAAACGCAAAAAAGCGTTAAAGCAACAGCTTGACGGCGTAGGGGCGGCGGATATTTCCACCATACACTCTTTTTGTTCCAAGCTGCTCCGTACCCACTTTTACGAAGCAGGCGTGGATAACGCTTTCCGTGTGATTAACGACGAAGACGCCGAAGGCACGGCAATGAAAAGCGCGGTGCTTGACGAGCTGTTTGAAATTGCCTACGAAAAAAAGGAAGAAGAATTTTTGCATTTGCTTTCGGCATACTGGCGCAAAAAGAGCGATAACGCCTTGCGTGGTATTTTGCTTTCGGCATACAAGCAACTGCGCAATCGCGCCGATTACGAAGCCTATTTGAAACGTTCGGGGAACTATACGGAAGATACGTTTAACGCCGTTTGCGCCGATTTGTTGGCGCTGCTTAAAGAAAAAGCGGCGTACTATTTGCGTTTTGTCGAAGACGAAAGACGGTACTTTGACGGCGAAGGCTACGCCGCGGCAAGTTCTCTTTGCGCGCAGCTAGATAGTATGCTGCAAAACGTTTTAGCTGCGCCCGATTATTTTACGGCGTGCGCGTTGCAAAAAGAGAAGTTTGTTTCCATTCGAAAAAACAAACACGACGGCGCGGAAAAGCGCGTGCATATCGAAAAGCTTGCGGCAATTCGCGATAAAATAAAGGAT
>JAZTWF010000122.1:0-1852 GCA_045635725.1 Candidatus Scatosoma sp. | reverse complement strand
TTGTGCTTTTTTAGGGGTGTTATTCCGCATCAATTCTACATCGTGTTAATACATATCCAAAACTCGATGAAATGCCATGTTTTAGGTATTACTTTTAGCCATTTCTCGTGTTTACACGAGCCAATCCCAAAGTTAGGAGGGGCTTGTTATATCCATTTAACTAAGGAAGCTTTTTTATTTAATATAACAAAAAGTTATATCTACCATAATTTAGCTTTATTATTATACTACTTTTCTATTAAAAAGGCAAATATTTTTTATACTTTTTATAAAATTACACAATAAAATTGTTGCAAATATCGAAAAAAAATGATAATATATTTATAGATTTAGAAAACTGATTGAAAGTGGCTATAAAATCAATTTTTTTGAAAGGAGTATATTATGAGCTACGTACAAAGAGTATTAGACGATTTGAAAAAGCGCAACCCCGGCGAAGTGGAATTCCACCAAGCGGCGACGGAGATATTATTGACGTTAGAGCCCGTCATCAATGCGCACTCCGAATATGAAAAAGCGGCGCTTTTAGAGCGCTTTACCGAACCCGAACGCACCGTTTTATTCCGTGTGCCTTGGGTGGACGACAACGGCGCGGTGCACGTGAATAAGGGTTACCGCGTACAATTTAACAGCGCAATCGGCCCGTACAAAGGCGGTTTGCGTTTCCACCCGTCGGTAAACCTTTCGGTTATCAAATTCCTTGGCTTGGAACAAATTTTGAAAAACAGCCTTACAGGACTCCCTATCGGCGGCGGTAAAGGCGGTTCGGATTTCGACCCCAAGGGTAAATCGGACAGAGAAATTATGGCGTTTTGCCAAAGCTTTATGACGGAGTTGTACCGCCATATCGGCGCGGACACCGACGTTCCCGCAGGCGATATCGGCGTTGGGGCAAGAGAAGTCGGCTATTTATTCGGACAATACAAGCGTATCCGCGACGAACACGTGGGCGTATTGACGGGGCGCGGTCTTTCCTACGGCGGTTCGCTGATGAGAAAGGAAGCGACGGGCTATGGACTTGTTTATATTACCGAAGAAGCCATGCGTCTTCGCGGCGATTCTTTCAAGGACAAAATCACCATTGTTTCAGGTAGCGGTAACGTCGCGATTTATGCGTGTGAAAAGGCGCAGCAGCTTGGCGCAAAAGTTGTGGCTATGTACGATTCTAACGGGTACGTATACGACGAAAATGGTATTCAATTAGACGTTATCAAGCAAATTAAAGAAGTAGAACGCGGACGCATCAAGGAATACGCGGCAAGGGTTGCAGGCGCAAAATACGTAGAAGGCTGCAAGGGCATTTGGACTATCCCCTGCGACGTTGCGCTCCCCTGTGCTACGCAAAACGAAATTGACGGCGAAAGCGCGGCGGCGCTTGTGAAAAACGGCGTGAAATACGTAGCGGAAGGCGCAAACATGCCTTCGACCTTGGAAGCAATCGACGTTTTCCAAAACGCAGAGCTTGTCTATCTTCCTGCAAAGGCGGCGAATGCCGGCGGCGTTGCAACCTCCGCTTTGGAAATGGCGCAATCGTCGGGTAGGTTGTATTGGTCAAGCGAAGAAGTCGACGCGAAGCTGAAAACGATTATGGTAAACATTTATCGTAACATTGACAGCGCGGCGAAAAAATACGGATATGAAGGTAACTACGTCATGGGCGCGAATATCGCGGGCTTTGAAAAAATAGCCGAAGCTATGATGGCGCACGGTATCGTATAATTTCAATAAAAAAAATCGGGGCAGGTAGCGTTCAACGCATACCTGCCCCCCTTTGTTTTTCTTAATAGAAGGTTGCAAGCTGTTCTTCGGGCGGTTGACCGATAATCACCTTTTCCGCCACCAAAACAGGGCC
>JAZTWF010000121.1:0-15922 GCA_045635725.1 Candidatus Scatosoma sp. | reverse complement strand
TATAAAAATTTGTCCTATTTTTCATTATAATTTACGGTGATTTATGAAAAAAACGAATTACTATACAACGCGAAATATTCAAGATTTGGACAGGCTGAGTGTTCTTTTAGAAGAACTCCCTTCTTTTTGCGAAGATTATTTTTTAGGGATTGAGTCGCGGACAAGCTGTCAAACGCGATTAAAATATGCTTACGATTTGCGCATTTTCTTTGATTTTTTGAGTAAAAAGCGTTATAGAGATATTCCCGTAACTCAGCTTACGTTGGAGCATATTGAAGCGATTACGCACAACGATATTGAATTGTTTTTAAGCTATTTATCCCACTATCGTTTTAAGGATAAGTATCTTTCCTGCGACGAGCGCGCTAAAGCGCGCAAACTTTCGGCTGTACGCGCTTTATTTAAGTACTTTTTTAATAAAGGTTTAATTGAAGTAGACAATTCCGCTAAAGTTCCGACGCCCAAACTGCACGATAAAGAAATTATTCGTTTGGACGCAAACGAAGTTTCTAAGCTTATTCATACAGCGGAAACGGGCAACGGACTCCCCCGTCATGCCGTCGGTTATCATAATAAAACCAAAATACGCGATACGGCGATTTTAACGCTGTTTTTAGGTACGGGAATCCGTATTAGCGAGCTGGTTGGCTTGGATAACGACAGCTTTGATTTTTCGGAAAATTCCTTTTTGGTTACCCGAAAAGGCGGAAATCAAGCTATTTTATACTTTTCCGACGAAGTGAAATACGCTTTACAGGAATACATAGCGGAAAAGACCAACGACCCTAAAGTTCCGCAAGGCGAAAACGCCTTTTTCCTTTCTATGCAATATAAACGCATTAACGTTCGCAGTGTAGAAATTCTTGTGAAAAAATACAGTAAGCTGGTTTCCCCGTTGAAAAAAATTACGCCGCATAAACTGCGTAGCACGTACGGTACGCATTTATATAATGCGACGGGCGATATTTATATCGTTGCGGACGTATTAGGTCATCGAGACGTAAATACAACGAAAAAGCATTACGCCGCGATTACGCAAGAAAACCGCAGGCAAGTAGCAGGCAAAGTTGCCCTTCGCCAAGATGCGTCCACTCTTTCCAAAGACGATACGGAGAACGAATGAAATCCATAGAAGAAAAAATATACGTAATTCAACCGATTACGCGTGAAAATAACGCGCATTACCGCGTTTTACAGGAAGAAGCCGTTGCTTTAATTAAAAGTGCTGGCGCGGTTTATGCAGGAACGCTGTATCAAAACGTCCGTGAAATCAATGCCGCAACCTTTATCGGAGAAGGAAAATTGATGGAATTAAGCGAACGTTTGGACGGATTAGACGACGTTACCGTTTTATTTAACGGCGAACTCTCCCCTTCTCAAACATTGAATATTTCCGCGGCGTTACAGGATAGAAAGGTAATTGATAGAACCACGCTAATTTTGGATATTTTCGCCAAAAATGCAAAAAGCAGCGAAGGTAAATTACAAGTCGAGCTTGCCCAGCTTCGTTATTTATATCCCCGCTTAAAAGGCAAAGGCGCGGCGTTATCCCGTTTGGGCGGTGGCGTCGGCACACGCGGACCGGGCGAAACGCAGCTGGAAACGGACCGTAGATATATTCGCGGTCGGTTGAAATATTTGGAAAATCGATTAAAAGAGCTTGAAAAACGGCGTTCTTTGCAATCGGCGCGCAGAAAAAAGGACGAAGTTAGGACCATTGCTCTAATCGGCTATACGAACACGGGAAAATCCACGTTACTTCGTCTTTTAACAGGTGCGGATGCTTATGCGGAAAATCGTTTATTCGCTACGTTAGACCCGATGGCACGGCAAATGGAAATAGACGGAGTGCCATTTTTAGTCATTGATACGGTAGGTTTTTTGCAAGATTTGCCCCACCATTTGATTGAAGCCTTTCATTCTACGTTAGAAAGCGCCTTGCAATGCGATCTTGCTTTGATTGTGTGCGACGCGCAGGGTGAATATGATATGCAATTAAAAACCACTCTGCAAACGCTATCCGACTTAAAATGTGAAATTCCTCATTTGTTGGTTATGAATAAATGCGACGGCGTTTCCGATATTTCCGTCTTGCCCTTTGGAAGTATTCCTATTTCCGCAAAGGAAAATATAGGCATTCAAGAGTTGAAAAGGCAAATATTGCACGCTTTTCGTGATGAATACGTCTTTTGCGAGTTATTCGTCCCTTACGCCAAATTTAGCGATTATGCCAAGCTTTGCGATATGTTAAAAGAACGTAACGTTTGCTTTGAGGACGATGGTAAAGTTGTTCAAGCAACGATTCCCAAGCGTTATGCTGTATTTTTTGCGCCCTATATAAAATGAAGCGGAAGCAACGGCTTCCGCTTTTTCATTCTTTATATTCGCTTGGATTTGTGTAAATTTTATCGATTTTTATAGACGCTACGTCCTGTACTTCAATACACTTTCCGCAATTATTACAAACCTTTGTATTGTCAAGGTCGCACGTTTCGCATTCCATACAGCCGATACATTCCCTATCGTATAATACGCATTCTTGCCCAAACTTCTTTTCCATATAAACACTCCAAAAAATTTACTAATACTATTATATCATATTTTTTTTGAAAATCAACCATTTTTTATAAACATTTGTTTGCTTTTTATAAAAAAGTATGCTATAATAGGTATAACGATAAAAAAAGTGAGGACTTTTTATGATCAGCGAAGAAAAATTGACGAGAGTAATGGATTATATTAGGAAGTTTACCGAAGCAAACGGATATACCCCTTCCGTACGTGAAATCGGCAAGGAATGCGGTATTAAATCGACGGCAACCGTGCATAGTTATATCGAACGTTTGCAAAATAAGGGTTACTTAAATAAAACGGATAATAAAAAACGTGCGGTAACCATCGGAAAAGGTTCGGGCGTTACTATTCCGCTGATCGGTGTCGTTACGGCAGGTCAACCCGTTTTTGCCTATGAAAATTACGAAGATTATTACACTTTCCCTGTCGGTGAATTTAAGGGTGAGGAATTGTTTATGCTCCGCGTGGAAGGTACGTCTATGATTGACGCAGGAATCATGAACGGCGATAAAATTATCGTTCGCCGTCAACAAACGGCGGAAAACGGTGAAATCGTCGTTGCCTTGGTTGACGACTCTGCTACGGTCAAGCGTTTTTTCCGTAAAGACGGGCATATCGTTTTACACCCTGAAAACGAAGCTTTGGCGGATATGATTTTTCAACCCGAAGAAGTTTCCATTCTTGGCAAAGTCGTCGGTTTAATGCGCAGTTATCGCTCTTGATTGTCAAATCGTAATTAACAAAAATGAAATCCCCCACATTTGTGGGGGATATTTTTACAATCCTTGTAAATATAAAACTTCACTTTCGGTAAGCTTACGGATTTCTCCGCGGTCGAGCCCCGTAAGTTTCAGCTTTCCGATGCTAACGCGTTTGAGAAATTGTACTGTTCTGCCGATAGCTTCAAACATACGGCGGACTTGCCTATTGCGCCCTTCCGTAATGGTTATATGCACTTTGGTGTATGCCTTATTCGTTTCCACAATATGCGCTTTACATTTTTTAGTTAAAACACCGTCCAACTCAATCCCCGAACGGATACGGTTTAAGTCTTTTTCCGTCATAGTCCCTTCAATGCGAGCAAGGTATGTTTTCGGTACTTCACTTGTGGGATGCGTTAAACGAAAAGAAAGATCGCCGTCGTTGGTTAGAATTAATAACCCTTCCGTTTCGTAATCAAGTCTGCCGACGGGGAATACGCGCCCTGCCGTTTCGGGTAAAAAATCCATAACCGTTTTTCTGCCCCTGTCGTCGGAAACCGTACAAATAACCCCTTTGGGTTTATTCAAAATATAATATTCTAAATCCTTCTCTTTGGCGATAACGGGTTGATCGTCTACGAAAACCTGATCGCCCTCTTCGACGGTTGCGCCCAAAGTCGCCAAAACACCGTTGATTTTTACCCGATTTTGCGCAATCATTTCATCAGCGTGTCTACGGCTGGCAATACCGTTTTCCGCTAAAAATTTATTAATTCTCATTCGTTTTACTCTCTTATAGAAATTTATATTTATAGTTTATATAAATTCCCCGAAAAAAGCAACTGTTTTGCTAGATATATTGAAAATTCCCCTATAAATTCTTGTTTTTTAAGCAATCGTTTTGCTTTCGTTTGTATACTTATCAGGCTTTTTTCATCCGCTAAAAGCGGATAATAAATATCTTTTTTAGAACGCCCTATTAGAGTTTTATTAGGCGTTTTTATGGTGAATTGCTCGTCCTTATCCAGAATTTTTTCATAACTGTAAGCTGCATACGCATCATCAAGGAGTTCGCTTGTTCGTTCGTACGTTGTCGGACAATTCAAAAGCGTACATACAAGCGTCATGCCGTTGCGATTAGCCGCCGAAACCAAACATCTACCCGCTTGTTTTGTATATCCCGTTTTAATGCCGATGCCGCCTTCGTATAAGGTGAGCATCTTATTTTTATTTTTCCAACCGCGTGGCGCATAATATTGCGTAGAAACAATCGTCTTGAATACGGGATTTTGCATGGCAAGACAAGCAATCAAGCTTAAATCGTAAGCCGTAGTATAGTGATTTTCACAAGGCAATCCATGTGGATTTTCAAAACGGCTGTTTAACGCCCCTGCACTTTGTGCAAATTTGTTCATTTGCGCACAAAAACGGGCAACGTCACCAAAACAATGCAACGCTAAAGCAACGGCGCAATCGTTCCCCGAACGTAGCATTAAACCGTATAATAAATCTTCCACCGTATATTTATCCCCTGCTTTAAGATAGACGGAAGAACCTTCTACCCCTTCGGCTTCTTTGGGAATAATCACTTCTTCTTGTAAATTTTTACAAATATTCAAAACGGTAAGACAGGTAAGGATTTTCGTCGTGCTTGCCATGGGCAGGCGAACGTCACCGCGATTTTGATATAAAACACGCCGACTATTCACTTCCATAACACATTCGGCTTGCCCCTCCGTTGCTTTTATAACGGCATTGCTTTTAAGCTTTATGATAGGCATAGAACATAGAATACACGTACATATCAGCGAAGAAAGCAAGAATTTTCTCAAAAATTTATTCATGATTTTCCTTTTTGGAAAGTACGTCGCGAAGCAATTCCCCTGCGCGCTCTATGAGATTATCTAACGGTTCTTCTGTAACACGCAGGATATGACAGCCTTTACCGTCGTCGATTAAAAAGCCCATCGGTTTCATACTAATGACTGCGCCGCTACCGCCGGCAAACGGCATTCCGTTGGTTTCTTTAACAACTTTTACGTCGCCGTATTCTCCACCGCCCGATAAATTCCCCATAGTGACCTTAGAAAACGGAATAATTTGATAACCGCTTGCCGTAATCATGGGTTCGCCGATTATTGTATTTACGTCGGCTAATTCGTCAAGATAGCCGATGGATGTGTCGATTAATGCGTGTATTTTTTGTCTTTTTTCCGCCATAAAATTGCTAATTTCTCCTTTATAAATATAATTAAATTCTTAATTAGAATAAACAAATTAAAATAGGCTACGGCGTGCAAGGAAAGACGAAAAACGTCGCCGTCCGTTAGCCAAACGTTATTATCGACGTTTTCCCTTTTGCCAACTTTAATCATAAAAACTGTTCTTAAAATAATTTGTGCAATGGATACGGGAATTAAATATTCCGCCCCTGTTTCCGTCGTTAAAGTAAACGCAATCAAACGGAACGTTTTTACAAAGGAAAACTTTTTGCGTTCTCTATCCATATTTTGATACGGGATTAGAATGGCTTTTTTTTGAGAAACGTGTATGGCTAAACCGCCTGGGTACGTTTGTATATATCCGCCAACTATGGGGAAAATTTTGAAAATCCGAATAGATAATCCCGCTTTTTTTTCGTTCATATCGTAATGGAATGCCGATTGTACGATAATGGGAAAAAATAAAAGAGAGGCAAGTATAAGGGCTATCCCTGCGGCAATAAGAAAAAACCTACCCATATCGATAATATGGGCAGGTTTGGATAAACTATGTAAACCGTAAGGTTATTTTACTGAATTTTAATGATTCCGTCTTGAATATCCTTCAAAAAATCGGGAAGTTCAAAACCGCCTTCCGACGAAGATTCTTTTTGCGTAGCATCGGCAACAGCGCTTTCTTCCGCTGTCGGCACGTCTGTAAGCTCAGGGTCGTTTTCAGGGTCGTACTCGTCCTTAGCGTACAAATAATTGTTATCGTTATCCGAAACGGCGGTCATTTCCGCAATACGGTTCATAAGGTCTTGATAATCGGGCAGTTCCGATAATTTTTTCAACTTAAAACGCTTTAAGAAATTATCCGTCGTAGCGTATAAAACGGGATTTCCTACCGTTTCTTTTCTGCCGCAGGGATAAATCATATCCAAGCTCATAAGCGTTGTGATAGCATAATCGCTGTTTCTGCCGCGAATAGCTTCCAGTTCGCTACGGGTAATCGGCTGTTTGTAGGCGATAATTGCGGCGCATTCCAAAATGGTATGCGTAAATTCTTTTTCGCGAATGGGTCGCAATGCCACCGCGACGGTATCCTTATAATCAGGGTTTGTGGCAAATTGCAATTTATGATTAAAATTTAACAAACGGATACCGCAATCCCCGTTGTATCTTTTTTCCAACTGACGGATAGCGTCGTCCGCTTCGCGTTTGGTAATTTCCAGCTTTTCGCGCAGTAAATCTACGGGAACGGCATCCCCCGATGCAAATAATATAGCCTCAATTATATTCGTCAATTTCTCCAATTTCTTCGTCCTCACTTCTATTGGGATTTTTTCTTATCGTTATCGTAGAAAACAGTTCGTTTTGCTCTACGACGATAAACTGGTGTTTTAACAGTTCCAAAAGCGCTTGGAACGTCGTTACGATTTCCGGCACGGAAGAATTTTCATCGAATAATTCTTCAAATTCCGTACGCTCAAATTGCGTTACGCGTTCACGGATATGCTTGATTTTATCCCGTACGGTATAAATATCTTTGGGGATTTCTCTCGGGGGTGCTGCTTCGCGTTTTTTGCTTTCTAAACGCAGCATCATTTTCGTGAAAGCGTCTACCAAACCGTCAAGCGTTAAGTCTTTGTATTGCACTTGAACGGAAGTGAAATCCTTATCGGGTTCTTTGAAGAAATACCCCACCGTTTCCCTTTCGCGAAGCTTCTTCGCCGTTTGATATTCTTCCAAAGCTTGAATGAGTTCTTGTTCGGGATTATATTTGCTTTCAAAATCACCGTTATCATCCCAACTATCGTCGCCAAAATCTTCTTCCGTAGGCGGCAACAAGCGGCGCGCTTTTATGTTGATAATGGTTGCGGCGATATTTAAGTATTCGCTGGCTTTTTCCATGTCCAAATACGGTAAGCCTTTCATATAGGACAAGAACTGTTCGGTTACCTGTGACACAAATACGTCTTTTATTTCAATTTCTTCTTCTTTAATCAAGTGAAGAAGAAGGTCTAACGGCCCTTCAAAGTTATCCAAAACGGTTGTATAATCCACTTCCGTTTCAAAATTCTTCACCGATGTCAAAGTCAGTTTTTCTTTTTCCATTTCTTTGCTCCGTGTATGGTTTTACTTTTTTAATAAGCGCGTGGGAATACAATCGTTCCGTATGATATCTTCATATGTTTGCGGACGAACGATATATTCCCCCTTTCCGTCCTTCACCAAAACGCAAGGCGGAATTTTATTGCGATTGTAATTCATTGCCATTGAATAATTGTATGCACCCGTGGAAAGTACGGCTAAAATATCACCGCTTTTTACTTCGGGAAGGGCTACGTTTACGGCAATGATATCGCCGCTTTCGCAACATTTCCCTGCAATTGAAACAACTTCCGTGGGTTCTTCATTTGCGCGATTTGCTAAAATCGGCGTATACTTCGATTGATATAACGCATAGCGGGGATTTTCAAACATACCGCCGTCAATCGCCACGTATTTTTTTACGCCGGGAATATCCTTAATCGCCCCAACGGTATACAGCGTAATGCCTGCTTCACCGACAATCGAACGCCCCGGTTCAATCAAAATATACGGAAGCTTAACGTCGTATTTTTGCGCATATTCTTTTACTGCGGCTATGGAAGATTGCAAATACTCGGCATAGTTTTCCGCAGAAAGCTTTTTGTCTTCGTCGGTGTACCAAATACCAAATCCCCCGCCAAGATTTAAGGTGTCGGCTTCAAAGCCAAGCTTGTCCTTCATTTCCGCCATGAAACGAATACATTTTTCTACGGCGAGAACAAACGATTGTTTTTCAAATATTTGCGAGCCGATATGACAATGATACCCAGACAGACGAATATGCTTTTTTTGCAAGGCATAGGCGGTAATTTGCTGTGCTGTGCCGTCGGCAATGGAAAACCCGAACTTACTGTCCGTTGTTGCCGTTTGAACAAAAGCGTGCGTATGCGCTTCAACCCCGGGATTGATACGCAAAAGCACCGCTTGGACCATATTTCGTTTAGCAGCGGCGGCTTCGATTTTATCGATTTCGCTGTAAGCGTCGGCAACAATACAGCCAATTTTGGCGTCTAATGCTTCTTCAATTTCATAATCAAGCTTATTATTTCCGTGCATATAAATGCGCTCGGCAGGAAAGCCTGCCCGTAACGCCGTATACAGTTCCCCGCCGGAAACCACGTCGATACCGATATTTTCTTCGGCGGCTATACGGTAAATTGCTTGACAGGAAAAGGCTTTTGACGCATATAAAACCATGGCGTTTTCGCCGTATTCTTTTTGCAAAGTATCGCGATATACGCCCATCATGCGACGGATATACGCTTCGTCGTAAAGATATACGGGCGTGCCGAATTGCTTGGCAAGCTCTACGCAATCCGCGCCCCCAAGCTCCAAATGTCCTTTTGCATTTATTTTTAAGGTGTCTCTTTCGTTCATAATGTAACCGATTAGTATTTTATACTAATATTTTAACAAATTACATGAAAAATTGCAAGAGTTGAAAAGGTATTTTTTACGTAAAAATCCGTTTTCCGAATATTTTTTTCTCGGAGAACGGATTTTCGTCGTTTTTCGTATTCAGTTACCTATTATTTTAAGCATTCCAACCGTTTGCAATGTCTTTCAATCTGTCGAAAAAATCAGCTTCTTTAACGTTGTTTTTAGCAATCAAAGGGATCCTATCGACTTCTACGTTGTTTGTATATATGACGATATACCCTACCTGTTGCCCTGCCGAAATAGGCGCGCGTAAATGCTCACAATACACTTCCGTTTGAGAATGAGAAACTTCGCCGCGACGTTGGAAGGTATATGCGGAGCGTACGGGGTACACTTCTACCGTTTTTTGTTTTCCGCCACAAACGGCAATCGGTTTATCCAACGTCTTTTCCGCTTCCACAATCGGCGAGGCACAGTAATTTGCAAACGCATAATCAAACGTCGTTCGTACGTCGTCAAAGCGCGTTTTGCTGTTTTCTTCCCCGATTACAACGGAAATTACGCGAAGATTGCCACGTTTTGCCGTAGCGGCAAGACAAAACCCTGCTTGATTTGTAAAGCCTGTTTTCCCTCCGTCGCAACCGTCATAAAAACGAACAAGCTTATTGGTATTCGTTATCTCGGTATATCGCCCTTGCGGGTGCATAAACTTGTCCATCCATACTTTACCATAGGTAAAATATTCTTCATGTGTAAGCAATTCTTTAAGCATATACGCAACGTCTTTGGCGCAGGAATATTGCGGTTCTTTGGGCAGTCCCGTACAATTTGCAAATAAAGTATCGTTTGCGCCAAGCGATTTTGCCTTATCGTTCATGCGTTGTACAAATACTTCTTCACTCCCTGCAATTTTTTCTGCTAAAGCCACGCAAGAATCGTTGGCGGAACAAACGATTATACTTTTAATAAGCTCTTTAACGGGATATTTGGCGTTGGCTTCTAAAAACACCTGTGAACCGCCCATAGACGCGGCGCGTTCGCTAATCGTAATTTCTTCGTCGTAATGCATTACCCCATTATCTACCGCTTCAAAGGCTAAAATTAACGTCATAATCTTGCACATGCTTGCAATAGGCAAATGCGTTTTTTCGCCTTTTGCATAAATGGGTGTCGACGTGCCGTAATCCATTAGATACGCTGATTTTGCGCTAATTTGTAAATTTTCCTTTGCTTGCGCCGTTTGTACGCTGTTTTCTTCGGCAAAAGCCTGCGCTTTGCGTGTCGTGGAACATATTGAAAAAGTACAAAGAACCCCTAATAATACGCTTAAAAATTTTCTCATTGTATTCTCCTTATTTGTTTAACATAAATAAACTACTTTGTCAGGCATAATAATTATGTCACGCATATTATTCCCTTAACATCGTTTGTATATCAATCCCGTACCCTCTGGTTGGGTCGTTCAAAAATACGTGTGTTATCGCGCCGATCAGCTTGCCGTCTTGTAAAATAGGGCTGCCGCTCATGCCTTGTACAATTCCCCCTGTTTCCGCAATAAGGTCGCGGTCAACGATTTTTACAACGTAGTTTTTATGCTCTTTATTATATTTATCGACTTTAACGATTTCGATTTCATATTTTTTTGGAGATATGCCGTTGACGGTCGAATAAATATACGCTTTCCCTGGGGTTACGTCGTTAGAATCCGCAACCGTTTTCATAAGCTCCGATACCGTAAAGGATTGCGAAACTTGACCGAAAATACCGCATTCGCAAGCTTTTTCCGCTGTTCCGAAGGTTTGATCGCCCATAAACATGCCTTTCAATTCACCGGCTTTTCCCCGAATTCCCTTATTTACGCCGACAATATTACATTCGTAAACAGTTCCTTTGGATATTTGCAAGCGCTCTTTACTTTCGTTGATTACCGAGTGGCCTAAAGAGCCAAATCGTCCGTTTTCGGCGTTGATATAAGTAACCGTACCGATACCCGAAATACTGTCGCGCGCTAAAATACCTATTTTATACCGTCCGCTAATTTTATCCTTGACGGGCGTAAGAGAAATCGACTGTTCGCAATCTCCTCGTTGAAAGATAATTTCTATCGTTTTAGCGCTGTTTTTATGAACGATATCGTTCAATTCTTCTATTGTTTTGACGCGAATGCCCGCCACCTTCACAATTTTATCCCCTGAGCGAATACCTGCTTTTAATGCAGGCGAAAACACTCCCGATTCGGTCATTACTTCGCATAATCCAACCACTTGGACGCTACCTGATTGCAGGGTAAAACCTGCCGACATTCCCCCAACGTAAACCTGCGTAGGTAAATCGGCTTTTGCGGTATATTTAGAAATGGGTAATCCGTTTAAGGAAATAAGAAAAGAAGCGGTAATACCCATAAAAAAAACACTCAATTTACGCATAAACTCCTCCGTTCATAGGTAATTTGCGCAAATTGAGCGTTTCTATTCTATTTTATTGCTTTTAATTCTTTTTATAGTCTTGTGCTTGCTTTAATAATTCTTCCGCATGGCGGTAAGCAAACTCATCCGACTCGTTTCCACCCAAAAGTCGAATAATCTCTTGGATTTTCCCTTGATTATCCAGCATTTTTACTTGCGTGTGCGTCTTTTCAGGCGTTTCTTGTTTTTCGATTAGTAACTGTTTATCGCTCATTACGGCGATTTGAGCTAAGTGCGAAACGGCAAGGACTTGTGTATTTTTGGCAATATCGGCAAGTTTTTCCCCGACAACTTTTGCCGTTTTACCGCTAATCCCTGCGTCGATTTCGTCAAAAATATACGTAGAAATTTCATTTATTGCGGAAAGCTGTGTTTTAATCGCAAGCATAAAACGGCTCATTTCCCCGCCGCTAATAATTTTGCCAAGCGGTTTGACGGGTTCGCCTGCGTTTGCAGAGAACAGGAAACAAATGTTATCCAGTCCGTTTTGCGTAGCATGCGCCGCAGCTTCTTCGCTGTATTCGTTGAAATCAATTGTAAACTCGGCGTGCGGGATATTCAACGTTTTTAATTCGTCTTTCACGCGTTGACAAAAGGCTTGTCCTTGCGTTTTTCTTATGTTTGTCAAGCTTTGGCATACCTTAAATATCTTTTTAAGGATTTTGCTCATTTCCGCCGTAAGTGCGGCATATTGCCCTTCGCAATCGGATAAAAGTTCGTATTCGGAAAGGATTTTTTGTAAATAGTCGTCAATAGCGGCTTTATCCGCGCCGTATTTGCGCTTTAACGCCTTAATTTCGTCTATTCTAACTTCTACCCTGTCCGCTTCGTTTTCGTCAAAATACAGCTCGTCGCCAAGGTCGGCAAGCGTTTGCGATACGTCGTCGGCGTCCATGGCAAGAGTTTCGATTTTTGCGGCAATATCTTGATACGCTTCATCTAACTTGGCTATTGCGGAAACCGAACGCTCGGCGGTGCGTAAACCGTCCAAAACGCCGTATTCTCCCGTCAACGCTTGTGATGCGTCGCGTAATGCGGAAATAATTTTTTCTAAATTATTGATTTTGTTTCTTATGGAAAGAAGTTCTTCTTCCTCCCCGTCTTTCAAATCAGCGGATTGTATTTCGTTGATTTGGAATTGAAGGATATCCAAACGCCTACTACGTTCTTGTTCGTCACCGCCTAAAAGCGCAATGCGTTGTTCAATTTCCCGTTTTTCAGTTAATAACGCGGAAAGCTCCGCTTTATGTTTTTGCACTTCTTCGCCGATTACTTCGTCAAGCATTTTCAATTGATTGCTTTCTTTTAATAAAAAGAAGTGCTCGCTTTGACCGTGTACGTCGACAAGAGAATCGGTGATTTTTCGAAGCATAGCCGCTGTTACGGTGTTTCCGTTTACTTTAATGGAATTCTTTCCGCCGTCGGTAAATTTACGTGAAATAATAATTTCCCCGTCCGATTCAATATCAAGTTCTTGTAACGAAGCAAGCGCCTTTGCGTTTTCCGCAACGAAAAACTCGGCTTTAACCATACATTCGGATTCCCCGTAGCGAATCATGGTTTTATCAGCTTTTGCCCCCAAAACAAAGTTTATGGAGTCCAAAATAACGGATTTTCCCGCGCCCGTTTCCCCCGAAAGCACGTTTAAGCCTTCGTCAAAGGTTATGTCGGCATTGTCGATTAATGCAACGTTTTTAATGGTAAGTCTGGATAACATAAAGGTATAATTTATTTCATAAATTCATTGATTTTGTCAACGATTTCTAAGGCGCTTTCATCCGTTTCGCATACGATTAGCAAGGTATCGTCCCCTGCAACCGATCCGACAATTCCTTCATAATTGAGCTTATCGACAACCGCGCCTGCGTTTGCGCCGTTTCCCGTAAGTGTTTTTACAACAACCAAATTTTTTGCCGATCTAACGAAGACAACGCAATCGCGGAATAAGCTTTTCATCTTCGGAGAGATTTCGCTTTCTCCGTCGTTTATGTAAGCGTAACGGTATTTTTTTTCTACCCCTGCCACCTTAAACAAATGCAAATCACGGATATCACGAGAAATGGTGGCTTGGGTTACAGCATGATTAAGTGCGTTCAACTCCGCGCACAGTTCTTCTTGTGTTTCTATTTCCTTATGGGAGATAAGCTCCAAAATTTTCGCATGTCTTGCTGAACGTAACATTTTCCTACTCCTTATTATTTATATCGAGCCTAATTATTCGCTTAATTTATTGCGCACCTTTGCGAAGAAATCGGAACTTTCCCGAATAGGGAAATTCGCCGTGAACGGTGCTTTTTTGATGGTAATTTGTGCGTTTTCAGACAATACCGCAATCGTTGTACCGTCGCAGGAAATAGCTGCATTTCCGCGTTGGATAGTCAAACGGAAGGTTTCATTATCCGAAAAGACCGTCGGTCTACTGCGCATAGAGAACGCGCAAATGGGCGTCATCATAATGACGGGAACTTCGGGTGTTAAAATTGCGCCGCCTGCTGAAAGTGAATAGGCGGTAGAACCCGTAGGCGTACAAAATAACGCGCCGTCCCCTGCAACGAACGTATTTCCTTCCTGCGTTTGTACACCAAGCCGCAAGATTTGCGTATTCTTTACGGGCGATATGCCGCTATAACGCTGCACGGAGATTTCGTTTAATGCATAAAAGGTTTTTTCATTGATTTCCAGCTGCAATAAAGTACGTTGTAACGTTCTGCAAGTACCTGCTTGAATTTGCGATAAAAGCTGTAATACGTCTTCCAGCTCGTCCTTTTCGTATTCCGTTAAAAATCCAAGATTACCAAAATTGATACCGATAATTTTAATGCCGTTTACGGCCGCATTGATTGCGGAATGCAAAATAGCGCCGTCACCACCGAGTACAATAAGAACGTCTACGTCTTTAATTTCACTTGGCGCGTGAAATTGCAACGTTTCATAACCGTTATCGGCTAATAAGGTCGTTAAACGTTGTACGGCGTTGGTGTTTTTGACTTTGTTTTTATTGCCCAAAACCCCTATTTTCATTTGCATTCTCCTTATTTCTCATTTGTCGGAACGTAAAAACGCTTGTAACTCTGTTATAATCTGCGCAGGTGATTTTGCGTTTGTATACGTTGGTTTACAATGCAGGATATATTCGATATTTTTCCCTTTTTTAATCGGCGCGTTTGTTAATCCAAACGGATATAATTTATTTTCCAAAGCGTACGATAATACTTTTTCAACGATTTGCGGATGCGCTGAAGGGTGTACAATGCCGTTTTTGCTGATATTTTTATTTTCGCATTCAAATTGCGGTTTGACAAGAACAAATACGTCCCCGTCGTCTTTCAAAATCCGCTGAATAGCAGGAAAAATCAATCGTAAAGAGATAAAGCTAACGTCTGCAACAACGCCGTCAATTCCTTCGGAAAAGTCGTCTTTTTCCAAATATCTTGCGTTTGTATTTTCCATTTGAACGATTTTACCGCTACGCAAAAGGTCGGGATGCATCAAGCTTTCCCCTACGTCGACTGCATACACTTTTGCTACGCCGTGCTGTAATAAGCAATCAGTAAACCCGCCCGTGCTTGCACCGATATCGACAAATACTTTATTTTGGCAATCGATATTAAACGCGTCAAAAGCGCGTTGGAGTTTATATCCGCCGTTGGAAACAAATTGTTCCTGCGCGGTAATAAACGTGATTTCGTCGGTTTCACGGACTTCATCTTTCGGGCGAATGGCTTTTCCGTTGACAAGAACTAATCCTTTTTCGATGGCTTCAGCGGATTTTGTTCGTGACCCGAACTTGTCCGCAAAGTATTTATCCGCTCTCATTGTAGTATTTCCGTTAAATAATTTTCAAGCTCTACGCAACTAACGCCGTATTCGCTTTGCAAATCGGCAACCTTGCCTTGCGGAATAAACTCGTCGCGATAGGCGAAATTTTTAACGGTGCAATTCTTTTGCATACGGGTAATTTCCCCGTCTACCATACTGCCAAAGCCGCCTAAAAATACGTTATCTTCTATGGTGACAAGCACTTCGCTTTGTACGTTTTTTAAAAATTCGATATCCAACGGCTTGACAAAACGCACGTTTACAACGTCAAAAGAAAGCCCTTTTTGTTGCAAAGATTTTAACACTTTTCCTGCAATAATCAAACTACGTTCGCCTACGGCAAGCACCGTTGCTTTTGCACATTTTGTTTTGTCTTTTTTGTAAAGATATTCCCATTTGCCAACTTGTATATCTTCGTTTATATTCGGGAATAAAACCTTTCCCGAACGGGGATAGCGAATGGCAAGCGGATGTGAATAGGTTGCGCTAAAGGCAAGCATTTTCTTTAATTCTTCGGTATCTTTGGGTACGGCAATCGTCAAATTCGGGATTAAGGATAAATACGAAAGATCAAATACGCCTTGATGCGTTTCCCCGTCCGCCCCCGATATTCCTGCACGGTCAATACAAAACGTTACGGGCATATCCTGCGCGCAAACGTCGTGAATAATCTCGTCAAAGGCACGTT
>JAZTWF010000120.1:0-5059 GCA_045635725.1 Candidatus Scatosoma sp. | reverse complement strand
GGCGCGACCAGCGAAACCATGACGCAATATCTTATTATTTTGGACCTTCTTACCAAAGCAGGCGTCAACGTAAAAGACAACGTTATCTTCACCACCGACGAAAAGAAAGGCAACTTAAAGAAGATTTCCGACGAGCTTGGCGGCATTAAGAGCTACGTTCTTCCCGACGGCGTTGGCGGTAGATTTTCGCAGCTTTGCCCCGTAGGGCTTCTTCCTGCGGCGGTGCTTGGCATTGATATTAAGGGCTTGCTTGCAGGCGCGGCGTACATGGATTATCTTTGCCGTCAGCCTTCCATGCGTAAAAACCCTGCGCTTATGTGCGCGGTATTGCAAATTGCGGCAATGGATCAAGGCAAGAATATCGGCGTTATGATGCCCTATTCGGATAACTTGAAGTATATTGCGGACTGGTACTGTCAGCTTTGGGCGGAAAGCCTTGGTAAAAACGTCACGCTTGACGGAAAGCCCTGCAACGTTGGGCAAACCCCCGTTAAATCGCTTGGCGTTACCGATCAACACTCCCAAGTTCAGCTCTACACCGAAGGTCCTTACGACAAAGTCGTAACCTTCCTGTCCTTGAAAAAGTACGGCTGTGAAATGCCTATCCCCCACGGCTGTGAAAATATCCCCGACGTAGCCTTCCTTGGCGGACATACTATGGAAGAGCTTATCCAAGCGGAAAACGCGGCTACCGCGTACGCTTTGACGAAGGCAGGCAGAATGAACTATACGCTGTGGTTGCCCGAACTCAACGCCTTCACCCTTGGTCAGCTTTTGTTCTTGTTCGAATTGCAAACGGCATACGCAGGTGCCATGCTGAATATCGACACGTTCAATCAACCGGGCGTAGAAGAAGGCAAAAAAGCAACGTTTGCATTACTTGGCAAAGCAGGCTATGCGGAAAAGAAAAAGGAGCTTGACTCCCTTCCCGAAAAGGACGCAAACTGCATTATCTAAACGATAAACAAATCGACCGACCGTAGAAAATACGGTCGGTTTTCTTTTGCAAAAACGGCGTATAAAAGGCGGCATTTTAGGCAATACTCCATGCGTAAACCGAACGATTAGCTATCTCTTTTACATATACTGTGGTAAGGGAGTTTGTTCGGTTTTCAAAAGAGGTGCTATGATGAACGTAAAACGCGGTGAGTTATATTATGCCGATCTTTCCCCCGTCGTGGGGAGTGAGCAAGGGGGGATTCGCCCTGTGCTAGTCGTACAAAACGACGTGGGGAATAAGTATTCCCCTACCGTGATTGCCGCCGCCGTAACAAGCAAAATCAACAAAGCCAAGCTGCCGACCCATATCGAATTGCCGCCTGCCTTCGGACTTGCCAAGGAAAGCGTGATTTTATTAGAACAAATCCGAACGCTGGATAAACGCCGTCTTAAAGAACGCATCGGCGAGCTTCCGCCCGCTACCATGCACCGCGTCAACCGCGCTATCTTGATTAGCCTTGGCTTTCCCGTGGATAACCGAACGCCGACGGAAGACTAAAACCGCACGAAAACCTTCTTTTTTGGTAAAAAGGACAAATTCCGCGCGGTTTTTTCCTGTATACTCAAAGGACAAACTGTTCTTGGAGTAGCTTATGACCATTAGAAAACCCTTTCCATACGCCCGAATGGGCATATACGCGCTGTATCTTTTCGCCGCCCTTTGCTTTCGCCATATCGGCGACAACGGCGAACCGTTTGCTCTTGCCCTTTGTTACGCCTTTTGCTCCGCGGGGTTTTCCCCTATCGTTTGCGGCGCAATATATACCGCAAGCGCGCTCTTTGGCTTAGCGCCAACCGAAGTGCTTGTATGCGCCGTTCAGGCGTTTTTGCTTGCCGTCGCTTTTTTTGCGCAACGGGGAAATGAGCGGTTACAAAAAAGCAATCTATTGCCCCTGCTTGCCCTGTCCCTTTCCTTGGGCGGGTACGTGGGGCTTATTGCGTTTACCCCCTACGTCTTGCCGATAGATATCCCCTTCTTTTTAGACGCTTTAACGCAAAAGGTACTCATTTGCGCCGTTATTTTTTTGCTTGCGGCAAGCTTTTCCGTGGCGGTGAAGTGTTTACTCAAAAAGGTATTGCGTTGCCGTTTACGTATGGACGAAGTGGTGTTTTGCGTACTGCTGTTTGTCTTTTTCGGCATAGGTATGTGTCGATTTTTGGGTTTCAACGCATACATGGGCGCCGCATTTTTCGCCTTACTGCTATTTGCCGCCGCCACGAAGGATAGCACGCTGCTCTTTTGCGCGTTTACCCTTTCCCTGCCTCCGCTGTGCGTTGTAGGGCTTTCCTTAGAGCGATTTTTTATCTATGGAATTATCGTCGCTTTGTTTATTCGCTCAGGTCGGCTTGCGGCGGCGCTTGCGCTGTTGACGGTATTTTTCGCCTATGCGTTTTTTGACGGAACATATGCTTTGGAAACCCCCTTTCTTGTGCAAAGCATTCTCTCCGCCGTCGTGCCTGCGCTTTTGTTTATGCTCATTCCCACACCGCTCATTCGGGAATTAGAAAACCGCGTGATTTTTTATCGGGAAAAGCATTTATCGCGTATTGCTATCAATCGCAACCGCGCGGCAATCGGTAAACAGCTTTATGAAATTTCGTCCGTCTTTCGGGAAATACAATGCACCTTTACCGCGCTTGGCGAAACGGGCGCGGAAGAAAGCGCAAAAAGCTACATACGCGCTTGCGCCATGGAAGAAGCTTGCAAAAACTGCGCAAAGCTTAGCGTTTGCCGTCGCAAAAACGTGTGGTCGGAATTGGATAAGCTGATTGACGTCGGCTGTTTGAAGGGCAGGATAAGCCTGATTGATTTGCCCGTAAAGCTTTCCGAAACGTGCGTCGAACAAAACCGCTTGATTTACGCCGTTAACCGTCAGCTTGGCGATTACCGCAAGCACATGTTAGAAACGGAAAATGCCGCAAACGGCAGGACGTTGCTTGCAGGACAAGCCCAAGGGGTAAGCGAAATTTTGAAAAACCTTGCTTTGGAGCAAAGCCAACCTTTGCGCATTTATACGGATAAGGAACGCGCGCTTAGCGCGGCGCTTTTGAACGTGGGTATCGTTTGCGGCGAAGTGCTTATCTACGGTGAAGAAAACGATATCACCCTTTCGTTGACAACCTTTGGACAAACGGACGTGAAAAAGATAGCCGCCGTTGCGGAGCATTTGTTTTCCATGCCGTTAATGATTTCCAGCCGTTTACCCCTTTCGGGGGATAAGTTTTGTTGCATTTTGCGCAAAAAACCGCTATACGACGCGGCGTTTGGCGTTTCCACCGTGAAAAAATCGGGCGAAGTTGCCAGCGGCGATACCCATTCGGTGATTAAGATTGACGAACGCAAATTTATGGTTGCCCTGTCCGATGGCATGGGCAGCGGCGAATACGCAAGGCAAATATCGGAGAGCACCATTTCTCTTTTGGAAAGCTTTTACCGCGCGAAAATGCCGTCCGATTGCGTACTCAACACCGTGAATAAGCTTTTAACGTTTAGCCGTGAAGAAACGTTTGCCTGTGTGGATATCGCTATCGTCGATTTAGACGACGGGCGGACGGATATCGTTAAAATCGGCTCTCCAAGCGGATTTATCCTTTCGGGAAATACGGTGAAAATTTTGGAAAGCACGTCCTTGCCGCTTGGCATTTTAGACAGCTTACGCCCCGACGCCGCCAGCTATGAGCTGTTGGAAAACGACGTTTTGTTGTTTTTGAGCGACGGTATCACGGGCGCGTTTGCGTCCACCACCGATTTATACGACGTATTAAAAACCATGCCGACGGGCAACCCCCAACAGCTGACCGACCAGCTTTTGCATTGTGCCCTGCAAGCGTACGGCGGCGTAGCCAAGGACGATATGACGGCGGTAGCCGTACGGTTATTTCGCGGTATAAACGCAGCGTAATCACGACGACAGTCGTGCATATAATTCCAAAAAATATACGCCCTGCGCCAAACGGCACAGGGCGTATATTTTATAAGGAAACTATAAAAGTAGATTAGTCTTCTTTCGTTTCTTCAGCGGGCGCTTCTTCTACGGGAACTTCCACGTTAGCTTCTTCAACGGGAGCTTCTTGCGCAGCTTGAGCAGCAGCTTGCTTAGCAGCGAGCTTCGCCATTCTTGCGTCCTTTCTCTTTTGCGCTTTCATTTCTTTCGTTTCGATACGAGCAGCGTCGATACGAGCGCGCATTTCTTGAGGTGTAGGAGGTACGAACGCCGAACCTTCTGCGTTTTCTTCGATTACTTCATAGCCTTCATCTCTTTCAAGAAGGGTAGCTTCCGTTTCACCGTCGAAGATGTGAATATGGTGCACGTCGAATGCAAGTTCAACAACGTCCTTCAAAGCAACAACTGCACGGCTGGAAATCTTCGCGATCATTTGCGTGGAGTTATCGATAACGGACGATTCTTTACCTTCGTGGTCAAGTTCGCAGTAGATTTGCGTTTCAGCACCGAGCTTTTCAATAACTTCGATACGAGCGCTTACAACCGTTTCAGGCGAGCTGGAAATGAACATTTGGTCTTGGTGGATATCTTCGGGACGAACGCCAAGCGTTACGGGCTTGCCGGTGTCAAGATATTCGTTGATGTTCTTAATTCTTGCAGCAACGCTCTTAGGAAGAAGAATCTTGTTGCCTGCAACGAATTCCACGTAAACTTTACCCTTGTTGGACGTAAGAGTAGCGTCCTTGAAGAAGTTCATTTGAGGCGTACCGATGAACCCTGCAACGAAAAGGTTTACGGGATAATCGTACAAGTTTTGAGGGGTATCTACCTGTTGCATGAAACCGTCTTTCATAACGACGATACGAGTACCCATGGTCATAGCTTCGACTTGGTCGTGAGTAACGTAAATGAACGTGGTAGCAAGACGTGCGTGGAGCTTGGAAATTTCCGTTCTCATCGAAGCACGAAGCTTAGCGTCCAAGTTGGACAAAGGTTCGTCGAGCAAGAATACTTTGGGTTCACGAACGATGGTACGGCCAAGCGCAACACGTTGACGTTGACCACCCGACAAAGCCTTGGGTTTTCTCGACAAATAGTCGGTGATACCAAGAATT
>JAZTWF010000119.1:0-12425 GCA_045635725.1 Candidatus Scatosoma sp. | reverse complement strand
GTCTTTCCGAAAAGCAGTTGTTTACGGATATGACGGACGAATACGGCTTTGCAGGGGAAATTTACGTGCGGCTTTTATACGAAGACGACCCGTTTTATTACGTAGGCGTTATCGCAAAAGACGGCAAAACCACTGCGTTTTTATTAAACGCCAAAACAGGCAAAGTACTTGCCAAGCGACAAAGCTAATCAAACCCATGAAAAAACGCAGCTTCGTCGCTGCGTTTTTTATATATTTACATTTTGTGAATGAATATACCGCTGCGGAGCTTGGGTTCGAACCACGTGGATTTGGGCGGCATAATCTCCCCTGCATCGGCAATTTGCATAAGCTCTTCCATAGATACGGGATACATGGATATCGCCGCTACGGCGTCCTTTTGACAACGCTCTTCCAAATAAGCAAGTCCGCGAATACCGCCGACAAAGTCGATACGGTTAGACGTGCGCGGATCGTCGATACCCATAACAGGGGCTAAAAATGCGTTTTGCAAGATAGCGCAATCTAAACGCTGTACGGGGTTTTCCGCGCGGACAAGCTGTTCGTGGAAACGGACTTGATACCACGTTCCATCGACGAAAAGCCCTATTTCATGCAAGCACTTAGGACGGTACTGCCCAACGCCGTTATAGGGCGTTACTTCGCCCAAATTCTTTTCCACAGCGGCAAGAAACACTTGTGTATCCATACCGCCAAGGTCGCGTAAAACACGGTTATAATCGAAAATCTTCAAGCTCTCCGCAGGGAATACGACCGAAAGGAAAAAGTTAAATTCTTCCGTGCCGTCGTAATTAGGGTTTTCTTCACGGCGTTTTAAGCCTGCCTTTACGGCAGACGCTGCGCGGTGGTGTCCGTCCGCGATATACAAAGCGTCCGTTTGCGCAAACGCCTTTTCAATGCGCGCGTTGGTTTGCGCTCCGTCGCTTTCCCATACGGTATGACGAATTCCGTCGTCCGATACAAAGTCGTAAATAGGTTGCTTTTGCGTTTGCTGTTCGATAATCGCCGTCAATTCCGCATTGTCGCGATAGGCAAGGAAAATAGGCCCTGTATGCGCGGAGCAGGTGTCTACGTGACGGATACGGTCTTGTTCTTTATCCGCACGGGTAAGCTCGTGCTTTTTAATGCGGTTTTGCAAATAATCGTCGATAGACGCGCAACCGACGATACCCGTTTGCGCCCTACCGTCCATGATTTGGCGATAAAAATAGAACTGCTTTTCTTTATCCTGCACGTATATGCCTTTTTCTTCAAACGTACGTAAATTTTCCGCTGCTTTTGCATACACTTCGTCGTCGTATAACCCGACGGACGGAGCAAGGTCTATCTCCGCTTTATCGATATGCAAAAAGGAATACGGCTTATCTTCCACTTCCTTTCTTGCTTCTTCGGACGACATAACGTCGTACGGAAGCGCAGCACATTCTTTGACGTACTTCTCCGTAGGGCGAAGCGCCGCAAAAGGCTTTACAATAGCCATGATTTTTCTCCTTTACGCAAATACTCTTACGCCGAATACGCCGTCGATAGCGTTGAGCGTTTCAATGATATTTTCGTCCGCCGCTACGTTGGTTTCCACAATGGTATACGCCACGTCGCCCTTCGACGCGTTGGCGAAGTTTTCAATGTTGATATTTTTCGCGGAGAATGCCGCCGTGATTTGCGAAAGCATATTCGGCACGTTTTTGTTCATAACGCAAACGCGGGGATTGCCCGAACGGGGCACGCTGACCGAAGGGAAGTTGACGCTGTTGCGGATATTGCCGCAGCTAAGGAATTCGTCCAGCTCCTGTGCAGCCATAACGGCGCAATGGTCTTCCGATTCCACCGTGGACGCGCCCAAGTGGGGAATAGCCGTAATTCCTGCAACCCCGACCGTGTCTTCCGTGGGGAAGTCGGTGATATACGCCGCCATTTTCTTATCGGCAAGCGCCGCTTTCACCGCCGCCGCGTCGACCAAATCGGCACGGGCAAGGTTGATAATGCGTACGCCGTCCTTCATTTGCGCAATCGATTGCGCGTTAATCATATTTTTCGTTTGCGGCGTTGCGGGAACGTGCAACGTGATATAATCGCATTTTTGGAAAATTTCGTTATAATCCGCCGCTTGGCGTACGGAAGGCGCTAAATTCCAAGCCGCTTTTGCCGTAATGTAGGGGTCGTAGCCCATAACGTTCATACCCAAAGATATTGCGGCGTTGGCAACCATACCGCCGATTGCGCCCAAGCCGACGACGCCAAGCGTCTTACCGGCAAGTTCGTGTCCGACAAAGGCAGATTTGCCTTTTTCTACCGTTTTGGCAACGTCCGTTTGCCCTGCCAACGTTTCCACCCATTTGACGCCGCCGATAACGTCGCGCGAAGCCAAAATCAATGCCGCAACAGCCAACTCTTTAACGGCGTTGGCGTTTGCGCCGGGGGTGTTGAATACGACAACCCCTTCCTGCGTGCATTTATCGACGGGGATATTGTTTACCCCTGCGCCGCAACGCGCAATCGCGCGTAAATTTTTGGAAAACGGCATATCGTGAAGAGCGGCGGAACGCACCATAATGGCGTCTTCGTTTTCCACCTTTTCCCCTACTTCGTATCTGCCGACAAGAATATCCGTGCCGACTTCGGCAATTTTATTCATTAACTTGATTTTTAACATAATTTATTCTCCTTTGGGGTTATTTGCCGCAAATTCTTTCATGAATGCAACAAGCTTTTCTACCCCTTCGTACGGCATGGCGTTGTAAATGGAAGCGCGCATACCCCCTACTGAGCGGTGGCCTTTTAAGTTCTTCAAGCCCTGTTCGGACGCTTGCGCGGCGAATTTCTTATCCAAATCCGCATTCCCTGTAACGAACGTTACGTTCATCATAGAGCGGCTTTCCTTTTGCACGGGCGCAAGATAGTAGCTTTGGCTGTCTAAATAGTCGTATAAAAGCTTTGCTTTTTTCTCGTTACGTTCCTTCATGCTTTGCAAGCCGCCAAGCGACAAAATCCATTCGTAAACAAGCTTTGCCACGTAAATGCAATAGCAAGGCGGCGTATTGTACATAGAACCGTTATCCGCCATAAGCTTATAATCCAGCATAGAAGGCGTATCGGGACGGGCATAGCCAAGCAGGTCTTCGCGGATAATGACAACCGTCAAGCCTGCGGGCGCCATATTCTTTTGCGCACCTGCGTAAATCATGCCGAATTTGGAAACGTCGAACGGTTCGCTTAAAATGCACGACGACATATCCGCTACAAGCGGAATATCCCCCGTGTCGCGAATATACGGGAATTTCGTACCGTAAATGGTGTTATTATAGCAAATATGCACGTAGTCCGCATCCGCGCGGAAGTCTTGACGTTGCGTTTTGGGCACGTAAGAAAAGTTACCGTCCTTAGACGACGCAACGGCGACGATATCGCCGTATTTTTGCGCTTCTTGATAGGCTTTCGTGGAGAACTGTCCCGAAAGGATATAATCCGCCTTACCGCTAGAACGGAGCAAATTTAAGGGTACGGCGGCAAACTGCGTCGACGCGCCGCCCTGTAAAAACAGCACCTTATAATTATCGGGAATTTCCATCACTTGGCGAAGCAGCGTTTCCGCATCCGCAATGATTTTTTCGTAAACGGTAGATCGGTGACTCATTTCCATAACGGACATACCGCTGTCTTGATAGCACAGCATTTCCGACGCTGCGCGCTGTAATACTTCTACGGGAAGCATAGAAGGTCCTGCTGAAAAATTAAATACTCTTTCCATATTTTTCACTCCTATAAACAATAAAATCGAATTTAACGCCTGATATAATCAAAAATATCAGTAGTATTATTCTATCAAAACCGATAGAAAAAAACAAGGATTTCTCAGGGCTTTTATTGTATTTATATCGTAATTTTTTGCTTTTTTGTGCTTTTATGCAAAAGGGCGGCGCAAAAATGCCCCGCCCTTTCCTATATTGTCAAGCTTTTGTTACTGTTCTACGCGAATAACCGCCTCGATTGTCGCAAGATTATATTCGCTAATTTTCGCAAGTGCGTTTCGTACCGCGTTTTCTTTTGTCGTATGCGTGACAAGGATAAGCGTCGTACCTTCTTCCGCCGTTACTTTTACGATAGAGATACCGTACTTGGCAAACGTTCCGCTAACTTTGGCAAACGCGCCTGCTCTGTCGGCAACCGTCAAGCGTAAATAATACGCGCTTTCGAAGTTGGATATGAACTTGATATCCGTTTCCGCCGTTGCGTTGTTTTTGAAGGTGGAATATTTCACGTCGGAGTGAGTCGCCGCATAAATGACGTCGCTAACCACCGCGCTTGCCGTAGGCAATGCCCCTGCGCCGCGGCCGTAGAGCATAACGTCGCCAACAGCGTCGCCCGTTAAGTACACAGCGTTAAACGCGTCGTTTACGCTTGCCAAAGGATGATCCTTAGGAATAAACGTCGGGTGTACGCGGACTTCCACTTCCTTAGCGTTATTCTTGCCGATCGCAAGCAGCTTTAACGTATACCCAAGCTCTTTACCATAAGCAATATCTTTGGCGGTAATCGCCGAAATCCCTTCGCGGAAAATTTTAGTGTACGGAATTTTCGTGTGGAATGCCATGGACGAAAGAATAGAAAGCTTATACATGGAATCGTAACCGTCGACGTCCGCCGTGGGGTTGGCTTCCGCGTAGCCGAGCTTTTGCGCTTCTTTTAATACTTCCGCATAATCCGCGCCTTCGTAGGTCATTTTGGTGAGAATGTAGTTGGTCGTACCGTTGACAATCCCCATCATGCTTTGGATATGGTTTGCCTGTACGCCGTCCAAAAGCGTGCGGATAATGGGCACGCCGCCGACGCAGCTTGCTTCGTAATATAAGCCGCAATGATTGCGTTTTGCAAGCTTTTCAAGCTCGTGAGAGAATTTACAAATAAGCTCTTTATTTGACGTTACAACCGTTTTACCGTTACGAAGTGCCGCCGTCACGAAATCCTTAGCAACACCGATGCCGCCTATGGTTTCCACAACGATATCTACGTTGGGGTTTGCAATAATTTCTTCGATATTCCCTGCGATACATTCCTGCGGAATGCCAAGCTGCGCTATTCTCTCTACGCTGCGGTCAAGCACCTTTTCTACGGTGATATCCACCTGTTGCGTTTTCAAATAAAAATCGTGGTGCTGAACAAGCGTTTGATACGTGCCGCCGCCAACGACCCCCACGCCTAATATCGCTACGCCTACCTTTTTAACCATAATAACACTCCTTACGCGCAAGCCCCTGCCTACGCGGTTTGTTGGTTTTTTGCGCTATGCGCAAGCTACCCTACATATCTTCTTATTCTTCACTCGTATTCAAGTCGTATAAATATTTCAAGCCCTTTAAGGTGAGCAATTTATCCACGACGTCGATACATTCCACTTCTTTGGAAATGACCGTACTAAATCCACCTGTGGCAATGGTAAACATATCGGGACATTTCATTTCTTTCTTAATGCGCTTGACGATATATTCCACCAAGCCTGCAAAGCCGAACACGATACCCGCTTGCATGTTGGTAACGGTGTTTTTGGCAATAATGCTCTTGGGCGCTTCGATTTCTACACGCGGCAGCTTTGCCGTACCGTTGACAAGCGAATCCAGCGAGCCTTTAATACCGGGAGCGATAACGCCGCCGACAAATTCGTCCTTTTCATTGATGATATTAAACGTCGTTGCCGTACCGAAGTCGACGACGATTTTCGGCGTACCGCTGCCGTAGCCGACAAGCGCGGAAACGCAGTTGACAATTCTATCCGCACCCACTTCCCTTGCGTCGTCGCAACGGATATTCAAGCCCGATTTCAAGCCCGGAGCGATATGCAAAGGCTTGATATGCAAATAGATTTCGCACATTTTATCAATGGTATAATCCAGCGAAGGCACAACGGACGAAAGAATGCCGCCCGTAATCGCCTGTACGCTTACCTTTTGCGAATCAAGCATACCCGTCAACTGTTCGCCGTATTCGTCCGAAGTCTTTTTCAAATCGGTAGCGACGCGGAAGGACATTTTCAGTTCGTCCTTGTCATAAATAGCATATTTAATGTTGGTATTTCCGATATCGATACAAATAATCATTTTCTTTTTCCTTTTTCCAAAATGCGGATAACGCGGTGCAACGTGGGTGCGGCAATCAAGTTGACGGCAAACTCCACCAAGAAATTCACGCCCGCGCAGCCGATAAACAAGAAGTAAACGACGGTAGAACCGCTTTCTACGAAATTGACAAGCAGCGTTTGCTGTAAAAAGAGCAACGAACCGCCGATAAACAGCCCCGTATTGACGATAGGCGCAGCCGCCGCGGCAAGGAATACCGCCGCAAGCTCGTTTTTCTTCGAAAATGCTTTATACAATATTCCCGAAACAAAGCCTGCCGCCGTGCCTTTCACTAAGCACAAAAGCGCCGTTTCTATGGGTTGGTTTTGGAACAAAATCGCCGTGAATGCGTCTGCCCCCACCACGCCGTACATGAGCGTGATAAACCCGAAGACAAAGCCTAAAAACGCGCCCGTCCACGCGCCGTAAATGACGCCGCCCAAGACAATGGGAATAAGCACCAAGCTAAAAGACGTTGCACCGATGCGGATAGAACCAAGCACCGTTTGCAGTACAATGACAAGCGCGGTGAGCACGGCAATCCCCGTGATGCGCTTTGCCGAAAAGAAAGAGTTCTTTTCCATAATAAACCTCCATCGAATTCTCGTTTGAGATATCCGTAGACAAATAAGTATTTTTCCGTTTGTTCGGTCGGACTGCGTAAGCGTATCCGCCACGGATTATATTCCATTATAACGCATTTTTTCAATTTACGCAACAAAATGAAAGGGGAAATTTCCGTTTTTTCTTGGAAAAAGCCCCTTTCTTTACACATTAAAAGTGTTTTTGGAATATTATGTAATAGAAAGACAAAACCGCAGGCGATTACTTAAAAAGCAGTTTACATACCCCTGCGGCGAAACATAGGAGGTTTTTTATGAATTGTTGTGGTCAGGGTAACGTAACCCTTTGGATTCTCATCGCTTTGCTTGTACTTGGGTCGAAAGACGGCATGTTCTGTTCCAGCCTGTTTAGCGGTTGCGGACTTCCCATACTTATCGCTCTTTTGTACTGCTTGTACAAAAACGGCACGCTGTCGGCTATTTTGCCGCCCCCTTGCAACTGCAATTGCAACTGCTGCTGCCATTAAGTTTTTTCTTCCTTTTTCTCCTTGATTATCGCCCTGCTCGGGCAAAAAACGCGCTGCCGAAAAGCAGCGCGTTTTTCTTATTTTTTCGCCGTATATTCACTCACGCCAACAATCGTTTCGCCGTCGATTTGTAAGGTGCGCGGACTGTCGAAACGTACGGTAATTTCTTTACCCGAAAGCACCGTAATGTTCTTTTTATGCTTGACGTGTTCCCCTTTGAAAATGGACGGGAATATGAGCAACGAACGTATTTTTCCCGTGCCGTGGAACAGCATAACGGAAAGCGTATCGCCCGTTCTTTTTTGCTTTGGCGCAGGGATCATACCGCCGCCGTAGTATTTGCCGTTCATGGTCGGCGCAAGCCATACTTTTTCAAAGCGGTACTCTTTTCCGTCTACCGTAACCGTAGCGCCCGTGGGCTTATAATGAAAGAGCAAGCCTTTAATGGCGATACCCGTATAATCCACGGGCTTATCGCTTGTTGCGCGCAGCTTATCCCCCATTTCACAGCAGTACCCGTCAATGCCGTACCCCACGCCGTTGATAAAGCGGTACGTTTTACCGTTTGCCGTCACGGTAGGCAGGTTTTCCGTATATTCATCCAAGGCAATCGCCCCTTCGTTTTCGGGGTTGACTTCACGGATAAAATCGTTGCCGCTACCGCAAGCGTAATAGGAAATCTTTTTGTCTTTTATCGCATCCCCTGCCGTATTCAAAAAACGGTTGAGCGTTCCGTCGCCACCGCAAATCACCGTTTCGTCTTCGGGGCGCACTTCCGCGAAAAATTCGTCGTAATTTTCAATTTTCGTCATGTCCGTTAAAGCGATTTCGCCAAATAACTCTTTGAAACGTTCCGTTTGGTCTTTTCCGCCGCCCGCATAGGGATTATACAGTATGTATTTTGCCATTTTTTTCTCCTGTTTTTTGTAACTGTCATATAAAATTATTACATTTATTATAACAAAAGAAAAACCGCCCGTCAAGCGTTAGACAGGCGATTGAGAAAATTTGTCATATTTTTTTATTACATAAGAAATAGGCTTGCAGGGCAACCACCGTTTTGGCGTCGGTAAACGCGCCTTCCGTTAGCATTTGTTTTACCTTCTCAACAGGGATACGGACGACGTCTAAAAATTCACCTTCGTCTAACGCGTTTTTACCCGTTTCCCCTTCGGTTGCGTGATAGATATAAATTATTTCGTTGGTATAGCCCGGGGACGGGTATATTTTTTGGATAAGCTGCATTTGTTTTGCTTGAACGCCCGTTTCTTCGGCAAGCTCTCTTTTGGCAGTAAGCAGTGGGTCTTCGCCGCGTTCGCACTTGCCTGCAGGAAGTTCAAGCACGCTTTCACCGTACGCATAGCGGTATTGACGGACAAAAAGTATTTCACCGTTGTCTACGTATAAAGCGCATGCGCCGCCGCTATGGTCGACGATTTCCCGTTTACACGGCGTTCCGTCGGGGAGCATAGCATCGTCCGCGCGGACGGAAAGGATTTTTCCTTGATACACGTAATTTGTTTTGACTGTTTTTTCTACGTAATCCATGTTACACCTTTTTGCGTTAGGCAAAATTCACAAGAATTGCCTTGTATTGTTATCATTATAGCACAAAATAAAAAAATAATAAAGATTTTTAAGCAAAATACCTTGATTTTGTTGAAAATTTCGGTTATAATATAGGCGAATTCAATATATTTACGGAGGTGTTGTTATGAAATCAATCAAAATTTCGCTGGAAATGGCACAACGAGTAAAGGAATTCGTGAACGTAACGCAGGAATTCCCCTATGAAATTTTGCTTAAAAGCGGCAGATACGTCGTGGATGCAAAATCTATTTTGGGTATTTTCTCTCTCGATTTGTCCCAACCCATCACGGTAGAAGCGTACAGCGACGATTGTGACGAGTTAATGGAACGATTGAAGAAATTCGAAGCGTAACGTTTCCATTTCAAACCCGAAGAAAGCCGCGGGAACTTTTTACCGCGGTTTTTTATTCACTACTACACAGGAGTTTATACAAATGCAAATTCAAGGAGAAACGTCCGTCAACAAGCTGATTGTGCTTTTCGTGTTTGATAAAATGGAGAGCGCGCTTTCCGAACGCACTATTGTGGAAATGTGCACCGCAGGAAATACGTGGCTGAATTATATGGACTGCGTAGAACTTATCCCTAAGCTTTTGGACGACGGGTTTATTTGCCGTATCTCTTCCCCCGAAGAAGAACCCCTGTATACCATTACTTGCGACGGCAGGGAAAGCTTGAATAATTTTTATATCAATATTCCCAAGAGTATGCGCGACGAAATTTCCGCGTTTGTTAAAAAGAACAGCGGTAAGCTTCGCAACCGTCAAGAATGTAAGTCGGATTACTATCAAAACGTCGACGGTACGTATACCGTATTCGTGAAAATTCTTGCGCCTGTACAACCTATGTTAGAGCTGAAATTTGTCGTTCCTGACAAGAAAACGGCGCAACATATTTATAAAAACTGGGAAAGTAAGGCCTCGGAATTGTATTCCGCTATCTACGATACGTTAGTCGATTAAAATTTGTTATCATAACAGGCGTTTTCGCCGTATAAATAAAGGAGATTGTTTATGTTTACTTATTCTACACGCGGTACTTGCTCCCGTCAAATTTTGTTTGACGTGGACGAAAACAACAATATGCACAACGTCCGTTTTATCGGCGGTTGCGGCGGAAACTTACAGGGTATTGCCAAGCTTGTTGAAGGCAAAAATATCGACGAAGTGGCGGCTATCCTTGCCGGTATCCGTTGCCGTAACAACACGTCTTGTCCCGACCAGCTTGCCAAAGCGATTGCGGAATATAAGGCGGCAAAAGCGCAATAATTTGACTGTATACGTTTAACTGCATAGAAAAGCCCCGTGAAAGGTTTTGCCTTTCACGGGGCTTCGTTTTTTCGTAATATTAATGTCTAAAATGTCTATCGCCTACGAAAATCATAGCAATTCCTGCTTCGTCGCAAGCGTCGATAGAGAGTTGGTCGTTTTTGCTGCCACCCGGTTGAATGATAGCGGTGATTCCTGCTTTTACACATTCGGCTACGCAATCGGGGAACGGGAAGAAGGCATCGCTTGCCATAACCGAACCTTTGGCTTCGTCGCCTGCGTGCTCAATCGCCTGCTGCGCCGCCCAAATACGGTTGGTTTGACCCATACCGATACCCGTCGTTCTATCTTCTTTACCGATAACGATCGCGTTGGATTTGGTGTATTTGACCACTTTCCAGTTGAAAAGGAGTGCTTTCATTTCGTCCGCCGTCGGTGCGCGTTTGGTAACGACCTTCACGTTTTCCTGTGCAAACAGCGTTTCGTCGTAGTCTTGGATAAGCAATCCGCCGTACACCTTTTTCATGTCGTAGGCGGTAGCTTCTCTTCTCTCGCGAATGTCGGGAAGTTCCAAAAGACGGATATTTTTCTTGGTCGTCAAAACGTCCATGGCTTCTTTGGTAAAGCCTTCTGCGATAACGATTTCAATGAAAATTTTATTGATTTCTTTCGCCGTCGCTTCGTCCACTATTCTATTGATCGCAAGGATTCCGCCGAACACCGAAACGGGGTCGGATTCGTACGCTTTGATATACGCTTCGTGTATCGTTTCCCCTACACCTACGCCGCAAGGGTTGGCGTGCTTGCTTGCGACAACGCAAGGCTCGTCAAACTCTTTGACAAGCTCCAACGCGCCGTTTGCGTCATTTATATTATTGTAGGAGAGCTCTTTACCCCAAAGCTGTTTCGCCTTGGAAAGCGAACCTACGCGGGGGAATACTTCGCTATAATAAGACGCGCCTTGGTGGGGATTTTCCCCGTAACGCATATCCTGCGCCTTTTCATAGGCAAAGGTCACCGTTTCGGGATAACGGATATCCAGCTGCTGCGCAAGGTAGTTGGATATCATGCTATCGTATACCGCGGTATGCGCAAAAACTTTGTATTGCAAATACTTCTTGGTTTCCAAAGTGATTTCGCCGTTTTCCAGTTCGGAAAGCACTCTTTCATAGTCCTTAGGGTCGACGACGACGGCTACGTCTTGATAGTTTTTCGCCGCCGCACGAATCATGGTAGGTCCGCCGATATCGATATTTTCCACTGCGTCGGCAAACGTGACGTCGGGTTTGGAAATCGTCGCCTTGAAGGGATACAGATTGACGGCTACGATATCAATGGTATTGATACCCAGCTGTTCGATTTGCGCCATGTGTTCAGGGTTGGAACGCATCGCCAAAAGCCCTGCGTGCACGACGGGGTGCAACGTTTTTACTCTGCCGTCCAAGCATTCGGGAAAACCCGTCAATTCGCTGATACCGATTACAGGAATACCTGCGTCTTTTAAGGCTTTTGCCGTTCCGCCCGTAGAAATGATTTCATAATCACAGGCGACAAGTCGCTTACAAAACTCGACGATACCCGCTTTGTCGGAAACGCTTACAAGTGCTCTTTTTTTCATTTCGTATATACCTCACGTTATTTTTTTGTCTATTTTTGCGCAAACTGAAAATATGACTATCGTATATATTCTCTTGATTGCTTATATTATCGCCATAAACGTCTATGCGTTTATCTTGCTTAAATCGTTAAGAGCCGCCCCTACAAGCGAACGCAAAAAAAGCGCTCCTTTATCCACCGCTGCAAAAAATCCTATGCTTGGAAAGCTGCTCCTTACAGGCGCACTCGGCGGTGCGCTGACGGTGTATACTTGTATGTTTATCTTCAAATACAAAAGAAGTGACTTATTGCTTATGGTCGCTATGCCTATACTCGGCGTGCTGAACGTATACCTTTTCGTCCTGCTCTTTCGGGCGGGAATGTGGATACGCTGATACTATATATTTATTATAGCATACTTTTTCAAAATAGGTATAGTATTTGACGAAATTTTTCCTTACGTTTTTATTTGCGAAAAAAAATAACATTTTTCTGTGAAATTATGTTAAATTTGAAATAAAGAAAAATTTTTTGGAATTTTTTGAAAAAAGGCGCGTTTTTTGTTTGACAATTTTTTTGAATAGTGCTATTATATACAGGCGTTGTCGATACGGCGGCGAAGTGAGACAAATGCGGGTGTAGTTCAATGGTAGAATTCCAGCCTTCCAAGCTGGCCGCGTGGGTCCGATTCCCATCACCCGCTCCACTTTCTTTGCGGGCGTATCCAGTTGCGCCTGTAGCTCAGTTGGATAGAGCAACGGCCTTCTAAGC
>JAZTWF010000118.1:0-4046 GCA_045635725.1 Candidatus Scatosoma sp. | reverse complement strand
GAAGCGCTTGCAGCCTCCGCAAACAATCAAAAAGGTCCCGGTCAGAAGGCAATCAAGGCAATCAAACGCCTTGAAGTTATCGAATCTTTCAGAAAGAGCGGCAACCGTCCCGAATGGATGATCTTGACCGTGCTTCCCGTTATTCCCCCCGATATCCGTCCCATGGTACAGCTTGACGGCGGTAGATTTGCTACGTCCGACTTGAACGATTTGTACCGTCGCGTTATCAACAGAAACAATCGTTTGAAGAAAATGATGGAAATCGGCGCGCCCGAAATGATCATCAAAAACGAAAAACATATGTTGCAAGAAGCGGTAGACGCGCTTATCGACAACGGCAGACGCGGTAAGGCGCTTTCCGGACCTTCCAACCGTGATTTGAAATCGCTTTCCGCAATGCTCCGCGGTAAGCAAGGCCGTTTCCGTCAAAACCTTTTGGGTAAACGTGTAGACTATTCCGGTCGTTCGGTTATCGTCGTCGGTCCTGAACTCAAAATCTATCAATGCGGTTTGCCTAAGGAAATGGCAATCGAGCTTTTCAAGCCGTTCATTATGAAACGCTTGGTAGAAAGCGGTCAATGCCACAACATTAAAACGGCTAAACGCGCGGTGGAACGCGGTAAAGATATGGTATGGAACGTTTTGGAAGACGTTATCAAAGATCATCCCGTAGTGTTGAACCGTGCTCCTACGTTGCACCGTTTGTCTATTCAAGCGTTCGAACCTGTGCTTATCGAAGGTAGAGCTATTAAAATTTCGCCCCTTGTCTGCGGACCTTTCAACGCCGACTTCGACGGTGACCAAATGGCTGTGCACCTTCCCCTTAGCGTAGAAGCGCAAGCCGAAGCAAGATTCTTGATGCTTTCGGCAAACAATATTTTGAAACTTGCCGACGGTAAGTCCGTCATGTCGCCCACGCAAGATATGATTATCGGTGCGTACTGCTTAACCATTAAGCGTAAAGAAGAAGGCGGCAAGTATGACGAACAGGGCCGTCCTTGCGAAGACGGCGAAGTATATATTCCGCCCGTATATTCGTCTGAAAACGAAGCAATCCTTGCTTACCAAAACAAGATTGCGCACGAACAGGACGAAATGTACCTTAAACGTGTGGTAGAGCTTCCCGAAGGACAGTTTGACAACTTGCCTTTGCCGTACCGTTGCCCTGTGGAAAACAAGGCAGGCGAAACGCCTATCAAGTGGGCGGAAGTTCGCTTGAACGAAAAGACGGGCAAACGTGAAGTTATCGGTGTGATTAAAACGACCATCGGCCGTTTGATTTACAACGAAGGCTTGCCCCAAGACCTTGGTTTCGTTAAGAGAAATACGCCCGAATCGTATTTGCGCTTAGAGCTTGACACCGAATTTATCGGCAACGCGCGTGCAATCGGCAAGAAGCACCTTTCCCGTATTGTTGAAGCTGCGTTTAGAACGGGTAAAGCGCCTAAGGCGTCGTACGTGCTTGACGCAATGAAAGAACGTGGGTACAAATATTCCACGCTTGCCGCTTTGACGACGTCGGTATTCGACATGAAAATCCCGCCCGAAAAGCAGGAAATCGTCGACAATGCGGAAAAAGAAGTTTCCAAGATTGCGAAGAAATATGCGCGTGGTCTTTTGAACGAAGAAGAACGTTACAGCGCAGTTATCGCACAATGGGATTCGGCTACCGACCAAGTGGCAAACCTTTTGAAAAAGCAAGGCGCAGAAGACAAGTTCAATCCGATTTGGATGATGGCGGACTCCGGTGCGCGTGGTTCAATCGACCAGATTAAACAGCTTGCAGGTATGCGTGGTCTAATGGTTAACCCTCAAGGTAAAAAGATTGAAGTTCCCGTTAAATCGTGCTTTAGAAACGGCTTGTCCGTTCTTGAATACTTCATTTCGTCGCACGGCGGACGTAAAGGTCTTACCGATACCGCTTTGAAAACGGCGGACTCGGGGTATCTTACCCGTCGTCTTGTCGACGTATCCCACGAAATTATCGTCCGCGAAGAAGATTGCTGCGCAGGCAAAAAGCCTCAAGGCTTGAAGGTCAAGGCAATCTACGACGTAGTCGGTAAAGAAATCGAAGGCTTGAAGTCGAGAATTTTGGGTAGATTTGCGGCGGAAGATATCGTTGACCCTGCAACAGGCGAAGTGCTTGCTACCATGAATCAATTTATTGACGAAAAGGAAGCGGACGCTATTTGCGCGGCAGGTATCACCGAAGTTTCCATTAGAAGTATCTTCGGCTGTGCGTCCAAGTTTGGCGTTTGCGCGAAGTGCTACGGTAAGAACATGGCTACCACGTTGCCCGTACAGGTTGGCGAAGCAGTCGGTACGATTGCGGCACAATCTATCGGTGAACCCGGTACACAGCTTACCATGCGTACGTTCCACACGGGCGGTATCGCTGCTACGGGGGACATCACGCAAGGTCTTCCCCGTGTCGAAGAATTGTTTGAAGTTCGTAAACCGAAGGGCGTTGCGACGATTTGCGAAGTAGAAGGTATCGTTTCTATTGACGATTCCGACGGTTCGAAGCGTATCAAAGTCAGCGACGAAACGACGGGTGAATTGAAGAAAGAATACCTGCTTGCTTTCAACGCCGAAATCAAGGTAAAAGAAGGCGACAAGGTACACCCCGGCGACTTGCTGAACGCAGGTAGCGTATATCCCCAAGATATCTTGCGCGTACAAGGTGTTAAGGGCGTTCAGGATTATATCCTTGAACAGGTACAATCCGTTTACCGTTCGCAAGGCGTTGAAATCAACGACAAGCACGTTGAAATTATCGTTCGTCAAATGCTCAAAAAGGTTCGCGTAGAAAACGCAGGGGATACCAACCTGTTGCCCGGGGAACTGGTCGACATGGTTACCTTCCAAGACGAAAGCGCGAAGGCTATGGCAAACGGCGGCAGACCTGCTCTTGCAAAACGTGTGCTCCTTGGTATTACCAAAGCCGCGCTTGCAACGGACAGCTTCTTGTCCGCGGCGTCCTTCCAAGAAACGTCGAGAGTGCTTACCGAAGCGGCTATCCGCACCAAGCGTGACTACCTTGTCGGCTTGAAGGAAAACGTTATTATCGGTAAACTCATTCCTGCAGGTACGGGTACAAAGTCGTACAAAAACGTTATGCCCCAATACGTAGGCAACTACGCGGCGACGGAAACGGAAGCGAAAGCGGAAGAAACGACGGAAAACGCGTAAAACTTACAAAAAAACGAAAACTCCTTGCTCCTTGCAGGGAGTTTTTTTGTGCGACCATGTATAGCTCCACACAAAAATGGCTATACCATGTATGCGTTGAAATTTTTCAAGTCTATGGACATGGGGCGTTTTTTCATAAATGGTAAAATATGCTTTTTTATTGACATTTTTCGCGTATAATAGTATAATGTAGGTATGGAAACGGCAATGAAAGAAAAAACGGTAATCATTATCGGTGCAGGCCCTGCGGGGCTTACCGCCGCATACGAGCTGCTGACGAAAGCAAACCACGTCAAACCCATTGTGTTGGAAGCGGAAAATTTCGTCGGCGGTATTTCGCGTACGGCAACCTATAAGGGCAACCGTATGGATATCGGCGGTCACCGCTTTTTCTCCAAAGACGATAGAGTGGTCGACCTTTGGACAAAGCTTTTGCCCGTGCAGGGCGCGCCTGCCAAAGACGATTTGATTTTGGATAGGGAAAAACCGCTTGTAAAAGACGGGCCCGACCCCGAAGCGACGGACGATACTATGTTGGTGCGCGACCGCGTTTCGCGGATTATTTACAAACGCAAGTTTTTCGATTATCCCATTTCCTTAAAAGCGCGTACCTTTATCAACATGGGCTTTATCGACACCATGAAGGCAGGCTTTGGGTATTTGGGCAGCTGCTTGCACAAGCGTGAAGAAAGCAATTTGGAAAACTTCTATATCAACCGTTTCGGTAAACCCCTGTATTCCATGTTCTTTGAAGACTACACCGAAAAGCTGTGGGGCGTGCATCCGCGCGACATTTCCGCCGACTGGGGCGCGCAACGCGTCAAGGGCTTATCCGTTTCCAAGGCAATCAAAAA
>JAZTWF010000117.1:0-4341 GCA_045635725.1 Candidatus Scatosoma sp. | reverse complement strand
TGATAGTTTCTACCTTATTCGTTCTAACTCTACGCCTATTACGGTAAAGGGTTGTATCGTTAACGTAGATTCCGATATCGCGCCTGTAACGGAAACCCAAGCGAAATGGGGTATTTTCTGGAATAGAGGTTCGACGAACTGGACACTTGAAAACGTTGCGTTGACGTTGACGGATAAGGCTTTGGCGCAAACGGAATTGCTTGATACGAAGTGCACTAGCACGGGTGTTATTAACCACAGTAATTATACCGTAAACGGTGTTGTTCAAGCATAACTAAAAACTATCCGATAAAACGGATTACCGCCGCGGCAAACGCCGCGGCGGGATTTTTTTGTATAAGCATTGTTCAAAGGCGTATCTTATTTTATTCTCTTGCAAGGCGCAAAGCCATACGGCATAAGCGTTCCTTTTGGTTGTCCGTAGGGTTGCACGCCGCGTGGACAAGTAACGCGTGAAGAAGGTCGGCTATCTTGGTTTTGGGTATGCCTAAATCTATAAGCTCGTTGCCCTTAACGGCTAATTCTTTCAAGGTAAAGGGCGCGTGTTCCGCTTGCATTTTGGCAAGTAAATTCCGCCATTTTACGCAGGTGGGGGCAGGGGATAAATCGTCCTTGCACGCGGAAAAGTCCGCTTGCTTGACAAGCAATAAATCTTCTAAAATGCAGTAGTTTTCCACAAAGAACTTACGCAGCTTATTTTCGCCCGTTTTACAGTTAAAATCGTACATATGCAGGGCAACGAGCAAAGCAACGCTTCGCATGCGTTTTTTGGGTGCTTTAAGGCGTTCTAACGCGCAAATAGCAAGCTGTTTGCCTTCCTGCGGATGTGCGTGGGCATTGCCGTCGCGGAGCATGCAAAGGGGTTTGCCGATATCGTGCAAAAGAGCGGCAAGCCGAACGTGTTCTTTGGCGTATAACACCGCCCTAAAAGAGTGTTCTAAAACGTCGTAATTATGAAAATCCGCGCGTTGAGAAAGCTTGTCGCCTTGGGCGAGTTCGGGGAAGATATAGCCAAATACGCCGATTTCGTGGAGTAGCTTCAAGCCACGGTAGTGTCCGTCCTTTACGCCGTATTTTTGATCGGCGGAAAGCAGGAGCGTAAGCTCGGTGAAAATGCGTTCGGGGGAGATATCCTGAATAAGCGCTGCATTTTGTTTCGCGCCCAAAAGACAGGCGCTATCGGGGGTGAACCCAAGCTGTGCGGCTTGGCGTGCAAGGCGCATTAAGCGCAGTCCGTCTTCGCCGAATACCTTTTTGGCAGGCGCGACGGTCGTTAAGCGTTTTTCGCGTATGGCAGGTATGCCGTCAAGGGGGTCGACAAAGTTATCCGCCGCGATATCGTAATACACGGCGTTTGCCGTAAAATCCCGTCTACGGGCGTCTTTTTTGATATCGTCGGTGAAATACACTTCCACGGGCGTATGCATACCGCGGACGTATTTATCTAATCGAAAACAGGTGTATTCGTAATCGTTCCCTTGATTGTCGGCAAGCTTTACCGTACCCGTATTGCGGTATACTGCTTTGACGGAAAATCCGTTTTGTTTGGCGGTGGCAATCAGCTCTTCAACGGGCATAGGGGAGCAAATATCCAAATCGATTTGTTTAGATAAAGGGAAGCCTGCAAGGTAATCGCGGACGGCGCCGCCGACAAGATAAAGGGGGTTTGTGCAAGCTTTGGCAAGCAAAATTAAGTTTTTCGGCAAAATTTGTTGCATAAATCCACCTTTTCAAAAAAATTTCACATATAAAATTATATCAAAATCGAAAATAAATTGCAATTCTTCGAAAAGTGTTATATAATAGAAATAACGAATTTTTTTATTTTTTTCGTAAATCCGACGTAAAGGCGTAGGGGGAGTGCTAAAGATGAAAACGTACCATATCATTTCCAACCCCGTTGCAGGGAAAAATAAAAAGGGAAAAGTCATTGAAAAGGTAGAAGAAATTTTATCCAAAATCGGGGCAAGTTTCCAAACGCATTTTTCTAAAAAAGAGCGCGACGCTACGCAAATTGCGAAAATGCTGACGGAAAACGGCGAACAGGACATTATCGCCGTCGGCGGCGACGGAACGCTGCATGAAGTACTCAACGGGCTTGCCGACCCTACGGCGTGCCGTTTGGGGCTTGTGCCTGCAGGAACGGGAAACGACTTTGCCGAACATATCGGCTTGCCGTTGGATACCGAAAAGGCAATGGACGTTATTCTAAAAGGGGAAACCAAGCCTACCGATTATTTGGAAGTGGGCGGCGTGCGGTGCATGAACGTCGCAGGGCTTGGGATAGACGTGGACGTTTTAGAACGTTGCCGCAGGGGTAAGCTCAAAGGGAAAATTAAGTATTTGATGAGCCTTATTCAAAGCTTATTTTCTTTCAAGGGCTATGACGTAGAGCTGGATATCGACGGGAGCGTTCAAACGCGAAACGTACTCATTGCGGCAGCGTGCAACGGTTCGCAGTTCGGCGGCGGAATACGCATTTGCCCGACGGCGGATAGTGGGGACGGGAAAATAGAAGCGGTTATCGTCGATAGCTTGGGTGGTCCGATAAAAATCATTCAAGCATTTATACAGCTTATGAAAGGAAAAATTTTGGAATATGCCGCAACGACTCACGTGCTTTGCGATAGATTGCATTGTACGCCCAAGCTGCCCTGTACGGTACAGCTTGACGGGGAGTTGTATAAGGATTTGGATTTCGACGTAATACTTAAAAAAGGATTGCAATTTTACAGATAATGATGATTACGCAAAAGACGTACAAAAAAATACTTGACGCAATGCCCGAAGGGGTGTTTGTGTTTGACGATAAGCTGCGGGTGAAGGTCACTAACGCGGCGTTTCGGCGTTCTTTTGCGGAAACGGTAAAGAAAAACGCAACCCTTTCGCAAGCAATCGGCTGCGGTGAAAATTGCGCTTGCGGCGAAGGGGGGAATTGTGGATATTGCGCGTTCTATCGCGCTATGAGCTCCGCTGTGGAAGAACGTAAGGAAAAGACGGAAACGGTGCGTACGACGGTGAAACGCGCCGATCATACGGCGCAAATTTCTATGCGTATTCGCGTGTTCCCTGCCGACGAGAAGGGGAAACTGTTCGTCGGGATTACCGACGGTACGTACGAAGCGGAAATGGAACGCGAAATGCTCTCCGCGCAACGTATGCAACAGCGGTTGCTGCCTGCGGCAAAGAGTATGGGCGGCGTACCGTATGCCTATACGTATATTCCCTGTTTGGGCGTGGGGGGCGATTTGCCCGACGTGTATGAATGGAATAATCAAACGTACGGCGTTCTTGCCGACGTTTCGGGTAAGGGCGTTTCGGCAGGTATGCTGTCGGCGTTCGTTAAAGCCGCGTTCGATAGAAAGGAAACTGACCTTGCAAAAGCTTTGTCTAAACTCAACGTGAAATTCGGTGAGCTGGAACAGGACGAACGTTCGTATATTACGGTGGCGGCGGTGCGTATCGATAAGGTAAATCAGGTGCTCCGCTACGTTTCGGCTGGGCATAACGTGCCTATTTTGCTCCGTAGCGGTGAAGGAATTAGCGAAATTGAAAGCCCTGCTCCGCCTATTTCTAACTGGATACCCGATTTTGCCTATCGGGAAAACGAGCTTCCCTATCAACGGGGGGATATGTTGGTGCTTTTGACGGATGGCGTTACGGAGTGCATGAACGCCAAGGGCGAACAGTTTGGTATCGAACGAGCGGAAAGCGTTATGCTGCAATCCCATAGCGCGGAAGATTTTATCGGGAAGTTGAAGGCGGCGCTTACCGTGTTTAGCGGTGGAACGTTCTCGGACGATATCACGGCAATCGCGTTTGATTTGTAAAAGAGAAAATTTAGATAAAAGTTGAAAAACGCCGCAAAAACAGTTGACAAATGGCAAAAAAAAACTTATACTATATTAGCGCTTTGATGAGAGAAACCTTGTTTGCTTGTCAAAAACGCAGTTTAAGCACTGTTAGCTCAACTTGGTTTACGAAACAAAAGGTGCGACAAACACAATTTAATACCTGCACTGTTAGCTCAACTGGATAGAGCGTCGAGCTGCCCGTTAAGAAAAGCATTGATAATGCTTTTTAGGGGCGAGATAAGCGAGCGACGATAGGTAGGAGCGAGCGTGACCGAACGCAAAGAACAGCTTTGCGTGAGAAGGTCTACGGAACGAGTAGACCGACAAATTGAATATAATGCACTGTTAGCTCAACTGGATAGAGCGTCGGTCTACGGAACCGAAGGCTAGGAGTTCGAACCTCTTACGGTGCACCAACCAGACACACGTCCGCTACCTTGGATTTTAAGGAATGGCGACGTGTGTTTGTGTTTTTACCCCGTTTTTT
>JAZTWF010000116.1:0-6520 GCA_045635725.1 Candidatus Scatosoma sp. | reverse complement strand
AAAACGCTTTGTCCGCGCCCTATCGTAACGGGGATTTTGGAAGGCAACGATATCGCCGTATATTACACGGACGAAACGGGCGAAGTGAAAAAATATCCGTCTAAAAACGTAGAAGGATTTTTCTGCGGTGCGGGCGACGTATTCGCTTCGGCGTTTGTCGGTACTTTGGCACAAGGTAAAGCGGAAGAACGGGCGTTACAGCTTGCCGCCGATTTCACTTCCGCCGCCATACGCCGTTCGGCAAAGAGCGTGCCTGACAAGCGGTACGGTTTGGATTTCGAAGCGGAAATATTTACCTTCTTAAAAAATTGTAACGATTGATTTTTTGCATGGTCATTGCGTTGACAAAAGCGCAAAAAGCAGGTATAATGAATATAGATCTGCAGTGTACGGAGTCCGACGCTAAACGGAATCCACATTATAAAATAGGGAGCAAGTTATTCGGGGCGATAGGCAAGGTCTGTTTTACGGAAAGCCCGATGCGTTCAGATACGGCACCCACCTGCTGAAAACGCGGGTTCACCTTTCGTCGGGGTGCGGCACAGGCGGATTTCTTTGATAAATAAAACGGACGTATGTACGCCCGTTTTTCTTTTTATAACGTTTTAAGTAGCCCTTGTAAGCCCCGATAAATATCGTCGTACGCTTTTTGAAAGTCCCGTGTATACCAAGGGTCGGCAACGTCGCCGCTCTCCCCTGCGTACGATAATAATTTTTTGCATTTTTGCGCGTGACGTTCCCCAAGAATACGCTTTACGTTTCTAACGTTGCTTTCGTCCATGCACAAAAACAAATCGTACTTATCCCCGTCCGCTTGGGTTAAAACCTGCGCGCGTTTGCCTGCGCAGGAAATACCTTTGCTTTCCAAAAGCTTTTTAATCGGTCCGTACACGGGCGCGCCAACGCCGTCCCATACGTTTTCGGACGAAGTTGCGGCGGAGCTTATGAAAAACTCCCCTTCCCTGCCCGCTTTTTTCAGCATATCTTTACATACAAGCTCCGCCATGGGCGAACGACAAATATTCCCCAAGCACACAAACATAATCTTATACATACCTTTCTCCTTTCGTATATAAAAAGAGAACCTTTGCGGTTCTCTTTTTTCGCTTTGGTTATTGCAAGCACAGTTTCTTAAAGAGCAGTACCCACACTAAATCTACCCAACCGAACACGATACCGCTGGGAATGGTAACCAAAATACAAATGAGCAAACGGATTAAGCCGCCCTTCTTCAAATAGGTAGACCATCTCACCACGATTTCCGTGATCCAGTTGACGCCGGGGATTAAGAGCAAAAGAATTTGCACCAAACGGCTTTGTTTGTTAAACCAAGTCATATTAAAAACCTCCAAATGATTTTTGTACGCTTATTATAGCATAAGCAAACGCACTTTTCAATGGTTTTATAAAAAATTTTTTATATTTTTTCGTTAGTCTTCCTTTTCAAACAGCTCTTTGCCTACGCCGCAAAGCTCGCATTGAAAATCTTCGGGTAAATCTTCAAACTTTACCCCCGCAGCTTCTTCGTCGTATACCCAACCGCATACGCTGCACACGTATTTACTCATTGCTTTCTCTCCTTTTTTTGATTATTGACAAAGTTCTTCCGCCAAAGCGGCAACTTCCTTTTCGTTATCCCCCGTCATTGCCGAAAGAATTTTTACCTGCGTTTGAAGGTACGTGATATCCTTACACTTTTCTAACGTAGCGCGCATCGTTCTCGCCGCCATGGGTGCCCAACTGCCGTTTTCGATAAGCGCAATTTTTTTGTTGCGGAAATTATGTTCGACAAGGTGAGCAATAAAATCGCGCATGAACGGGAAAATCTCTCCGTTATACGTCGTCGTGGCTAAAACGATTTTTCCGTATCGGAACGCGTCTTCCACCGCTTCGGACATATCGCAGCGCGCAAGGTCGCAAACTACCGTTTTTTGCCCAAGCGCTTGCAGGTTGTTTGCAAGCAGCTCTACCGCTTTTTTGGTATTGCCGTATACCGACGTATACGCGATAAACACCCCTTCGCTTTCCACGCCGTAGGAAGACCACGTATCATACAAGCCAAGATAATATGCCAAGTTTTCTTTCAGCACAGGTCCATGCAACGGGCAAATGATATCCACGGGATACGCGGCAAGCTTTTTCAGCAGCGTTTGCACCTGTACGCCGTATTTACCAACGATACCGAAATAATACCGTCTTGCTTCGCAAGCCCAGTCTTCGTCCGTACCGATTGCGCCAAACTTCCCAAATCCGTCCGCCGAAAAGAGTACCTTATCCGTTTTATCGTAGGTTACCATGACTTCGGGCCAATGCACCATGGGCGCGGCGATAAAGACAAGTTCATGCCTACCAAGCGAAAGAGTATCCCCTTCGGCAATCACGATACGGCGGTTTTCATAATCGTCGCCGTAAAAGTTTTTCATCATAGCAAACGCTTTTGACGAAGCTACGATTTGCGCCGTGGGATATTTTTCCGCAAAAGCGGCGATATTTGCCGAATGGTCGGGCTCCATATGCTGTACGATAAGATAGTCGGGCGTTTTGCCGTTGAACGCTTTTTCAAGGTTTTCCAGCCATTCTTCCCCGAATGCGCCGTCTACGGTATCGAACACCGCAATTTTATTATCAAAAATAACGTAGGAATTATACGCCATGCCGTTGGGAACGGCATACTGTCCTTCAAATAAATCGATTTGGTAATCGTTTACGCCGACGTAGAGTACGTCTTTGGTAATTTTCATGGATAAGTTCTCCTTTGAATAATATGCAACTTTATACGGATATTATAGCAAAAACAAAAAAAAATTGCAAGTTTTTCAAAGAAAAATATGTAATTCCCTTAAAATGGCGCATACTTTGTATTGCCCTTGCTTGGGCTTAGGAGAACCGCATGAAACAAACGACCATGGACGGCAATACCGCCGCCGCGTATATTTCTTACGCCTTTACGGAAGTAGCCGTTATCTACCCCATTACCCCTTCCACCCCTATGGCAGAGCTTGCCGACGAATGGTCGGCAAACGGAAAAACCAACCTGTTTGGCGATATCCCCAAAGTCGTACAAATGCAATCGGAAAGCGGCGTAGCAGGCGCAATGCACGGCGCGCTTACCTGCGGCGCGCTTGCCACCACGTATACGTGCAGTCAGGGCTTGCTTTTAATGCTCCCCGATATGTATAAAATTGCAGGGGAACTACTCCCCACCGTATTCCACGTCAGCGCGCGTGCGCTTGCCGCACATGCGTTGAGTATCTTCGGCGACCACCAAGACGTTATGGCTTGCAAGCAAGCAGGATTTTCTATGCTGTGCTCTTCTTCCGTGCAGGAAGTAATGGATTTTGCCTTGATTGCGCATTTGTCCACACTAAAAAGTAGCGTACCGTTTTTACACTTTTTCGACGGATTCCGCACTTCGCACGAGCTGAATAAAATTGACGTTATCGAATACGACGAAATAAAAACGCTTATCGACGAAAAGGATATACAGCGTTTTCGCGCGCGGGCGTTATCCCCCGACGAACCCCTGCAACGCGGAACGGCGCAAAACGGCGATACGTATTTTCAAAACCGCGAAGCCGCCAACCGCTTTTATAGCCAAACGCCCGCTATCGTGCAAGACGTTATGAATAAGGTTGCCGCCTTAACGGGCAGGGCATATCACCTGTTCGATTACTACGGCGCAAACGACGCCCAAACGGTGGCGGTGCTTATGGGCAGCGGTTGTTCTACCATGGAAGAAACGATAGATACGCTCAACGAAAACGGCGAGCGCTTCGGTATGGTAAAGGTACGGTTATACCGTCCGTTTGACGGGAGGGCGTTTTGCGCCGCTTTACCCAAAACGTGTAAAAATATCGTCGTGCTGGATAGGACGAAAGAACAAGGCGGCGTGGGTGAACCGCTATATACGGACGTTTGCGCCGTTTTGGCGGAAAACGGGCTTTCGCATATCCGCGTTGTGGGCGGTAGGTACGGGCTTGGGTCGAAGGAATTCACCCCTGCTATGTGCTACGCCGCTTTGCAAAACGCCGCAAGCGAACATGCGAAAAATCACTTCACGGTAGGTATTTTTGACGACGTAACGCATACTTCGTTGCCCATTCCAAAGGAGAATTTTATCCAAACGCAAAACGTTTGCTGTAAGTTTTACGGCTTGGGTTCGGACGGAACGGTGGGCGCAAATAAGAACTCCATTAAGATTATCGGCGATCATACGGATTTATACGTGCAGGGATATTTTTGCTACGATTCCAAAAAATCAGGCGGCGTAACGGTGTCCCATTTACGGTTTGGGAAATCCCCTATCCGTTCGGCATATCTTATCGACAACGCCGATTTTGTCGCTTGCCATAACCCGTCCTATCTCACAAAATACGATATGCTTTCCGAATGCAAAGACAAAGGTGTATTCTTGCTCAACTGTGCATGGGAAGATATGCACACGTGGGACGAACGTTTACCATTTTCCGTGAAACGTCAAATCGCCAAAAAGCAACTGCAATTCTACGTTATCAACGCCACGGGGCTTGCCAACGAGCTGGGATTAAGCGGCAGAACGAGCACGATTATGCAAGCGGCATTCTTTTATTTGCATGAAAATATCATGCCCTATCCCCTTGCCCTTGAATTGTTAAAAGACGCCGTTAAAGAAAAATTCAAAAGGAAAGGCGAAAACGTCGTGGCTATGAATATCACGGCATTAGAGCGTACGGCGGAAAAGCTGCAAAAGGTTGATTATCCCAACGAATGGTCGACCACCACGCAGGGCGTTCCCATGCGCGAACTGCCAAACGACGAGTATTTTTGTAATTTTATCCACCCTGTTCTCACTTTACGGGGAGATACGTTGCCCGTTTCCGCTTTCGCCCCCGACGGCAGCGTACCCACGGGCACGACAAAGCTCGAACGCCACGGCGTTGCCTATCTCTTACCGCAATGGATTGCGGAAAACTGTATTCAATGTAATCAATGCTCGTTCGTTTGTCCGCACGCCTGTATCCGTCCGTTTGTTATCGACGAAAGCGTTGTTACACCCGAATTGTTTCACACCAAACCCGCCGTCGGTATCAAGAACGCCAAGGTGCGTATGCAGGTAGCCGCGCACGATTGTATGGGTTGCGGCGTTTGCGCCGACGTTTGCCCTGCCAAGGAAAAGGCGCTTGTTATGCGCCCTGCCGTTGAGCTTATGCCCCAAGAAGGTAGAAACTGGGAATTTGCCGTGAACGCGCCTTTGTCGGATACGGGTATATTCAAGCGGAATACGGTAAAAGGCAGTCAGTACTATCCACCCCTTTTTGAATTTTCCTATGCCTGTTCGGGCTGCGGCGAAACGCCGTATATCAAGGTATTGACGCAGCTGCTTGGCGAACGTATGGTGATCGCCAACGCAACGGGCTGTTCGTCTATCTACGGCGGTTCGTCCCCTACCTGTCCGTACACGAAAAACGCCGACGGGAAAGGCCCTGCTTGGGCGAACTCACTCTTTGAAGATAATGCGGAATTTGGTTACGGTATGCGGCTTGCCTTAGACGTTACGGCAAAGGATAAAAACCGTTCGGTGTGGATAATCGGCGGCGACGGTTGGGCGTACGATATCGGTTACGGCGGACTTGACCACGTTTTGGCAAGCGGCGCAAACGTCAATATTTTGGTGCTGGATTCGGAAGTGTATTCCAACACGGGCGGTCAAGCGTCCAAGGCAACGCCTATGGGGGCTGTCGCGCGGTTCGCCACGGCAGGAAAACGCAAGCGCAAAAAGGACCTTGGGCTTATGGCAATGACGTACGGAAACGTATTCGTCGCGCAGGTGTCTATGGGCGCGGATAAGCAACATTTTATCAACGCCGTAACGCAAGCGGAAGCGTATGACGGTCCGTCGATTATTCTCGCCTATTCGCCCTGTATCGCTCACGGCGCGCCCATGAGTAAGAGTATGGAAGAAGGCAAAAACGCCGTTGCTTGCGGTTACTGGCCGTTGTACCGTTTTGACCCGACGAAAAAGCAAAAAGGCGAAAACCCGTTTACGTTGGACAGCAAAGCCCCCACCGCCGATTTCAAAAGCTTTTTATTCTCGCAAAACCGATTTGCAACGCTTGCAAAATCAAGTCCTGAACTTGCCGACGAATTATTTGCGCAAGCGGAAAAGGATTGTAAACAACGTTTGGCATTTTATCAAGCCTTGTCTACTTTGGAAACAACCTTTTAACGTGAAATCCCCGTTCCTTTTTTGGGAAACGGGGATTTTGATATACGTAAACCTAACACAGATTAGCCGTACTAAGTTATATGCTGTTAAAAAAACACGGGTAAACAATGTGTTAAAAAGAAACACGGATTAACAGGGTGTTGAAAAGAAAAAAGAACCAAGCTTACACTTAGCTCTTTTTAGATGAAAAGCGGCAATTACCTATCCTCCCGGCAGTAACCTGCAAGTACTTTCGGCGTAAAAGAGCTTAACTTCTGTGTTCGGAATGGGAACAGGTGGAACCTCTTTGCCATCATCACCGCTATGGTTATATCT
>JAZTWF010000115.1:0-2260 GCA_045635725.1 Candidatus Scatosoma sp. | reverse complement strand
CGGTTATCGTTCTATGCAATTCTCTATCAGCTATTACACCCCGACGTCTTCGGTTGGTTCGCCTGTCTCTTTGACGAATAAAGACTTTGACGAGTTGGAAATTCCCGTAGAAAGCGAAGGCTGGTATAGCTTTAAGGTGTTCGCAACCGACGCGGCGGGCAACGCCATGGAATATTACGACAACGAAGGCAATAAAGTAACGCTTACGACGGATAACGTTTGGGATATCGACGACATTCCCACGTTCACCTTCAAAATCAGCGATAAGGGCTTGAAAGTAAAAGAACTTTCGGCAAGCAAGCTGAAAGAAACGGAAATTTTGAATACGACGTTCACGTTACCTTCTTCCGAAATCCAGGTTGTCGGTGCAACCGATTTGCAAAAATCCTATGCGCTTTATCGTATCGACCTTACCAAATACAGCGATTTGACGGTAGATACGCTCACCAAAATTACCTATGAAAAAATTGCCGAAGCGGTAGCCGAAAAAGGTTTCTCTTCCGTAAGCGGTGGGGACTACCATAAATATTACCTGCGCGTATACGCGGAATTGCTTGCTGAAAAGCTTGGCAAAACGGCAACCGAAGACGTGGACAATATTTTGAAATGCTTTGTCAAGGTTGGCGAAGCAGGCGATACGGTGAATAACGCCACCGACGAATGGGAAGTATATAACTGGAACGCAACTTCCGTCAGCTTTAAGACGGCAAAAACGGGTGAATATCTCCTGCTTGGCGACTTCTGGGAAAAGAATATGCCTACTTATCGTGCGGGCGCGTATAAGCTGATCGTCGTAGAATCCAAGGCGTACAGCGTAACGGGTGAAGATAACTGGTTAGAAGACAATATCGTTTCCGTTATCCTGTTTGCTATCGCAGGCGTAATGTTGATTCTCATCATTATCCTGCTTATGGTGAAGCCTTCGGACGAAACGTTGGAAGACGTAGACGCTAAGGCGGAAAAGAAAGCCAAAAAGAAAGCAAAAAAGGCTGACCAAGAAGAACAACAAGACTAAACAATAACGTACCCGCCGAACGGAAACGCTCGGCGGGATTTTGTAAGAAAAATGATAGAACGTATAGTAGATAAACAGCAAACGCTCAAAGAATTTACCGATAACGCTTGCGCGCAAGCGTCCTTTTGCTTTGCCTATCTTTTGAAAAATAAGGAAATCAAAGTCAACGGAAAAAAGACGGGGGAAAATATTATTCTTGCAGTTGGCGATACCGTACAATATTATCTCACCCAAAAACAGCAAGAAAAACCAGCCTTTTATCCCGTTTACCAAGACGAACACGTGTTGATTATCGATAAGGAAAGCGGCGTCAATTCCGAAGCCGTTTTCACCGCGCTTACGGAAAAATATGAAAATTGCCGTTTTATCCACCGCTTGGATAGAAATACAAGGGGGCTAATGGTATTTGCGTTGGACGAAATCAGCGAACAGGCGCTGTTAAACGCATTCAAACACCATAGCTTGGAAAAGAAATACCACGTGCTTTGTTTCGGTACGTTTCCAAAGGAAAAGGAAGTTTTGACGGCGTACTTAAAAAAGAACGCCGAACAATCGTTGGTTGCCGTATTTGATACGCCCGTTAGCGGAGCAGAACGCATTGTCACAGAATATACGGTGTTGCAAACCAAACAGGGGATATCCAAAGCGGAAATCACTTTACATACAGGCAAAACGCATCAAATCCGCGCGCATTTGGCTCATATAGGTTGTCCTGTCGTGGGGGATATGAAATACGGAAACACGCTCAAAAATAAAAGCCGCGGCGTTGCCCGTCAATGCTTGGTTGCCAAAAGCTTGCGTTTTTCGGTTGAAAACCAGCTTGCCTATCTAAACGAAAAACAATTTATATCCCGTTTCGACGTGGAGATATAAGAAGAAACCTACAAAAATCCCAACGAAATTTTTTGTGGGGATTCCACGAAGGTGATTATATGGATATAAATAATGCGATTATCAAAAGAATTGACGAAATCTGTAAAGAAAAGAATATAAATGTTTGTGAAACAGCGTTAAACGGAGGAAAATCCCCGTCGGCGATATACGACTTGATAAAAGGTAGAACGAAATGCTCCAAGGTATTAACCATTAAAGCCTTTTGATAAGGCGCAGGTATAACTTTATCCGAATTTTTTGATAAAGATTATTTTAACGATTTTGAAGATTAAATAGTATAAAATAAAAATCCGCAGGTTCTTCCCTGCAGATTTTTATATAAAAAATGTCAAGTTTTTTTCTAAAAAGCTG
>JAZTWF010000114.1:0-1865 GCA_045635725.1 Candidatus Scatosoma sp. | reverse complement strand
CGCTATCAAGGCAGGGTTAGAAATCACCGAATTTCACGCCCATTCCCTTCGGGTGGGGTACGTGCCGCCGTCGCGCGACGCCATGGTGTCTTCGCAGAGCGATTTGTGCCTGTTTAACCCCCACGACGTACCCGTTCGACTTCGGGCGCAAGTGGGCGACGGGTATATCCGCGTATGCTTTTACGGGGAAACCAAGGTGGATAGGTTGGAAATCGTTTCCCAAGCGCTTGCGGAAATCGCACCGCCGCCACCCGTCGTCAAGGAAGGGGAAAAGGAAGAAATTCTCCGCGCGCCCAAAAACGGGCTGAAAAGCCAAGCCTATCTTGAACGCTATCAAGGAGAGCGTTTAATCAGCCGAAAGCTGCTGCGCACGGACGAATATCGGCCCATACAGGCGGTCATCGTCAAAAAAATCGAAAATCCGCCTAATTAAATGCGCTTGAACGCTTGTTTTTTTCTACGAAAAATGTTATAATAAAACCGTATAAAATCGGGAAAAACAGCTTTCGACGAAATTAGCGGTTTTTCCTTGGCGCAAAGGCAGGTTTCATATGGAAAGATTACAGCTTAAAACACTCAACGAAAACATGTCGGCATACGGTGGAAAGACGGTCACCGTTGCAGGCTGGGCAAGGACGATTCGCGATTCCAAAGCGTTCGGGTTTATCGAACTCAACGACGGCAGCTGCTTTAAGTGCACGCAAATCGTTTTCGAACGGGCAAATCTTGCCAACTACGACGAAATTGCGCACGGCAACGTGGGTATGTCTATCGTCGTGGAAGGTGTGGTAGAACTCACCCCCGAAAACAAACAACCGTACGAAATTAAGGCGAAATCCATTCGTATCGAAGGCGCGTCCACGCCCGATTATCCCTTGCAAAAGAAACGCCACTCGGTAGAATTTTTGCGTGAGATTGCCTATCTTCGTCCCCGCACCAACTTATTCGGCGCGGCGTTCCGTATCCGAAGCGAAGCGGCAATCGCCATTCATAAATTCTTCAACGATAGGGGATTTGTCTACGTGCATACCCCCATTATCACGGGCAGCGACTGCGAAGGCGCAGGGGCAATGTTCCAAGTTACCACAATGGACATGGAAAACTTGAACAAGAAAGAACCGCTGGATTACAAAAACGATTTCTTTGGCAAGAGAGCGGCGCTTACCGTTTCCGGTCAGCTCAATGCCGAAACGTACGCTATGGCGTTTGGCAACGTATATACGTTTGGACCTACGTTCCGCGCAGAACATTCCAACACGGCGCGCCATGCCGCAGAGTTTTGGATGATTGAACCCGAAATGGCGTTTTGCGATTTACAAGGGGATATGGACGTAGCCGAAGCGATGGTGAAATACGTTATCGATTACGTTTCAAATACGTGTAAAGACGAACTCAACTTCTTAAATCAGTTTGTCGATAAGGGGCTTTTAGAACGCTTGAAGAACGTTTCCGAAAACGCGTTCGTTCGTTTGACGTACACCGAAGCGATTGAAATTCTCAAACAAAACGCCGATAAATTCGACGATAAAAATATTTTCTGGGGCAAGGATTTGCAAAGCGAACACGAACGTTTCTTGACGGAAACCATTTTCCAAAAGCCCGTGTTCCTTACCGATTATCCCAAGGAAATCAAAGCGTTCTACATGAAACAAAACGACGACGGCAAAACGGTTGCGGCGGCGGACTTGCTTGTTCCCGGTATCGGTGAGCTTGTCGGCGGTTCTCAAAGAGAAGACGACTACGATAAGCTTGTGGCGCGTATTCAAGAGCTTGGCATGAACCCCGAAGATTACTGGTGGTATCTTGACTTGCGCCGTTTCGGCGGTACAACCCACAGCGGTTTCGGTTTGGGCTTTGAACGTATG
>JAZTWF010000113.1:0-19029 GCA_045635725.1 Candidatus Scatosoma sp. | reverse complement strand
TTTACCATTCACGATTTCCGCATGACCATGGGCGAGCAATCGTTTAATATGATTTTCGACCTTGTTATTCCTAGCGATTGCGCCATGACTTCCGCCGAAGCGGAAAAGGCGGTTATCCAAAAAATCACCGCGCAAAAGCCCAACTGCTTTTGCGTGATTAAAGTAGAACACCCTTTCGTGTAAAAAATACGGTTTGGTTCATTCCAAACCGTATTTTTTAATTCTCGTAATCTCCCTTAAAATATAAAAAATAGAAAATAAATATTATACAACATAAAAATGGGGAAAAAGATAATGTTAGTCTTTCTCCATATTCAACCACCAAAAGTATTTCATATACAATCAAAGCGATGCTTGAAATAAATAAAAAAGCTATCGCTTTTTTTTGACACTGTAGCTTTTCATGAACGCAAGACAAAAACAATCGGTTTACTGTATGATATAGAGCGCAAGATACACATACGATTGAAACAACTTCTGTTATTTGACACAATAATCCCAATTCATTGTTTTTTATTACGCTAACGTATACTTCCTCTAAAAAGTATATTTTTTCATATATAAGAAGCGTAATAATAAATACAAAGAATGACATAATAAAAAAATTAACTTTAAGCCAAATTCTTCCTGATTGTTGAAAATTATCCATTATATTATCATTATAATTCATTATATATGAATTGTCAAATGTTTTTATAATTCATTTTTTATGAATTTTCTAATATTAAACAAATAAAATTTATATAATATGAATTATGAAAGTTTTTGGAGAAAGGGTAAAAGCCACCTTGAAAGAAAACGGGCGAACACAAAAGGCACTTGCCGCTGCCATAAACGTACAGCCGTCTACACTGTGCGAATGGTTAAACGGTAATAATGAACCGCCCATGCAAGCGATTGTGGATATCGCCGTATTTTTAGACGTATCCACCGATTATTTATTAGGCTTGAAGGAATACGATTAATTATAAACGGAGCGTTGCAGGCAGCAACGCTCCGTTTTCGTTTATAATCCAAAAGCTTAGTTTTTAATAAAGTTGGTACGAAGCTTAGGTTCGGTTTCGGGTTGAATACCCTGCTCCTTTCCAAGCTGTATACAGCGAAGCAGCCACGCCATATTATTCCCCAAAAGGCGCATGGTTTGTAAGCCTTCTTCGTCTTGTTCCACGTCCGCAGGCGTATTGTTCGCCCCGTGAACGCCGTTCCAGTAATTTGCCGAAACAACGGGCATGTTATTAATCGTGAAGTATTTATTCAAGCCGTCAAAGGTAGACACCGTGCCTGCCCGTCTTGCGCTGGCTACCGCCGCCGCGGGCTTGAACGCCATGGTTTTGCTTGCGCTATAAAACAGCCTATCCATAAAGCCAACCATGCTCCCTGCCGCCGACGCATAATACACGGGCGAACCAAAAACAAACCCGTCCGCCGTTTTGGCTTTTTCCGCAAAGCGGTTTACCGCGTCGTCTATCACGCATTTGCCAAGCTTTGCGCAAGCTCCGCATACCATACAACCGCCGATAGAGCCTTTGCCGATATGGAAAATTTCCGTTTCTACGCCCTGTTTTTGCAGGGCTTTTTCTACTTCTTGAAGTGCCCTATTCGTGCAGCCGTCCGCGTGCGGACTGCCGTTGACAAGCAATACTTTCATAATTTTACTCCTTTAACATTTGCAAACATTGTCGAAACGCCGTCGGCAACGATACCTTTTCTTGTATTTCTTCTAAGCTATACGTATCAAACGGCGCGCTTTCCGCGCGTACCCAAACGCAGGTGATATCCCAACGAATATGGGTGAAAATATGCGTAAATTTTTTACGCGCAAGCTCTTGATGCCCATACACGCCCCATTCGTCCAAAACCGCCGCCGCGCTTTCGCCGTAAACGACTTGCGACGGAAATTCGTTCATGCCCTTAAGCACTCCTTCTTCCCGTCGACGGATACAAAAGCCTTCGTCCGTCTGTATCAAAAACACGTACACGTCTTCTTCTCTTTTCGCTTTTTTGGGCGGTTGCACGGGGAAAAGCGTTTGCGTGTTGTGGGCGTTTGCCCTGCACAGAAAGGACAACGGACAAGCGTTACATTCGGGGGAACGCGGTTTACAAATGAGCGCGCCAAGCTCAAACAAGCTTTGGGTAAAACGGGAACAAAGCTCCCCTTCGGGGGGATAGATTGCCGTAAGCTGTTCTTCTAAATTTTTGCGATAGGCGATATCGTTTATCGGCGTTGCGTTTTCCGTTAAACGGCTGACCACGCGCAAAACGTTGCCGTCCACCGCCGCCGCTCGTTTTCCAAAGGCGATAGACGCAATTGCGCCTGCCGTATACGCGCCAACCCCCGATAGCGTTTGCAACATACGGATATCGTTTGGAAACACGCCGTCAAAGTCCAAAACAATTTGTTTCGCCGCCTTTTGTAAATTCCTTGCGCGGCTATAATAACCCAAGCCTTCCCAAAGCTTTAACAGCTTTTCTTCTTCGCACGCCGCCAAATGCTCCACCGTAGGCAATTCGTTCATAAACCGCAGGTAGTATTCTCTCACCGCTTCTACGCGTGTTTGTTGAAGCATAATCTCCGACACCCATACGCGATAGGGCGTGGGATTTTCTCGCCAAGGCAGGGTGCGTTTATGGCTATCATACCACGAAAGCAAGGGGGCAGGTATGCGTTGAAGAAGTTTTCCTTGCTCCACGGCTTATTCTTCCCTTTCCGTTTCCGTCTTGGTTGCAGCCACGGAATTTAAGTAAATCACCGTTTCGGTAATGGACGGCGCGGACGGGAAATGCAGCACCGTCGGCAAGGACATTTGCGAATCTTCGCCCACGTACGTCACGTCGGCTACGCCGTCGTCTTGGGTGGTAACCAAGCAATTCCCCACACCGACAAACGCACCGGGATAACCGCTGAAAATACTGCGCATAAGCTCCGCACCCGTAATCACTTCGATATTTTGCCGACGGGAAAGCACGTCGAAAAAGGCGCGGTATTCTTCAAAATCGCTGTTTTTATTGCAATCGGGCAATTCTTCCAAACCGTCTAAAACCAAAAATAATTTAGGATAACCGCCGCCCGAAAAGCGCATGGAAACAAGCTCCTTCACGCAAGCAAGCGTTTCGCTTAAATCGGCTTTCGTACGCAAAAACGGCGCGGTAAGGTCGATATTTGAAAGGCGAAGAAGTTCACCGTAATCAAGGCGCGGCGAAATGACGAAAAAGCAGGCTTCGTCTTTGTTATATAAACAAGAAAGCGTCATTAAAAGCCGCTTGATAAACGCCGTACGGCGCGCGCCCGTAACGCAGGTATGGCGGAAGGTAAACGGTTCTTCCCGAAGCTGGGAAAAGACGGGTTTATCCACGGAATCCGTGCCAAGGGGCGTACCCTTTCGCAAGGCGTCCATACCTTCTTCGTTTTGAAAATAATCGGATAAAATGTTCAAAAATTCTTCTTGGCGCATAAGTTGCTCCTTATCACGTACGTTGTTCACGTTTAAGTATACTATAAATAAAGAAAAATGTCAAGCATCTAAGGAAAAGACGCGTCGACGGCTTGCGCCGCGTCGCGTCCCCCCAACAAAAAACATAAAAGAGAAGTTTGTGTGAACAAATTTATTTTTCCGCAAAACACGCCCTTTTAAGCGTATTTCACGAAATCGTCTTCGCCAAATATAACGGTGAGCTCTACCGTTTCTTTGCCTACGCCCGACTGTTTATCGCGCAAAACGGTAAACACGGCGCTGTCGCCCTTGCGAATGGTCAACATGATATCCTGCATGAGATAGCGACGGGAAAATTCCGTCTTTACGCCGTCAATCGTGACCGCTTGAATGATATCCATGGTTTGGAATACGCCGTCTGCCGCACTACCCGTTGTAACGTTGCGCACGTAAAACGTTTCTTTTACGGCAAGCTCGCCGTCCGCGTCGATATACAGCGAAGCATCGCTAAACGTTGTTTCAATGCCCAGCATAGCGCGCGAAACGTAACCCGTTTTTTGCCCCGATTGCAGGGTATCCCAAATGTTTTGGAGTAAATATTTCACCTGCGTAATCGGCAAAGCGTAGCAAATATTATCCGTTTCGTCTTCCACGTTTTTGGCGTTGGTAATCCCGATTAAGTTCCCGTCTAAGTCGAACAGTCCGCCGCCCGAATTTCCGTGGTTGACGGAGGCGTCGGTACGCATAACTCTATACCCTACCGCACGTTTTCCGTCCGAAGACGTCATGGTAATCGTTTCGGAATCCACCGAAACAATACCGCTGGTAACCGATACGCCCAAGCCGTTGGAATTCCCCACGGCAAACGTTTTTTCGCCCACCTTAACGGTGTTAGAATTTCCAAATTTCGCGGCTGTAAGGTGGCTTTCCTTGATAAGCTCGCTACCCGTTACCTTCAAAAGCGCGACGTCATAGTCCATTGCGCCGCCGATAAATTCCGCTTTGATACCAAAGCCCGTATCGTCCCTGCCCGTTTGGGAAGAGAATCCGCAAAGCGAACCGTACGGATAAAGATAGATAGACTGCGAAATGCCCGTGTCGCTTTCCAAGCTGTATACCACGTGATAGTTGGTGACGATATACGCCGAACCGCTGTTATAATCGATGTCCAAAATAACGCCGCTGCCGCCTGACGAAGTGATTTCCGTGCGGTTGTTCAAATACCCCTTGACGGTACGTTCAAAGCCGCAAAAAATACTCACGACGGAAGTAACCGTTTTGGCAATCGTCGTCGTTTCGTTGTTGGCGTTGTATTCCGCGACAAGGTGTTTAATGAAATCGAGTTTCGTTCCTTCAAAGCCTTCGGCTTTTGCCGCGGCGAACAGCTCGTCAACGGTGACGTCCTTGCCGTCTTCGCCGTCCTTACCGTCCTTGCCGTTTAGGCTAAGCAGCCATTCCTTTTCCGTACCCGTAAAGCCGTTTTTTACGGCGATATCGTACGCATTGACCACTTCGCCTTGCAGCTTACACGAAGCCAGCGAAAAGGCTGCAATCACGCCGCAAAGCGCGCATACTATCGTTTTCGTCCATTTATTCATGCGATAATCCTTTAGGGTTTATATATAGTAGTATACCCTGTGTTTTCGTTAAGCAGTTTAAGAATATTTGAAATTTGTGTGAAATTTTCCCAAACGCCTTTTTACAGCGTTTCCAACTCGTCCAAAGTCAACTCAAACGACGGAATAAAATGCTTGAAGAAGTATTCCACTTCGGGGATTTTTCTTGCGCGCAGTTCTTTTTCAATACTCTTTTTCGCCTTGGAAAATTCCATATTGCCGCTGCGCAGCTCTTCCAAACACTTGACGTACGCCGCCAGCTTATCCGCCGCCTTGACAAATACGTATTCTTCGCTTTGTTCGTCCGCCATAATATACTGCGACAAAGCAGGGCGCATTTCTTCGGGCAAGGAGCTTGCAATCTTCTCCCCTGCACTCTTTTCCATTTGTTTATACGCGCTGTGGATACTTTGATTGTAATACTTAATCGGCGTGGGTAAATCCCCCGTTAAAACTTCGCTTACTTCATGGTAGGTGGCGTACATAACGGCTTTCAAAACGTCCGCTTTGCCCCCAAACACTTCGTTGTGAATGGTAACAAGCGCGTGCGTGAGCACGGTTACGCAATGGGAATGCTCCATAATATTTTCCGCGCGCATAGAACGCATAAGCTGCCAACGCTTGATATATTTCATTCTGTCTAAATACGCATAAAAATCGTATCGCATGATTTTTTTCTCCTTATTCGTTTGACTTTTGTCAAAAGACGTAGTATAATGATACTACAAAATTTAATTATCCGTCGTGGGTGCCTTAGCAGGCTGAGATTATACCATTGGAATCGGCAAGGTAATACTTGAGCGAGAGATTGATAAACGTTTTTTCCTCTACCGTTTTTTACGGTGGATAAAAAAAGCATTTACCCACGCAAAATATTGCGTGGCGTTTTTTTCTTCAAACGAAACGGCGGAAAAGGAGTGTTTTTATGTTTCTCTATTCCCTTTTAGAAGTGAGCGAACAAACGACGGAAACCGTAAAATGGATATCCGTTGCCGCAGTTTTCGTTCTACTTGGCGTCATTGCCCTGATTTGTCTGTTGCATAAAAAGCAACGCGACGGAAAACGGCTTGCCTTTGCAGGCGTATGCGTAGCCACTTCGTTTACGCTTGCCTTGATTAAGGTAAGCCCTATTCAATACGGCGGTTCGATAACCCTTGCGTCCCTTGTACCCATTCTCGTTTACGCGTATATGTACGGCGTAGCGGACGGGCTGCTTGTAGGGCTTATCCATGGGCTTTTGAACTTTATCGAAGACCCGTACATTCTCACCCCCGCAACCTTTTTGCTTGATTATTTGCTTGCGTTTGCCAGCGTAGGGCTTATGGGGGTATTCGGAAAAATGGCAAGAAAGGAAAAAGGCGCGCTACCGCTTGTGCTCGGCTGTATCAGCGTTTGCGCGTTGCGGTTTGCCTTCCACTTATGCTCGGGCGCAATCTTCTTTATGGAAGGCGAGGCTTGGGCGGATTTCCCCGCTTGGGCAGTATCCAACGCCTTTATCTATTCGTTTATCTATCAATGCGTGTATATCCCTGCGGACTGTCTTGTCAACGTGCTCGTACTTGTCGCGCTCGCCAAAACAGGCGCTTTGGATACACTGATACGCTTAATGAAAAAGAAAGCAAAGCATTAAAGAACGGCAATTTCGTCGAAAACGGTTTTATCCACGATAAGCTTTTTGTTTTGGATATCCACCTGTTTTACAACGCCTTTCACGGCAGGGAAGAGTATTTTCTTTCCTGCTTTTTCTATGGTGTAAATATCCGAAGAAAGGTTGGAAATATCCACTACCGTACCTAAGATTTCCCCTTCTTCCGTTTCACACGAACAACCGATTACGTCGATAATGTAGTACTGTCCTTCTTCTAAGGGCGGTGCGTCGTCGCGTTCCCCTTCCAGCTTTTTACCGCGGAAAAGCTCCGCGGCGTTTCTATCGGGAATGCCGCGAAGTCCTACGTACGCCGCGCCGTCCGTGCCGACGCGGAAGGATAAAATTTTATACGCTACGTCGTCGATATATACCGTTTTGAATGCCTTGACGTCTTCGGGCGCGTCGGTGAACGTTTTGATTTTCAGCTCTCCGCGAATCCCTTGCGGTTTTAATACTTCCCCGATTACTAAACGTTGCATAGCACGTTCTCCTTTTTTTTGCTTAATGCCAAAAAAAGGCTTCCGCTTGAAAGCCTTTTCATGGTTAAGTCGCGGTTTTATTCCGCCGCTTCGTCGTCGCTATCCACAGCGTCGCCGCCGCGTTCACGAATTTCCACCACGTATTTTTTGCTGCTTGCAGGGGTCGCCGCACGTACGATAGTGCGCATCGCTTTGGCGATTTTGCCTTGCTTGCCGATGACCTTACCCATATCCGAAGGGGAAAGGGTTACCGTCACTTCGATAACGCGGTCCTTTTCTTTCACCGTGTATTCTACGTTTTCCTTATCTTCGGCAAACTGCTCCACGATGTACTTGATCAAATCCAACATAGTTTTCTCCCTTGACTAAAAAGCTTTATTTGGACTTCTTCGTCTTGGTCTTGGACGCGCTGAGCTTAGCGGATTTTTCCATAGCGCCCGTCTTGATAAGAAGGCTCTTTACCGTTTCGGTGGGTTGAACGCCCTTGGACAACCAGTCTTTCGCCTTTTCTACGTTGATGGTGAGTTCTACGGGATCGCAGGTGGGTCTATAATGACCAACACAGTCAATGTATTCGCCCGTTGCAGCCTTTCTGCTGTCCACAACAACTACACGGTAGATAGGGTTCTTTTTGTCGCCCATTCTGAAAAGTCTCATTTTAACCATAATATTATACCTCCAAAGTATATAAAAAATTTTTTTTGTTTTTCGTTTTGTGTGTTTTTGCCGCTTTCGCGGAAAGATTTTCTATCGTTTGTCAAACGCAGTATTTCAGCCGTTTTTTTAGAAGGGAAGTCTAAACCGTCCCTTTCCCCCGCCCTTCAACTGCTTCATCAACATTTTCGTTTGTTCGAACTGTTTCAAAAGCTGATTGATTTCTTGGACGGTTGTTCCAGAGCCTGCCGCAATACGGCGTTTTCTCTTGCTGTCGATAATCGACGGATTATCCCGTTCTTGCTTGGTCATGGAAAGGATAATCGCCTTGGTATGCTCCATTTTCTTTTCGTCGATATCCCCTTCGTTCACTTTCAGCTTGCCTGCCCCGGGGAGCATGGACAGCATGGCTTGCGCACCGCCCATTTTCTTCATCATAGCAAACTGTTCTAAATAATCGGAAAGGGTAAAGCTGTTTGCCAGCATTTTTTGCTGCATTTTCTTGGCGTCTTCTTCCGTGATTGCCTGTTGCGCCTTTTCGATAAGCGATAAGACGTCGCCCATACCCAAAATACGGGACGCCATACGTTCGGGATAAAAAGGCTCTAAATCGGTGAGCTTTTCCCCAACGCCGATAAACTTAATCGGCTTGCCCGTTACCGCTTTAATGGAAAGGCATGCGCCGCCGCGCGTATCGCCGTCAAGCTTGGTCAAGATTACCCCCGTTACTTCCAAACGGGAATTGAACGTTTCGGCTACGTTGACCGCTTCTTGCCCCGTCATCGCGTCCACGACAAGCAACGTTTCGGTAACTTCCACTTCCTTTTTGATATTTTCCAGCTCTTGCATCAACGTTTCGTCGATTTGCAAACGGCCTGCCGTGTCCAAAACTACGGTGTCGTAGCCTTTGGAGCGCGCATATTCTATCGCCTGTTTCGCCGTTTTTACAGGGCTTTGCGTGCCCTTTTCAAACACTTCCACCTGCGCGTTTTTCCCAACGACTTGCAGCTGCGTAATTGCCGCAGGGCGGTAGATATCCCCTGCCACAAGCAAGGGGTTCTTGCCCTGTTTTTTCAGCTGAACGGCAAGCTTTCCGCAAAGCGTGGTTTTCCCTGCGCCCTGCAAACCGCACATCATAATGACGGTGGGGAGCTTGGGCGATACTTCTATCTTTGCGTTCTTGCTGCCCATCAGCGCAATCAATTCTTCATTGACGATTTTGATAACCTGTTGCGCAGGGTTGAGCGAAGAGAGAATTTCCTGCCCGACCGCCTTTTCGGAAACGTCCGCAATAAACTGTTTCGCAACGCGAAGGTTGACGTCCGCTTCTAAAAGCGCCACGCGCACTTCACGCATCGCCGTACGGATTTCTAGTTCGGTGAGCTTACCGCGCTTGGTCAGCTTGGAAAATATGTGATTTAATCTTTCCGATAATGAACCGAATAATGCCATAGTTCTCCTTAACCTTGCTCGTCGCCCGAAAGCTCTATCACTTCTACGCCAAATTCTTCATGCAACGCATGCAAGCGTCTTTGCAAATCGTTCAAAGCCTCCTGCATTTGCGGATACGTCTTTTCCGTGTGCGTAATCCAACGTTCCGTTTCCGTCATGTACGCGGAATATTCTCTCGAAACGCTGTCTAGCATTTCACAAAAACCCAGCTTTTCTTCGTATTTTTCCAGCTGTTTTCTGCATTTTTGCAAACAGTCGGACACGCTTTGACGGGAAACGCCTTTTTGCTCGGCAATTTCAGCCAACGACAAATCGAAATTAAAATACAAATCGGTGATTTCTTTTTGCGTTTGCGTCAACAAGGGAGAATACAGATCCCAAAGCTTCATAAATTGAACGTCGTCTTTCATATCGGCATCTCCTTATCACCCGTTTATTATACCTTAAATAAATACGCCTGTCAAGCATTTTTACTTGACAGGCGAAAATTTTTATACAAAAAGTTGTAACACGTCCACCAAAATAGCAAAACCGAACAACAGTACGATACCCGCGAAGTGGATAATCGCTTCCACCTTACGGTTGACGGGTTTTCTTCTTATCCATTCGATAATGCAAAAGATAACCTTACACCCGTCCAGCGCGGGAATGGGCAACAGGTTGAACACCGCCAAGTTCACGCCAATAAACGCCGCGATATTCAAAAGGGGCAGCACCCCTGCCGAAGCGATTTGCGAAGTCACCTTTATCGTCGTTACAGGCCCGCCCATGGCGTTTAAGCCAAGACGCCCCGTAATAAGCTCACCCAAAGAACGCAGTACCGTTCCGCCGATTTTGAAGGAATACACAACTGCCGAACCGATGGTTTCGAAAAATCCCGTCTTCATGGTAACGGACGCAAAGCCCACTTCTTCGCTGTTCAAGCCAAGCGCTTGCATGACAAGCCCCGTTTGCGTCATGCTTGTTAAATGGCAATCGGCTTGCAGGGTAATACTAAGCGTTTTTTCCTGCCATACCTTATCGGCGTCGCGGCGTAAAATTTTCACGCTAATCGTATCGCCCTTGTTTTTCCCCGAAAGGATATCCACGTAATCGGTGGTTAAATAAATATCCTGTCCGTCGACGGAAAGCACGATATCCTGCGCGCACAAGCCGTCGGGGTTGGTAATCGCAGGGGGTTCTTCCCCCGTATAGCCGATATACGAATGAATACGCCCAAAGCAACCGAACATGATAAACAGCAGGACAAGTGCCAACAAATAGTTCATGGTTGCGCCTGCAATTAAAACGATAATGCGTTTCCAAGGTTTTTGGTCGTTGAACCGTTCCCCCTTAGGTTCGGGGTATTCGTCTTGCTTTTGAACGGGTTCTTCAACGGGCGACATTTCTTCAAACGGCTGTTCTTCTTTTTGGGTTTGTTCTTCTTCGAACTCGTCTTCGCCGTCAAACGCGCAATATCCCCCAAGCGGAATGATACGCAGCGCAAACAGCTCACCCGTTTTTTTACTGCGTTTTTTTAAGATAGCAGGGCCAAACCCCACCGCAAATTCATTGATTTTGAAGTTTAACAGCTTTCCTGCTACGTAATGCCCAAATTCGTGAATGGTAACCATGGCAAGCAGCACCGCAACGGCAAGCACCACGCCGCCGACGCTTTGCATAACAGCGCTAAAATCAAGTAATGCAAACGTATTCAATATTCTTTCCCCTATACTTTATTGACGTATTCTTCCGCCAACGCGCGCGCGGTAGTATCCGTCGATTGTAATACTTCATAGCTATCCGCTTTCCTTCGTATCGTCTTTTGCAGGGCGTAATCCATAGTATCGGCAATCGCCGTGAACGGAATACGTTCGTCCAAAAACGCGCGTACCGCCACTTCGCCCGCACCGTTGAGCGCGCAAGGATAGTTATCCCCCTGTTCAAGCGAAGTCAATGCCAAATCGTAACAAGGAAAATCCTTTCTTTCCAGCGGCAAGAAGCGGATTGCCCCCAGCGTTTCAAAATTAAGCGGCGCAAGGTCGCAATCCAAACGCTTAGGATAGGTGAGCGCCAACTGAATGGGCAATTCCATGGTCGGATAGCTCATTTGCGCCAAAATGCCGCGGTCGGCAAATTCCACCATAGAATGAATAATGCTTTCGGGCTGTACTACCGTGTGGATTTTATCCAAGGTGGTATCGTACAACCATTTCGCTTCGATAACTTCAAAGCCTTTATTTAAGAGCGTTGCGCTGTCAATGGTGATTTTCGCGCCCATTTTCCACGTAGGGTGTTTAAGCGCGGACGCAGGCGTTACGCTACGCAGCTGCTCCTGCGTTTTGCCGTAAAACGGCCCACCGCTTGCGGTGATAATCAAACGCTTAAAATCGGCTTTTCTATCAAACGATAACGCTTGCCAAAGGGCGGAATGCTCGCTGTCGATAGGTAAAATATCCAAGCCTTTCTTTTCGAGTTCCCCCATGACGAGCTGACCGCCGCAAACCAACGTTTCCTTGTTGGCTAAGGCAAGCCGCTTATTTTCGGCTATCGCGCGCAAGGAATAGCGCAAGCCTGCAAACCCCGTTGCCGCGACAAGCGCGGTATCACCAAAGCAAACGCCGTCCTCCGCCGCCTGTTTGCCGTAGGCAAAGCGCACGCCCTTGGGGATATCCCCTGCGATTTTCTTGCCTGCCCGTTCGTCCGCCAAAGCGGCGTACGCGGGCTTAAATTCTTGTACCTGTTTCAAAAAAACGTCCGCTGACGTATTAGCCACCAGCGAAACGATTTTGAACTGTTGCGGATAACGACGGACTACGTTACACGCTTGTATACCGATAGAACCCGTCGAACCGATCAAAGAGATCTCACGCATGACAAAGCTCCTTTTTAGCCTATGGAGGGAAGTACGAACATACGCACCACGACGAAACATACGTATACCGCCATGGTAGCAAACAGCGTACCGTCGATACGGTCTAAAACGCCGCCGTGACCGGGCATAATTTTACCCATGTCTTTAATAGCCAGCTTACGCTTGATACAGCTTTCCACAAGGTCTCCAAACATGGTCGCCGCAGCGCCTAAAAATCCGATAACGAAATACACGGGCAGCCAAAAGCCCATCATGTCAAAGCTGCCGACCGCAAGGTTATAGAAAATATAAATCACGCCGCCGCCGATAACGCCGCCGATAAGTCCCCCGATTGCCCCGACAACCGTCTTTTTGGGGCTGAGCTTGGGGGCTAATTTACGCGGACAAATTTTGCCGAACAGCTTTCCAAAGAAGAAAGCAAAGCAATCCGCCGCAGGCGAAATGACAAAGATAAAGCAAATCAATAAATCGGAATTAAAGGCGTATTTTGCCGCTTGGTCTAACAGCGGAACGTGGTTTGCCTGTACCAAAAGCGTCAACAAAAGCGTTGGATATACGGCGGAAAACAGGGATACGCCCACGCTTTCCAAGCTTGTTTCTTCATGACGGAGCACAAGCATAATCAGCAAAATAACGGCAAGCACGAAGAACAAAATACTGTCCATGTGCAAACCGTACTGTCTGCCGTTAAACGCATTGATACCGTCGGCAATCGCCGTTGCCGGAATGGTAACGATAGAAAAAATCATTACGGTTATCCGTTGCGCTTTATTCGTTTTTTCTTTAGTGGCACGCAAAATTTCAAACGTGCCGACGATGGCGCAAAACCATATCAACGCGTCGAAAAAGAAATCGCTGACGAGTACCTTCAACAGATAGAAGGTAAGCACAATCGCGACGTATGCCGTGCCTGAAATTACCCTTGTTTTCATAGTTATTCCTTAATTTGTTCGTCCGTTTTCCCAAAACGGCGTTTTCTCCCCGAAAACCAAATAATGGCTTTTTCTAAATCTTTATCCGAAAATTCGGGGAACATTTTATCCGAAAAGTATAATTCGGCATAAGCTGATTGATATAATAAAAAGTTGGAAAGGCGTTTTTCCTTGCCTGTGCGAATGAGCAGCTCAGGGTCGGGCTCTCCATGCGTATATAACAGCGCGGAAAAGCTTTCTTCGGTTACCTTTTCCCCTTTTTCAATCGCGCTGTTCACCGCGCGGACAATCTCCGCGCGCGCGCCGTAGCCGATGGCAAAGTTAAGCTCTTTCCCGTCCTTGGCATATTCCGCCGTTTCCCGTTCGCAATCCCGCAGCGTTTGCTGTACGTCGGCAGGTAAAGGGGATATATCCCCTACGATACGTAAGGTTACCCCACGCGAACAAATACGCGTCATGTACGCGCGGAAATGGTTGCGAATGAGATTGTACAAGCCTTCCAGCTCTGCCTGCGGACGGTTAAAATTTTCGGTGGATAACGCGTAAACGGTTACGAAGGACACGCCCAAATCATAGGCGTGCTCTAAAAGCCCCACCATGCGCTGCATACCTTGTTTATGACCGTAGGAACGGGGCATCATGCGTTTTTTCGCCCAACGGCCGTTGCCGTCCATGATAATGGCGATATGGCGCGGAATACGCGTTCCTTCTTTTATTTTATTCCCAAACATCACTTAAATAGACATTAATTCCTTTTCTTTTGCGGAAATAATGCTCTCCAAGGTGGACATGAAGGAAGAAACGGATTTTTCAACGTCAGCTTCGCAAGCGGACGTTTCGTCTTCGGAAAGCTCTTTCGCCGTCTTCATCTTTTTGAGTACGTCCATCGCTTCACGGCGGTGGTTACGGATAGCCACTTTCGCGTCTTCACCCATTTTCTTCGCTTGCTTGGCAAGTTCCTTTCTGCGTTCTTCCGTCATCACGGGGAATACCAAACGGATTACGTTGCCGTCGTTGGTGGGCGTAAGACCGATATTCGATTGCAAAATGGCTTTTTCTACCGCTTTCAAAAGCGATTTGTCCCAAAGGTTGATTTGCAAGCAACGCGCATCCAAAGCGGAAACGTTGCCAAGCTCGATAAGCTTGCTCATACCGCCGTATGCTTCTACTTCGATTTTATCCAAAATTTTGGGGTTAGCTCTACCCGTACGGATTGCGCCGTAGTCGCTTTCCAAAGCGTTAATCGTTCTTTCCGATTTGTCTTCGAGTTCCAACATCATTTCTTCTACTTTTTCGTTTTCAATCATGATTTTTCTCCTTTTGAGATGTTTTTATTTGTTATTTTATGGTTTTTGTATTTATTCTTCCCCTTACCCGTTGAAAGGTAAAACGGATTAGCCTAAATTTTTATCGTCTGTTTGAAAGGTAAAAACGAATTAGATGCGAGTAAGCCCGACGCAGTATTGCGAAGTAGATAATTCGTTTGTAAAACGGTTCAAATGCAAGCAAGACAAGAAGGGCGCGGCTTGCCCGACGGAAGTTTACTAAGCGTAAACGCGCAAGGGCAAACGCAAGCCCGACGCAGTATTGCGAAGTATTTCAACCGTTTTTTTAGACTTTGATAATAGTGCCGAGCTTCTCCCCACACACAGCGCGTACGATAGAATTTTCTTCGTTTAAGCCGAACGCAAGGGTGGGCACGTTGTTTTCCATACACATGGTCGCCGCCGTGAAGTCGATTACCTTCAAATCACGGTTGATAATATCCGCATACCGAAGCTCGTCGTACTTTTTCGCAAGCGGGTTCGTCTTGGGGTCGGAATCGTAAATGCCGTCCACGTTCTTTGCCATAAGCAAAATATCCGCGTCGATTTCGCAAGCGCGGAGCGCCGCCGCCGTATCGGTGGAGCAGTAAGGATTGCCCGTTCCGCAAGCGAAAATGACGATACGCCCCATTTCAAAATGGCGCAACGCTTTACGCAAAATAAACGGTTCAGCCAAGGACACCATATCCAAAGCGGTTTGCACACGAACGGGCACGCCGCGCTGTTCGATAGCGTCCATCATGGCAAGGGAGTTCATCACCGTGGCAAGCATTCCCATGTGATCCGCCGTCGTGCGGTCCATATTCGTGCCTTGACGGCCGCGCCAAAAGTTACCGCCGCCGATTACCAGCCCTACCTGTACGCCCAAGTTATGCAGTTGAACGATTTGTTCGACTACGGGTGCGATCACTTCGTGATTTAAGCCGAAACGTTGATCGCCTGCAAGGGCTTCGCCCGAAAGTTTCAAAAGTACGCGTTTGTAAATCGGTTGCATTGTTCTTCTCCTTGGCATCATAATTATTCCATTTTATCTATTATACCATATTCTTCAAAAGAAAGCTATACAAAATAGGAAAAAACTGTGTGAATTTTTGAATTTTTTTTGTAGAATTTTTGCATGAACGCAAAAAGACGGACGTTTTTCGTCCGTCTTAGGTATATTATGCTTTTTTGGCAATCAACGTGCCTTGATATTCGTTCAAAAACACTTCCGCCGTCTTGTTAAAATGCGCCGTCGCAACGTCACCTTTGAAAGCAAACACCGCGCTCATATTCCCAAAATATCTATCGATAATTTGCACGCAAAGGAGTAGCTTTTTATCTTCCGTCCACGCCACAGAAACGGCGTCGTCGTACATAAACCCGTCTTGCGTAATCACTCTGCCCTTGTCGTTGGCATAGCCAAGCTGCGGAAATTTCCCAAATACGTTATGATTTACGCCGAACGGAATGGTCTTTTTGCCCTGCGCGTTGGTAAAGCAAAGCTTGCCCTTTTTCGCGCTTGTGAAATAGAAGGTAAAATCCTTAATCCCCATGGGGTTGGGCTGACAAACGTATTTTGTGCCGTTAAGCTCTTGACGGAAGGGCGAATCTTCTTGCCCCTGCACCGCGCGAAGCTCTAAATTTTTCGTCATGGCGCGATAGCGCTTTTGCGCCGCTTTGTTTTCGGGCAAAGGAGCGTCCTTCATTTCGTCCAAAATCATGTCGATAAAGTTACCGCCCATAATTTCTCTGCCGATATTGCCGTCCCCTTGGTTGTCCGAATAATAGGTAAAGAGTACGTTTTTATCAGGGAAACACATGGTGATTTGGTGTCCCATACCCAAAAACGCAAAGCCGTTTCTTTCCGTGCGCCAAATTTGATAGCCGTACCCCGTACGGTAAATGCCGTAATGCGCGTTTTCGCGGTTATCCACCTGCTTTGCCGTAGCTTCGCGAAGGTATTCTTCGCCCATCAAGCGTTCGCCTTCCCACGTGCCGTAGTTCATGACAAGCTGTGCAAAGGACGCCATATCGCGCAAAGTGCAAACCATTGCCGAATCCCCCCAAGAATCGCCGTTTGGCGTTTGAAGAACGGTTGCGGTTTGAAAAGTACCCATACGGTTAAAGAGTTTTTCTTTCAAATAGTCTAAAAGCGTTTTTCCCGAAAGCTTTTCCACCAACGAAGAAAGCACTTGCGAACCTGCGCTGTCGTACTCAAAATATCCCCCCGACGGACGGCGAGAGCCGTCATGGTTGAAATAATAATGCGTTCTGTCGGGGTCGTTAGAAACAAACCAGTTCCCCGTCTGCCCGCAAGTACACATGGTAAGCATATCCCTTATCGTTTGTTCCGCTAAATACGGACGCAGCTCCCCGTCGATTTTTTCGGGGAAATGGTCGGCAATTTTGTCCTGCAAGCTAAGCTTGCCTTCTTCGATAAGCAAGCCGATTGCCACACCCACAAAGCTTTTGGTTTGGGAATACATTCTATGGCAAAAATCCTTGTGGAAGGGCTTCCAGTATTCTTCGGCAAAGATTTTGCCGTCCTTCATCATAAGTATGCCGTGGGTGAAAAATTGGCGGGTTTTAATGGCTTTGATAAATTTGGTTACCTGATCGGACGAAACGCCAGCCTGTTCGGGCGTGATTTTTTCAAACATACTATACCTGCCTGTGTGTGTTGTATTTATTATACTACTACGGATAGCAAAAGTCAGGGCTTGCGGAAAAAATATCCGTGTGCTGTTTGGGAAATATCGCAAGAAAAAACCGCGTGAACTTTCACGCGGTTTGTCTTTTTTCGTTTAGTTTTTCGCAGCTGCAACTTGCTTCGCAACTTCTTCGCTCAAATCTTCGCTCTTCTTTTCAAGGCCTTCGCCCATGATAAAGAATGCAAACTTGTTGATAGAAGTGTTACCCGATTTTACAAGCTCGGCAACCTTCTTCGAATCGTCCTTAATGAACGCTTGTTCTAACAAGCAGTTTTCTTCGTAGAACTTCTTGATTCTACCCATAACCATCTTTTCAGCGATAGCTTCGGGTTTACCTTCGTTGATAGCCTGTTGCTTTAATACAGCCTTTTCTCTTTCCAACGTTTCCGCGGAAACTTCTTCCTTCGTAAGGTAAGCAGGCTTCGTGAATGCGATTTGCAAGGTTACGTCGTGCGCAACTTCTTTTGCAATTTCGGTAGCTTCGCCAGCCATATCCAAAATAACGCCAAGCTTGCCGCCAAGGTGAATGTAGCTTTCCAAGAAACCTTCGGTGGTGTATTTTACGAAACGGCGAACAGCAATCTTTTCACCGATAATCGCAATTTTACCCTTAAGGTAATCTTCTACCGTTGCGCCTTCGTATGCGCAAGCCAAAAGCGCGTCTACGTCAGCAGGGTCGTTTGCGATAACCACTTTCGCTACTTCGTTTGCGATTTCCGTGAATTGCGGGTTCTTTGCAACGAAGTCGGATTCGCAGTTGAGTTCTACCAACACGCCCGTCTTACCGTCGATATAGCAAGCAACGATACCTTCCGCAGCGATACGGGAAGCCTTCTTTTCTGCCTTTGCGATACCGCGTTCTCTCAAAATGTCCGCTGCCTTAGCCATATCGCCGTCAGCGTCCGTCAAAGCCTTTTTACAGTGCATAACGCCTGCGCCCGTCTTTTCGCGAAGCGCCATTACGTCTTTTGCAGTAAATGCCATAATTGTATTCTCCTTAATTTTTTTATCGTTTACGCGTTTTCTTCCGCTGCTGCAACTACTTCTTCAATGGATTCGGGAGCAGCTTCTTCCGCTACTTCTTCCGTAGCAACCAAAGCTTCTTCGCCTTGATTTGCTTCGATAACCGCGTTAGCGATTACGGAAGAGATCAGCTTGATTGCGCGGATAGCGTCGTCGTTACCGGGGATAACGTAGTCCACTTCGTCGGGATCGCAGTTGGTATCGGTGATAGCAACGATTTTGATGCCGAGCTTTTTCGCTTCTTTGATAGCGATATCTTCGTTGTGGGGGTCAACCACAAACATAACGCCGGGCATAGACTTCATGGTTTTGATACCGCCAAGGTTCGCCTGCAATTTGCCCATTTCTTTCTTTAAGAGCATAACTTCTTTCTTGGGTAACGCTTCGAAGTCGCCGTTTACTTCCATAGCTTCTAACTTTTCAAGACGTTCTACACGGCTTCTCATGGTCTTGAAGTTGGTCAAACAGCCGCCAAGCCAACGGGAATTTACATAGTACTGTCCGCAACGTTCCGCTTCTTCCTTGATAGCGTCTTGCGCTTGTTTCTTCGTACCTACAAAGAGTACGGTTTTGCCTGCCTTAACGCTTTCGCATACGAATGCGTATGCTTCTTCGATAAGGTTAGCGGTAACTTGCAAGTCGATAATGTGAATATCGTTTCTTGCCGCGAAGATATACTTCTTCATTTTGGGGTTCCATTTTCTCGTTTGGTGCCCGAAGTGTACGCCAGCTTCCAAAAGCTGTTTCATAGTGATAACTGCCATAATTCAAACCTCCGTTTTTACCTCCCCGCCTTGCGTTTGGCTCGCAATTACGTCCGCATTGAAAGATTTTACGGACACGGATTGCGCACAATGAGCGAGTGTGAATTTTTAGCTATATTATTTTACCATATAAGACAAGCCTTGGCAAGCTATTTTGC
>JAZTWF010000112.1:0-5858 GCA_045635725.1 Candidatus Scatosoma sp. | reverse complement strand
AAAAAATTTTATTTTTTCTTTTTTGCTTGTTTTTTGGCTATTTGTGATACCTTTTTACTAGCCGCCCGTTGACAGCTTGTCTATATTACCACTTTATTCTTCCCTTGTCAACTGTTTTTTATTCACTTTTGTAAATTTTTTAAATTTTTTTTACGCTTTGACAAGAGTGAGCAAAACTTTCTCGCCGTTGATATCCACTTCCTTGGAGTAGCCGTTCGCTTCCCCTTCCGTTACGGACACTGCAAGTACGTCCGTCGCGAATGCGCCTTTGGCAAGCGTTGCCGCCGCCTTACCCGTCGCTTGATAGTATACTGCAATACGGTCGGTGATGTTGAAGTCCGCTTCCTTTCTCATGGTTTGGATTTTGGACACCAGCTCTCTTTCAATCCCTTCCGTAATAAGCTCTTCGGTGAGTTCGGTATTCAACGCAACGGTAACGCCTTTATCGCTTGCCGAAACGAACCCTGCTTTGCTTTCGGTGAAGATTTGTAAATCTTCTTCTTTGAGCACGACTTCCGAATCGGTATCCATGACGTATTCGCCGCCGCCCTGCACAGCCTCGACAACCTTCTTGCCGTCGCAATTTGCCAAGAACGCTGAAATAGCGCCAAGCTTTTTGCCGTATTTAGGACCAAGCGTTTTGAGCTGCGGTTTGAGCTTATACGAAATAAATTCACCTGCGTCCGCCGCCGTCTTATACTGCTTGATATTCAGTTCGTCCAAGGCAATCGCCTTTAAGCCGTCGGGAAGCTCGCCAACACGTGCGGAAACCACGTACATTTCGGACAAGGGCTGACGGTTTTTCACGTTACCCGTATTACGTGCTGCTCTACCTAAGTTTACGATATCAAGAACCGTATCCATACCCGTTTCAAGCTGCGTATCCACAACGGTTGCGTCATACGTGGGGAACTTGCACAAATGCACAGATTTCGGTGCGTCCTTGAAGAACGCAGGAACAAGATTGAGATACATTTCTTCCGCGATAAACGGCGTATACGGAGCGGTGAGCTTAGCAAAGGTGACAAGCACGTTCCAAAGAACGGTATACGCCGCCGCCTTATCGTCCGTCATTTCGCTGCCCCAGTATCTATCTCTACCACGGCGAACGTACCAGTTGGAAAGGATATCCGCGAAGTCCTGCAACGCGCGCGCGCTATCCGTAATATTATATACAGCCAAATCTTTATCCACTTCATCAATAAGCGTGTTGAGCTTGGAGAGTATCCATTTATCCATTAAGGAAAGCTTACACGTTTTGATATCGTATTTCGACGGGTCGTAATTATCGATATCGGCGTACAAGCAGAAGAACGCGTAGGTATTCCAAACCGTACCCATGTACTTTCTTTGCGCTTCGGAAACCGCTTCGGGATAGAAACGGGAAGGCAGCCAAGGCGCGGACGACGTATAGAAGTACCAACGTACCGCGTCAGCCCCCTGCTTATCAAGTACCGTCCAAGGGTCGACGACGTTGCCCTTGTGCTTACTCATCTTCACGCCGTTTTTATCGTTGACGTGCCCAAGCACGATACAGTTTTTGAACGGCGCTTTATCGAACAGCAACGTGGATATTACAAGCAGGGTATAGAACCAACCGCGCGTTTGGTCAACCGCTTCGGAGATAAAGTCCGCAGGGAAGGTCTGTTCAAACAAATCTTTGTTTTCAAACGGGTAATGATACTGCGCGAACGGCATAGAACCCGAATCGAACCAACAGTCGATAACTTCGGGAGTACGGCGCATTTTACCGCCGCACTTGCCGCATTTGCAGGTAAGATTATCCAAATACGGGCGGTGCAATTCGATATCCTTTGCCGCTCCGCACTTTTCAACGAGCTCTTGACGAGAACCGATTACTTCGATTTCACCGCAATCTTCGCAAACCCATACGGGCAACGGCGTACCCCAGTATCTATCGCGCGAAAGCCCCCAGTCGATAACGTTTTCCAAGAAGTTGCCCATACGGCCTTCTTTAATCGTTTCGGGCATCCAGTTCACCGAACGGTTTGCCGCGATAAGTCTATCCTTGATAGCCGTTACCTTGATAAACCAGCTAGAACGCGCATAGTAGATAAGCGCGGTGTCGCAACGCCAGCAGAACGGATAGCTGTGCATAACTTCCAACGGCTTTAACAATAAGCCGCGCGCTTTCAAGTCCTTAATAACGGCAGGGTCAGCCGCTTGCGCCCCAACGCCCGTGAACGCACCGCAGCCTTCGGGGAACTTCCCTTCTTCGTTGATAAGCTGTACGACAGGCAAATTATAGCGTTTGCCAACCTTATAGTCGTCTTCACCGAACGCAGGCGCGATATGCACGACGCCCGTACCGTCGGAAAGGGTAACGTAGTCGTCACAGGTAACAAAGTACGCCTTTTCGCGGAAGTTGAATTTCTCTTTTCCGAAGGGATACAACGGTTCGTATTGCGTATATTCATACGCCGTACCCTTTTTCACGGATATAACCTTATATCCTTCTTCGCCAAGTACGGAAGCAAGCAAGCCTTGCGCTAAGACGTAACGTTCGCCCGTTTCGTCCATTTCTACTTCCACGTAATCGAAAGCAGGGTTCATACAAAGCGCGACGTTGGAAGGCAACGTCCAAGGGGTTGTCGTCCATGCAAGAATGTATTTATTTTCTTCTCCAACGACTTTGAATTTAACAAACGCCGTCGTTTGCTTGACGTCCTTATAGCCCTGCGCTACTTCGTGGGAAGAAAGCGCCGTTCCGCAACGGGGGCAATACGGCACGATTTTGTGCCCTTTATACAAAAGCCCTTTCTTGTGGATTTCTTTGAGTGCCCACCACTCCGATTCGATATAATCGTCGTGATAGGTTACGTAGGGATTATCCATGTCGCACCAGTAGCCTACGCGATCCGACATATTCTTCCATTCGTTGGTGTACTGCCAAACGGACTGTTTACATTGTTTAATGAACGGTTCGATACCGTAGCCTTCAATGCCCGTTTTGCTTTCCAAGCCAAGCTTTTTCTCCACTTCAAGCTCTACGGGCAAGCCGTGTGTATCCCAACCGGCTTTACGCAAAACGTGGTTGCCCTTCATGGTTTTATAGCGCGGCACGATATCTTTCATAACGCGCGTTAAAATATGCCCGATATGCGGCTTACCGTTTGCCGTGGGCGGACCGTCGTAGAAAGAAAATTCTTTATTGCCTTCCGTCGCCTGCATACTTTCTTCGAAAATTTTGTTTTCGTTCCAGTAATTGACGATATTCTTTTCTCTTTCCACAAAGTTCAAAGAAGTGTCTACTTTCTTGTACATGGACATATGTTTATCTCCTTTTTAGAAAAAAATAAAGCTATTGCGTTTCGGAAAAACACAATAGCCTTTTTTGCTGTTTGTTTCAAACCACCGAACCATCATTCGTCGCGTGGGATAACGGGCCGCGAACCCGTACCTGCTTACTTCTTTCGTTTGGGCAAGTCGGCTGATAAGGTGATATCTTTTACGCGCCCCTTCTTCCTTTCACCAAAACGGAATTTCTCTGTGCGGTTTGCCGTAAAAGCGTTGTCCTTTTTTAACGCCTTTGTATTTATTTTTGTATATTATACATCTTTTTTCGCGTTTTGTAAAGCAAATTGCCCTGCTTATAACAAAACTTCTTTATTTGTATTGCATATCCGCAAAGCTCTTCCAGCAGTTTTCTATCCAGCTCTACTTGGCGGATAATCGTTTCTTCTTCCAGCAAGGTTAAGTTTGGATGCGTAAGCGTATGCACGGCAATTTCATGCCCTTGATAAATTTCTTTTACCTTAGAAGCAAGCACCTTGTCGTGCCTTGCGCCGCTGACGTCTTCCGCCCCTTTATTCCCAAGAAGCCCTGCGTTGAGATTGAACGTCGCCTTCAAGCCGTATTTATTCAAAATTTCAATTGCTCTTATATCCTGCGTTACGCCGTCGTCAAAACTAAACGTAACCGCCTTTTTCTTACCGTTCCACCTACTTTCACCTACTTACGGAGCAACGCGGTTAATATCACGGGGGAACATGGTCGCTTCGCGGACGTTTTTCGCGCCCAAAAGGTGCATCGTCAAACGTTCTAAGCCCAAGCCAAGTCCGCCGTGCGGGGGTGCGCCGTACTTATGCAACATAAGATAGGTGGCAAATTCTTCGGGGTTCATACCCAGCTTTTGCATTTTTTCCACCTGTGCGTTGTAATCGTGAATACGTTGTCCGCCCGACGTAATTTCCAAACCGCGGAACAAAAGGTCAAACGACAGCGTGTATTCGGGGTCTTGGGGGTCGTCCATGGTATAGAACGGACGCTTTTTGGAAGGATAATGCGTAACGAAAATGAAGTCGGAATTAAACTGCTTTTTCGCGTACTTGCCCAAAAGCTGTTCTTCTTCGGGGTCGAAGTCCTTCATGTCCGTCGGCTTATACTTGAACGTCTTCATGATAATTTCTTTCGCGTCCATGAATTTGATAACGGGAATTTCCTTGATTTCGGGAATTTCGATATGGAGCAATTCCACTTCGTTTTTGTATTCCGTCTTCAAAAGGTTCATGATATATTTCAGCGTGCCCGTTTCCATATTCATGATATCTTCAAAGCCGTCGATCATACCCATTTCAAAGTCCATGGAAATGTATTCGTTCAAATGACGGCTGGTGTCGTGGTGTTCCGCGCGGAATACGGGCGCAACTTCAAACACTCTTTCGTATACGGCAACCATAGCCTGCTTATACAGCTGGGGCGATTGCGCAAGGTATACCTGCTTGCCAAAGTAGTCCAGCTTAAACACGTTTGTGCCGCCTTCCGCACCCGCAAAGTTAATCTTCGGGGAATGGATTTCGGTAAAGCCTTGTTTTGTTAAATATTCTCTAAAACCGCGTTGAATACCTTCTTGAAGCTTGAAGATAGCGCGTTCTTTGGGGTTACGCAGCGTTACGGGACGATAGTCAAGCTTGGTAGACAAATCGCAGTTCACCTGTTTTTTGGTGATAACGACGGGCGGAATTTCCGCAGGGTGGGACAAAAGCTGAATGTCATGGATTTGCAATTCGTAACGTTTGCCGCCGTCCTTGGTTTCGCCTGCCACGATTTTACCCGTGATTTTCGCAGCACATTCTTCCTTGACGTCTTCGCCCATGCGATAGTCGGAAAAGCTTTCCGCATACACGCATTGTACGGTTTCTCTTGCCGTACGCAAAATAACGAACGCAAAATCCGACATCATGCGGATATTGTGGATAATCCCCTTTATGGTAACTACTTGGTTTTCATACTTTTCAAAATCGGCATACGCAACGGTATTCGATTGAATTTCGCCGTTTATCAACATTTTTTATTCTTCTCCTTGACAAAAAACATTTTTTTGTAAATTTTCTTCGTATACTATTTTAATCCGTTTGACAAAAAAAAGCAAGAATTTTATAATAGATTTATAAAAATTTCCCAAAAAGGTAGGCAAAATAAATGCGCGTACTTGCCATTAACGATATTTCTTGCGTAGGAAAATGCTCGCTTAGCGTTTCCCTGCCCATTATTTCCGCCTGTGGGATTACCTGCGACGTACTTCCTACTGCTTTACTCTCCACACACACGGGCGGTTTTGAAGGGTATACTTTTTTAGACCTTTCCACGCAAATGGATAAGATTTGCGCGCACTGGAAAACGCTTGGGATTTCTTTCGATTATATTTACAGCGGCTATCTTGGCAACGCAACGCAAATAGACGCCGTGCTGCAAATTAAAAAACAATTCCTTAAAAAAGGCGGTAAATTTATCGTCGACCCCGTTATGGGCGACAGCGGTAAATTATACGACGGATTTTCGGACGGGTTTGTAAAGAAAATGAAAACGCTTTGCGCACAAGCCGATTATATCCTGCC
>JAZTWF010000111.1:0-1867 GCA_045635725.1 Candidatus Scatosoma sp. | reverse complement strand
GGTTGCTTGACAAAATGCAAAAAATGGGTTATACTATATAAAGAAGATAGACCGCTCGCTTTGAAAAAGCATAAAACGGGAGAAAATGTTATGTATCAATTATTTTGCGATTCTAACTGTGAACTTTGGCATACGACAGTAAAGGAATTAGGGCTTAACGTCATTCGTATGCCGTATATTGTAGACGATAAAGAGTATTTCTACGATATGGGCGAAAACACCGATTTTAAGGCGTTTTTCGACAATATGCGCGCAGGCGGCGTGCCCAAAACGGCGGCGCTCAACGAATACGCGTATACCGAATATTTCGAACCTATTCTTGCACGCGGCGAAGATATTTACTATATCACTTTTTCGCATCAAATGAGCGGAACGTTCAACGCCATGAAGAACGTGATTGCACAGCTCAAGGAAAAATACCCCGAAAGAGAAATCCGTTTCAAGGACAGTAAGCTGATTTGTATGGGTAGCGGTATGGTTACCTATTACGGTGCGTTGAAGTACAAAGAAGGGGCGACCATGGACGAGCTGGACGCGTATTTAGACGACATGATTGCGCACACCACAATGTATTTTGCCGTCAATGATTTGACCTATTTACACCGCGGCGGTAGAGTTTCGGGTATTTCCAAGGTAGTGGGCAATCTTCTCGGAATTAAGCCCATTTTATACGTGAATGAAGAAGGGAAAATCGTCAATATCAACAAAGTCAAAGGCTTTAGAAAAGCTGTGGCAACGCTGTTGGATTACTTGAAAAAGAAAGGTAGTGAGCTCGATAAATACAAGCTTTACGTTTTACACGCGGATTGCGAAGACGAAGCGAATACCTTTGTGGATAATATTAAATCCGCCTTTGGGGAGCTGGATATCACCGTGCAACCTATCGGCCCCGTTATCGGCGCGCATTGCGGACCTGGTACGCTTGGGCTTATCTTCCACGCGAAAGAAAAATAATAAAAAACGACAAATAAAAAGACGGCACACGCGCCGTCTTTTTTCGTTAGTTGAATGTGTCTTCAGGGAGCTCAATTCCACTTTCTTGCGAAGAAGGACTTTGCTCACCCAAACTGCTTTCTTCCGTATTGCCGCAACCCGACAGGGCAAACGCGCAAAACAAAACCAACAAAAATACGTATAACTTTTTCATTGCGGTATCCGTCCTTTAATGAAAACTGTCTTCGGGAAGCTCAAAACCCCCGTTTTTCGGCACGTCGGCGGAGCAATAATCGCATTTACCGTTGTTGTCCGTGTCCTTGTGTCCGCCAACCCTGCGCACGTGCGTACAATTATCATTGTTGCACGAAGTATCGCAAGCGTTGTCAAAATGGTGCGCCTGCTTACCTAAAATCATAACGTGATTGCAAGAGCAAACAATCGGCGTAGTGCAATCCCCGTCGTCGGGTAGGGGAGAATGCTCGTGCGGCGGCTCTTCGATAGAAGACTGTTCTTCACTGCTGCTATCTTCCTGTGAACTGTCTTCTTGGGAAGATTGCTCTAAGCTACTTTCGCTTTCGTCAATAGAAGATTGCTCTAAATTGCTTTCGGTTGCGGAAGAGCTTTCCTGTGAGCTTGATAAGAAAGAGCTTTGCGCGCTTGGCGTTTGGCAACCGCTTAAACAGATAAGGAATATGAGAAGAAGGGGTATAAGCCCCTTCTTTCTGCTGCGTGGTTTCATGGTAATTAGTTGCCTTTTCCAAAAGCAACGCCGCTTTGCGGTTGACCGAATTCGATTTCGTCGCCGTTAAAGCTTGCCGTAATTACGTCTTGGTTGTCAAAAGAAACGATAGTGTATTCAATTACTTGATAATTCTTTTTCATAATCAGTTTCTCCTTATCTTTATGCCGTGTAAGCTTCTGCGGCTAAGCC
>JAZTWF010000110.1:0-2308 GCA_045635725.1 Candidatus Scatosoma sp. | reverse complement strand
GACAATGATAATCGAAAATAGGCATGTCCTTCGCGTAATTTTCATACAGGCGGACCGCCGTTTTATTCGTAAGCAAAAAATCTTCTCTCAAATAACTCATATTATTCCCCTAAATAATATTTCCCCTATATTGTACGACTTTTTCTCTAAATTGTCAAGCCCTACGGGGAATATTTTTATCGTAATTTTTCTATACGAACGTATTGCAAAAACTTTACAAGGTTACGCCCGTTTTATAAAAGGCGATTTCGCGCACGTCTTCGCTCTTTGCCGTGTACGTTCCGTTTGCCGTAGCCACCACAAGCTCGAACAGTCCGTCTTCGTCCATGGTGTACGCGTCAAAGTCAATCCAACCCTTTTTCTTATCCGAAAGGAGTGTATTCGACGCAATTTTCAGCGTCGGTACAAACGTGGAAAAAGGCGTGCCCCTACCCGTGGTAAACAGTACCATTTGACAGCCGCTTGCCGCCAAAGCGGTTGCCGCAATCAAATCGTTGCCGGGGGCGTTCAAAGCGGAAACACCCGTTTTCTTGACAAGCTCGCCATAGTCCAACACGTCGACGATTTGGCTAGAACCTGCTTTTTTGATACAACCAAGCGATTTTTCTTCCAAGGTAGTAATCCCACCTTTCTTATTGCCAGGACTGGGGTTTTCGTATACGGGGAAACCTTGATTTGTATAATACGCCTTGAAGTTTTCAATCATTTTTTTGTATTTTTCAAAAACTTCTACGCTTGCGCATTTGTTCATGAGCAGCTGTTCCGCGCCGAACATTTCGGGGACTTCGGTAAGGATAGTGCTACCCCCAGCAGCCACCGTTTTATCGGAAATTTTCCCCACAAGCGGATTTGCCGTCAAGCCCGAATAGCCGTCGCTGCCGCCGCATTTTAAGCCGATACAAAGCTCGGAAAAATCCACTTCTTCGCGCACGTAACTTGCCGCCTTGTCGATAAATCCGCGTAAAATTTCCATACCGTAAGCGTGTTCGTCTTCCACGTCTTGACAGTTAAAATAAGCGATATCCTCTTTTTGATAGGGCGCAAGATATTCCTTAATGCCGTCCATGCCGTTGTTTTCACAACCCAAGCCCACGAATAAAACGAAGCTTGCGTTGGGGTTGAGCGCGATAGCGCAAAGCAGCTTTTTGATATTTTCGTTATCGTCGCCAAGCTGACTGCAACCGAATTGATGGGTGAGCGCAAATACGCCGTCAATGATCCCCTTTACAAGCTTTTGCGCGGCGGTTGCCAAGCGGATACATACGTTATTTACACACCCTACCGGGAACGATATAAATTTCGTTACGGATACCTGCCCTACCCTGCTTGCGCTTATACCCCATAAAGGTATGCGTCGTCTTTGCAGGCGTTTCCGCATAAAAATCGTAGGTATACGCGGCGTTTTCGTCTAAGTGTGAACGGACGTTATGGGTATGAACCCATTCGCCTTTTTGAATATCCTGTTTGGCTCTGCCGATAATTTCGCCGTATTTGACGACGTAATCGCCGCAGGCGATATCTTTCAGGGCGTATTTATGTCCTGCGGGGATATCTCCGCACGCCTCTAAGCATACGCCTACGTTATCTTTTTCGTTAATGACTATTTGTTTTCTCATATCAAGCAAACGCCCTTTTTAATTTTTTCCACGTTAGCGATAACGCTGTCGTAAAAGCCTGCGTATTTTGTAAGGTCTTCGCCCCAAACGCTTTCGTCCGACATAAATGCGCCTATCGATTTTTTCGCCGCAAAGTATTCTAAGTACGGAAGATCGTCCTTGATTTCAATTTCACGGTTAGGCACTTGAACGAAATAGCCGTTTTCTCTCTTTTCGACAAGCGAATACATAGCCATAAGATACGCAAAGCCTACCGAAAGGTTGGGCGCAATTTGACCGTGTTGCGCGTAATAATCTTTGAAGCTGGGCAAAACGCGCGCACGCCATTTGGAAATGGAGTTAAGCGAAATGCTGACAAGCTGATGGTTTAAGTACGGGTTTTCAAAACGTTCGGTAACGCTGTCGGCAAACGCCGTCGTCGCCGCGATATCGTCGGATACGTACGGGATAATTTCCGTATCCAACGCTCTGCGCAAGAAAGCGGAAAGCTTTTTATCGTTCATGCAATCGGCTACCGTTTGCGCGCCAAGCATAAGCCCCGTTGCGACAAGGTTGGTGTGACTGCCGTTCAAAACGCGTACCTTTCTCTTTTTATAATAGCCGATATTGTCGGTAAGCACCACTTCGATATTGTGTATACCTTCTTGGATATAGTCGGCAATATTCCCCTTTTTCTCTACCGCCCAAAGCCC
>JAZTWF010000109.1:0-17666 GCA_045635725.1 Candidatus Scatosoma sp. | reverse complement strand
TTTTTAACGTTTTTTTGTTAAAAATCGGTCGTTTTGGAGCTACTGGCCGGACTTGAACCGGCGACCTGCTGATTACGAATCAGCTGCTCTACCGACTGAGCCACAGTAGCATATTTAATTTTGCTCTCTTTTCGACAGCTTGTTTATTATACCCTATCAAAAAGAAAAAAGCAAGCGTTTTTCTTGCCTTTTTGAAAAAAAGTTAGTCAAATACAAAAAATTTATTTTATAAAGCGTACGTTTTCGCAATCTCTACGTATGCTTGCGTTAGATAACAATGTAAAAAGCGCATATCTTTCAGATAAACAATCCCTTTTATCATATCGCTTATTTGCAATTGTGCAGACGTACATACTTTTGAAAAAGCCGACAACGTAGACGCATATTTCTCTTTTGCGTAGGCAAATTGCCTTTCTTGTGAACGCAACAAACGTTTAACGGCTTGCTGGGTAATTCCCCTTTCTAAAAGCTTAATTTCTTGTTTTAGTAAATCAAGCTGCGTTTCCAACCATGAAAAAAACGCTATAATTTCCCCGCTTTTCTTTTTATCTTCCCGCAATTTGAAATAGAGCGTTTCCACCGATACGGGCAACAAAAGCGTATCTTGCCCGATTGCATTTAATTCCCGTTGAGCCTGCGCTCCGTCCGTTTGGCTTGTATACGCAGCGTATGCCACGTAATCGGTATTTTCGTCGGAAAGTAAAAATCCTGCGCCGCCAAGATTTTGCGCGGTATGCGTACTTGCTTGGATATGTTTAGAAGGAGAAACGAGAAAATAAAAGGTCTTTCCCAACGTATACGTTTGAACGGCAGACAAGGTATACGCATATACAAAGCAAAAAAGAACGATACAAAACGACAATAAGCCAAGTAATTTAGCCGTTATCCGTTTGTAGAAAAATCCCGTCCGCATACAATAGAGTATGCGGACGGCGTTTTTGTTATTCCATATACAAAACACATTCGCCTTGTTGCAGCGTTTTTTGCACGTCAATCACCCGTTGATTGGACGAGCCGCGGAATTTTAAGCGGATATTTTTTAATTCTTCTACGAACGGTCCGTCTACCAAAACGTCGAATAAAGCAATCAAATCTTTGGTAATCGGGGTATTTTTATGCGTTTCACGGAGCGCGCCTGTCTTTTCGTCAAGCACAAAGCCCGTATAGCACCATATTGTTTTTTCGGGAAACCTACGTTTTACTTCTTGGATAAACGGATATAAAGCCTGTTGATTTTGCGGCTCTAAGGGTTCTCCGCCCAGCAGGGAAAGCCCTGCAATATACGACGAAGAAAGTTCTTCAAGTATTTTTTCCGCCGTTCTATTATCAAACGGTTGACCGTAATTAAAATCCCATGCGATTTCGTTGAAACAGTTTTTACAACGGTGTGTGCAACCTGAAACAAACAGGGAGATACGAACGCCTTCGCCGTTGGCGATATCCGTCCATTTGATGGTGGCGTAATTCATTACAGATGCAATACCCTATCCTTGATTTCCTGCGTTCTGCCCTGATTCCAGTACTGCGTACCGATATAGCCGCACGTACGGCGGGCAACGTTCATTTTCGCCTGATCGCGGTTTTTACAGTTGGGGCATTCCCAAACAAGCTTACCCGATTCATCCGTTTGGATAACGATCTCCCCATCGTAACCGCAAACTTGGCAATAATCGCTCTTGGTGTTGAGCTCCGCGTACATGATATTATCATAGATAAACTTCATAACGGAAAGTACGGCGGGAATATTGTTTTGCATATTAGGAACTTCCACGTAGCTGATTGCACCGCCCGGGGAAAGTTGTTGGAATTCACTTTCAAACTTGAGCTTGGTAAACGCGTCAATGGGTTCGGATACGTGTACGTGATAACTGTTGGTGATATAGTTTTTATCCGTAACGCCGGGAATGATACCAAAGCGTTTTTGCAAGCATTTAGAAAACTTATAGGTCGTGCTTTCCAGCGGCGTACCGTACAGCGAAAAGTCGATATTTTCTTTGGCTTTCCATTCTTTACACTTATCGTTCATGCGTTGCATAACGGCAAGCGCAAACGGTTTTGCCGATTCGTCCGTATGCGATTTGCCCGTCATATACTTCACGCATTCGTAAAGCCCTGCATAGCCAAGCGAAATGGTAGAATAACCACCGAAGAGCAATTCGTCGATAGGTTCTCCTTTCTTCAAGCGCGCAAGCGCGCCGTATTGCCACAAAATAGGCGCTGCATCCGAAAGCGTACCCTTCAAACGCTTATGACGTTCCATCAAAGCGCGATAGCAAAGGTGTAATCTTTCGTCGAAAATACGCCAAAACTTCCCTTCGTCCTTGCCCGAAGAAAGGGCTACGTCTACAAGGTTAATGGTAACGACGCCTTGGTTAAATCTGCCGTAATACTTCGGCTTACCGTTATCGTCTACGTACGGCGTTAAGAAGCTGCGGCAACCCATACAGGTATAGCAATGCCCTTCGCCGTTTTTATCCACCTTATATTCCAACATTTTCTTTTCGGAAATATAGTCGGGTACCATGCGCTTTGCCGTACACGTAGCGGCAAGCTCCGTCAAGTACCAGTACGGTTGTTCTTCGGAAATATTATCCGGCTCTAACACGTAAATAAGCTTGGGGAAGGCAGGCGTAATCCATACGCCCGATTCGTTTTTAACGCCTTTAATTCTTTGTTTGAGCGTTTCTTCAATAATCATAGCAAGGTCGGCTTTTTCGCGTTCGTTTCTCGCTTCGTTCAAATACATAAATACGGTAACGAACGGCGCTTGACCGTTGGTAGTAAGCAACGTTACAACTTGATATTGAATGGTTTGGATACCCCTTCTGATTTCGTCGCGAAGACGCTTTTCCGCAATATCGACGATATCCGTTTCAAAGATACCGACGTTAGCAAATTCTTCGGCAACTTCCTTTCTAATCTTTTGACGGCTGATTTCTACGAACGGCGCAAGGTGAGTAAGGGAAATACTTTGCCCACCGTATTGATTAGACGCAACCTGCGCAATAATTTGCGTAGCGATATTACAAGCCGTAGAAAAACTGTGCGGTTTTTCAATGAGCGTACCCGAAATCACCGTGCCGTTTTGCAGCATATCTTCCAAATTGACAAGGTCGCAGTTGTGCATATGCTGTGCAAAATAGTCCGCGTCGTGGAAATGGATAAGCCCTTCGTCGTGCGCTTCTACGATATCTTCGGTCAAAAGCAAACGACGGGTAAGGTCTTTGGATACTTCCCCTGCCATATAGTCGCGTTGAACGCTGTTTACCGTAGGATTTTTATTAGAATTTTCTTGCTTAACTTCTTCGTTGTTGCATTCAATCAGCGATAAAATTTGCGCGTCCGTCGTGTTCGCCCTTCTAACCAACTGACGGGTATAACGGTACGTAATATATTTACGTGCCAAAACAAACGCCTTCATATCCATCAGGCGATTTTCTACCATATCTTGTATTTCTTCTACGTGCGCCGAACGCACCATAGACATACATTCCTTTTCAACGTCGTCGGCAAGCGCTACGATTTGACGCTCCGTAATGCGTGCCGATTCCATAACTTCGCTGTTGGCTATACGAACTGCCGCCTCGATTTTTTGTCTATCAAAAATAGTTTCCTTTCCACTTCTTTTAATGATTTTCATTCCATCCACTCCTCCTGCGTATGCTCCAAATAATCCACAATTTATGTGTAAAGGCATACTCTATCTTGTGTTTCAAACGCAAAACAAAACACAATATCTTGTATGCCATTCTTGTCGTGCTATAATATTATACCACATCTTGTGGTAAAGTCAAGCAACTGAACACAAAATATGGTATAGAAAAAAATTATAGTATTTTTATGTTTTTTCATAAAAAATATGCATGATTTATTTATAATTCAAGCAAAAACAAAAATTTTCAAAAAAAGAAGTATAGAAAAATAAAATAATATAATTTTCACGCATAGAAAAAGACGGGTTTTTTATCCTTTAACCCGTCTATTTTTCCATAATTGAATTTATTCTTTTTCTACGCCTTTAACTGCCTTCCACGCTTTCCTGTAAGCCTCTTCGTACGATTTACTTCCCGAAAGCAACAACGCTAAATCTTCCATGGAATAGTGCGGCAAATATTCACGCCGTAAAAAGTCAGGCAAAAACAAGCTGTCGTCCTCTGCATCGGGGAAACGCGTATCTACTGAGCGCGTATTTGCCAAATCGAAGTTGGGGAATATCCGCTTTTTCGCCAAATCGCCGCTAAGCGCAATTTCCAACTTAGATATCGTTTTCATTTCAGGGAGCAAAATATCGTCCATGGGATTGCCCGTACCCGTCGCAAAGGAGCCGATCATCGTCAAAGAGCCTTTCTTTTCCAAACGGCGCGCTGAGCCTAAGAAGTTTTTCAAATAGTAAACCGTTTTATACTCTAAACCGCAGGCATGTGTTTTACCGCCCAAGGAACGCTCCGATTCGTTATAGGCGCGCGCTAAAGCGTTAAACGAATCGACGATAAAGAGCACGTCTTTCCCGCATTCCGCAAAGCGTTTTGCGCGCTTTAACAAAAATTCCGCGGCAAATATTTGCGCGTCGCAGTCGTCTTCATACGTCGTATACATAAAATTGACGTGGGGAAAATCCTTACGGAATTGCACGACGGTTTCGGGGGATTGGTCAAGCAATAAAATAAACAACCAAACGTCCGTATTGTTATTCATTGCCGACATAGACATATTGTATAAAAGGGAAGATTTGCCGCTTTTCGGCTCACCGATGACCAAGCCGCGCTGTCCCCTTCTTACCGTTAGCAACCAATGCAATGCCTTCGTCGTAATATCCGCGCGGTCCCATTTGCCGTCAAAGGAAATGGGAATGACGGGGTCGGAAGTTTTTGCCTGTTCAAAATGAGCGCGTTCGAAAATACTCACGTCGATACCGTTGATAAACGAAACGCCCGTAACGGCGTATATTCCTTCTTGTTTACGCGCAAAGCAAATGAGTACGTCCCCTTCCACAAGTGCATATTTTTCGATAATTTCGTTGGGAATAACGATTTTTTGTTGTTGTTTCCAGTTGCCGCTAAGGGGCAGTAAACAAGGTATTTCGCTAATCGTTTCGTATTGCCCTTCAAATTCTTCGTCGGTTTCGTTGCCCTTCTCGTTTTGCGGATCGTTAAACACAAATTCGGTGTTTTCGTCTAACATGTTCCGATATTCTTTTTGAAAATCGAACGGCGTAGACTCGCCGTGTACGGTTTTCCAATATCTTTCTTGCAGTTCATCCATTTCCTTTACAAGGTTGGGGTCAGGCTTTTTATTTTCCTCCTTAGCCGGCGCACCGCGTTTACTGGGTTCCGCGGGTAAACGTTCTCCTGAACGAATAGCAACGATTTCTTCGATAAGCGGATCTTTTTTTTGTTCGGTACCCGCACGTACGCCGATATAACGCGCATAAACGCGTAATGCTCTAATTGTATAATTTTTTAATATAAGTCGACATTGGTCTTTATATGCCGGTAAGGTCATTGGATACAGCATTGTTTTCTCTCCATAAATAAGATATCCGTTCCCGTTTGAGGAAGCTTATCACGCGTGATTTCCGCGCTGTATTTGGGGTTAGCGTACGTTACGTTGGGATACAAATCCAAAAAAGGCTTTTCGTTTGAAACGTCGATTGCGCCGTCCTTAGGACGGTAATGCATAGGAATTACCAGCTTGGGTTGAATGGCGTCGATATATGCCTTTGCGCCCAAATAATCGACGGTATACGTTCCGCCGACGGGTATGAGCAAAACGTCGATTTCTCCAAGCCTTTCAATAAATTCTTGGCGAACTTCTTCGCCGATATCCCCCATATGACAAACGGTTACGCCGTCGGCTTGTATAACGAACGCGATATTTTCACCGCGGAGCGTTCCGCCTTGATTATCATGCTTACACAAAACGCCGCGGACGGTTATCCCGTCAAACGTATATGCTTGCGGTTTGTCTACAAGTGTAAACTTGCCTTGTATTGCCGCGGTATAATTATGGTCGAAATGTCCGTGGCTGACGGTGACGATATCCGCCGTAAGCGCTTTGGGCAGTTCATACCCCACGCGCGTATACGGGTCGGTGAGAAGCGTTTTGCCGTTTGCAAAAGTAAAACGGAACGCCGAATGTCCTAAATATTCTATCTTCACGTTTTTCCCCTTTCAGAATTTGACTTGCAATCGAATTTTGGTATCCTGCGTTTCGCAGCCAAAGTACAGCGTATAATGCGCCATAAGCATAAATGAATTTTGCGAATGAGAATAGGCAAGCTTATGCGTATGCACGGAAATATCCCCTTCGGCGTTTCCAAAGCCTAAAATACCCTTTAACGTTTCACCTTGACAAAGGGATAAGTGCAAGGTGTAATCCCCTATGCGGGTAATTTCCAAGCGGTTGTTGGACAAACGCAAAGACACCAAAGCGTTTTCTTCCCGATAGGTAAGCTGCGTTTGCGAAAGAGAAAACTCCCCTTCGGCTTGTTTTACCGTCTTATTTTCTTGTCCGTCCACCGTAGTGGCAATGGTAAGCAAACACTCTTTCACTTGCGTTCTTTCGCCCTTTTTCGACTTTTTTCGCCTTTATTATAACAAATTTTGAACAATATGTAAACTTATTATTGCCCATTTTTTAATTTTATTAAAAAATAAAAAACGGAAATAGTAAATATCTCCGTTTTTTGCGTTTAATCGTTATTGCGTTTAATGGTTTCGCGGATAAGCCTGCCTTCGCGTAAGGTTTCTTTCAATTTCTCATCGTCTTGCGCAATTAGCGCGTCTCGATACTTAGATAAATGTTCGATAAGCAAGCTAAGCTCTTTCGTGATATTTTCACGGTTACAGGCATACAGCGGCGTCCAAACGTCTTCGTCCACCCCTGCGATACGCGTCATGTCTTGAAAGCTGCCCCCCGTAAAGCCGTCGCAACCTTTGACCTGCGGACTTTTCACATATGCGTTGGATACGATATGGGCAAGCTGCGAAGTTAAAGCAATTTTTTTATCGTGTTCGCTTGCCGTGCATTCGACAATTTTACCAAACCCCATTGCTTTTGCATACTCTTTTAAGATATCGACGTCTTTGATATTCGTTTGTTTCGCGTGCGTAATGATTAAATTTGCGTTTTGGAAAAGCGTAGGCGATGCGGACGTAATCCCTGACGTTTCCTTACCCGCCATCGGGTGCAAGCCGACGTAGCGGTAATTTCTACGTTTGGAATATACTGTTTTTTCTACGATTTCCTTTACGCCGCAAATATCTATAATAAGCGCGCCGTCTTTGAATACGGCGTTATCCAAATAATCAAGGGTAGCCATCGGCGGAATTGCAAGAAACACCACGTCGTAGTCCGCAAGCGCATTTGCTTGCGCGTGGATATAGCCTGCCCGTAAGGCAAACTCTACCGAATTCGTATTGTTATCCAAGCCGTCTACGTAATATCCTGCTTTTGTTAGCGAAGCGCAAATCGATCCGCCGATAATGCCGAGCCCGACAACCGCTATTTTTTCCATGCTTGCATTTCTCCGTACGCTTTTTTCTATCTTATCACAAACAAAAAATAATTTCAAGCAATCGCGCGGAGTTTTATGAAAAAACCGCCCAAAAACGGACGTTTTTTTCTCATTTTGTCGATTTTGCGTACTTTTTTTGGGTTGCCAAGCCGCCGCGGATATGCCGCTGACTAAGATTGACGGACAAAACTTCTTTCGTCCGTTCGTATAGTTCTTCGTCGATATACTTCAGCCGTTCGGCAACGTCTTTATGTACAGTAGATTTACTAATAGAAAAATGCGCGGAACACGCGCGGACGGTACAACCCGTCACCACGATATATTCCGCACATTTTCTTGCCCGTTCTTCAATATAATCCCACAAAATCCCAACCTCCGTTATTCGCTTTACGGAATATCTTATGTCGGTTTTTTGCGGTTTATAACCTTATACGCGGTTATTCGTCCTTTTTATACGGCAAAGGAATGACGCGTTCGATAGAGCCTTCGGCATACTTCGAAAGTTTCTTCGCTTTCATGCTTTGCGGTAAAATGGAAATGCTTTCGCTGGATATCTCCGCTACGCCGCCGTTTTTATCGACGATAGCAAGCATATACGGTGCGGTTACGTGTGCCGCGCAAATAACGCTTGCGCCTTCGCGCATGCTGACGATAATCGAACCTTTTCTATATCTCTTGGAACGTTCTACAAGCGAAGCAATGACCTTTTTGCACTTCCCTTCGTCCGTGGCAATGATAATCTCCCCTTCGTCGTTGATTTGCGTCATAAGCACAACGCCGTCGTCTTCTCTAAGCATAATACCGCGTACGCCCGTGGATACTCTGCCCTGCGTGGGAATATCGCCCTTTTCGGCGTTCAAGCAAATACCTTGACGGGTAACAATCATAATCGTATCGTCTTCGCCCGTATCTTCTTCTACGCCGATCACTTCGTCGTCTTCGCCAAGCTTGACGGCTTGGAAAACGTCTTTACGCTGTTCGTATTCGCTCCAGTCCGTCTTTTTGATCATACCTTTTTTGGTAAAGAACAGGAGTGAGCCGTACGGCATACGTTCGTCCAAAGCGAACATGGAAACAACCGTTTCGCCCTGTTCGGCGTCTTTAGACAGGTCTTTAAGCGTCAAGCCTTCTTCGGAAAGCTTGCATTGCAAATCTTCGTCGTCAATGTTCAGCTTATGGCAATTACCGTAGTTGGTAAACGCAAAAATGCGTTTATCCGTCGCAGTTTCTAACGTTTTAAGCGCCACCACACGGGGCTTATACTTTCCTTCCAACGTATCGCCAAGCGCGTCGATTTGTTTACCTACAAGCACCTTAAACGTTTCGTCGGCGGTGTATGCAAACACGCAAGGCACGCCCGCTTTCTTTTCGGGAGCGGCGGAAACAAGAAGGTCGGCTTCTTCTCTCGTGAATACCAAGCGCGACTTTCTCGGCGTGGGATACGCCTTTTGAATTTCCGTGATTTCTTCTTTTACAACTTGCAGCTGCAAATCACCGCTCTTAGAAATTGCCGTTAATTTTTTGATTTGTTTTTTAAGCTCTTTCAGCTCTTCTTCCAGCTTATAAATTTCAAGCTTAGTCAATCGGGCAAGGCGCAAATCAAGGATAGCTTGCGCTTGGATATCCGAAATGGAGAAACGTTCCATAAGCTTGGCTTTGGCATCCGACGTGCCTTCGGATTTTTTGATAATGGCAATAACTTCGTCGATATTTTGTACGGCGATAATCATACCTTCCAAGACGTGGCAACGTCTTTGAGCCTGCTCTAAATCGAACAGCGTTCTACGCTTGATGACCTTTTGTTGATATTTTACGTAATGGCGAATGATATCCATAAGCCCAAGCTGTTGCGGCTTACCGTCGGCAATGACAACCATATTGATACCAAACGTAACTTCCAAATCGGTATATTTATACAAACATTTCAAAATAGCGTCTATATCCGCGTCTTTCTTTACGCGAATAACAGCGCGCATACCCGTTCTGTCCGATTCGTCGGCGACAAAGTCCAAACCGGCAAGCTCTTCCTTCTTTTCTTCACGCAAATCCACCACTTTACGCAAAAGCTGCGCTTTATTCACTTGATAAGGAAGCTCGGTGATAACAAGGTTGGTTTTGCCGTTATCCGTCTTTTCCGCCGAAATTTTGGCGCGGACGGTGATTTTTCCCCTACCCGTTTTATAAGCTTGGATAAGTTCGTTGGCGATAATAACGCCGCCTGTGGGGAAGTCGGGCGAAGGAATGTATTCCATCATTTCCTCTAAGGAAATGGCAGGATTATCAATATACGCCACAACGCCGTTGATAACTTCTTCTAAATTATGCGTAGGAATATTCGTCGCAAGACCGACGGCAATACCCGAAGAACCGTTTACAAGTAAGTTGGGAAATCTACCCGGCAACACGTCGGGTTCTTTCAAATTATCGTCGAAGTTGAGCGAAAACGGAACGGTTTCTTTATCGATATCGCGGAGCAATTCCAGCGCCAAGGGCTGCATTCTTGCTTCGGTATAACGCATAGCTGCGGCAGGGTCACCGTCGACCGAACCGAAGTTACCGTGACCATCCACAAGCGTTTTGCCCATGTTGAAATCTTGCGCCATACGCACCATGGCGTCATAAACGGAGCTATCGCCGTGGGGGTGATATTTACCCATGCAATCCCCGACGATACGCGCACTCTTTTTATGCGGCTTATCGGGGGTAAGCCCCATTTCGTTCATGGTATATAAGATACGGCGCTGAACGGGCTTCAAGCCGTCCTCTACACGGGGCAGGGCACGGTCTAAGATAACGAATTCCGCATACGGCAGCATAGACGTATGCAACACCTTTTCCAACGGTTCAACGTAGAGTTGCCCGGTAGGCTCGATGATTTCAGGTTCTTTTTTATTTCTCGCCATTGCCGTTCTCCTTCTTGTCCGTTTTTTCTATCTTTTCCATAAAGGTGTCTTTCTTATTGAAGTTGGCGTATTTTGCCAAAAATTCCTTTCTGCCTTCTACCTTATCACCCATGAGCGTGGTAATCATGCGTTCGGCTTTTGCCGCGTCTTCTACGGTTACCTGCGTCAAATTACGCGTTGCAGGGTTCATGGTCGTTTCCCAAAGCTGTTCAGCGCTCATTTCCCCAAGACCTTTATAGCGTTGGAGCTGATAGCCTTTACCGATTTTCTCAATCTTTTCATTGAGCTCTTTATCGTCGTAGGCGTATTCTACCTTGTCGCCCTTATACACCTTATACAGCGGCGGCATACCGATATACACGTGTCCTGCGTTGACAAGCGGACGCATATAGCGGAAGAAAAACGTGAGCAAAATACAGCGGATGTGCATACCGTCTTGGTCGGCATCCGACAAAATAATGACTTTATGATAATTGATTTTATCCAGCTTAAAGTCGGGGTCAATCCCTGCGCCGATTGCGCTAATCATGGTACGGATTTCTTCGTTTTCAAGGATTTGGCTAAGCTTTTTCTTCTCGACGTTAAGCGGTTTACCGCGAAGCGGTAAGATAGATTGATATTGACGAACGCGGGCCTGTTTTGCCGTACCGCCTGCCGAATCCCCTTCGACGATGAACATTTCGTTGAGTTCGGGTTTCTTGCCCGAACAAGCCGCTAACTTCCCGATAAGCGTCAAGCCGTCGATACTGTTCTTTGCGCGGGCGTTATCCTTCGCCGTCTTGGCGGCAATACGCGATTTTGCCGCGCCTTGCGCCTTTTTAATGATCTCTTCCATCGTCTTTTTGTAGCCGCGTACGTTTTGTAAGGCGTTCATACCTTCGATAACGGTCGCTTCTACGGCAGGACGGGCTTCAGTGTTACCGAGCTTGGTTTTCGTTTGACCTTCAAACTGTACGTTTGCCATTTTAATGGACAGTACCGCCGTCAAGCCTTCGCAAAAATCGTCGCCTTGGAAGTTGGGGTCTTTCTCTTTGAGAAAGCCGTTGGACCTTGCGTATTCGTTGAATACTCTCGTCAAGCCCGAATGGAAGCCTATTTCATGATAACCGCCTTCGGGGGTTGGAATATTGTTGACGAACGAATACAAGCGTTCTCTATAATCGCCGATATGTTGAATGGCAAATTCCACCAAGATACCGTTCTTTTCCGCTTTATAATAGATAGGCTGCGCATACAGCTTTCTATCCCCTTCGTTGTCATATTTTACATAGTCGGAAATACCGCCGTCAAATTTGAATACAACACGGTACGGCTCGCTTTCCAACGCAAGCTCGTCCACTTCGGCAAAGAGCGATTGTTGCGGCGTTTCACTTGCGACGGAGAACAAATCCAGCTGACCTTCTTCTACGGGAAGCGTTTCTTCCGTCGGTTCCGTTTCCCCCTCCTGCGCTTCGGTATCGCCGCTTAAAATACTACGGCTACGGTTTGCTTCCGCCATGGAAATGCGTTCATCCACAAGCGTGATTTCCACACCACGGTTCAAAAAGGCAAGCTGACGAAGGCGTTCTTCTACCGTATCCAACTCGAAATCTGTTTCGGAAAATACCCGTTTATCGGGTAGGAAACGGATATACGTACCTTGACGGTTGGTCTTGACGCCCGTATCTTCCAAAGGACCGTCGGGGTCGCCTGAGATAATTCTATTCTTGTTTTTGCCCGTTCCCAAATGGGAATGAAAGCTCATTTTATAAATACGTTTATTGCGGTAGACTTCGACGGTGAGCCATTCGGAAAGCGCGTTGGTTACCGACGCGCCTACGCCGTGCAAGCCGCCCGAAAATTCGTAGTTGCCCTGTCCGAATTTACCGCCTGCGTGCAGCTTTGTAAAAACAAGCTGAACACCCGAAACCTTTTCTTTCGGGTGTATATCGGTGGGAATACCGCGGCCGTTATCTTCTACCGACGCGCTCCCGTCGCTGTGCAGCGTTACTTTTACTTTGCTAGCATATCCGTTTGCGGCTTCGTCAATGGCGTTATCCACAATTTCCCAAAGAATGTGGTGCAAGCCTTTAATACCCGTCGAACCGATATACATACCCGGGCGCATACGTACGGCGTCTAAGCCTTCAAGTACCTGTATGTGCCCTGCGTCGTATTTGTTTTCTTTTACGTCCTTACTTTGTTCTTTTGCCATTTTATCCTCGTGTTCTATTTAGCGAAAAATCACGCCAAAATCTACCATTTTATACTATTATATCATCTTTTTCAATTTTTTTCAAACGTTTGAACTGGGAAATTTATCCCTACCCGTCATTTTTTTATCACGGCAAGTTCTTTCAACGCTCTTGTATACGCAATGTACGCTTCGCTTGTCGACATACCGTCGGGGTCTACGGCAACGGAAGTAAACTCTAACCCTTTACTTTCGTACACCGTCATAACGTTGATTTTGCTGCGCGATACCTTTCCCTTCGCGGACGGGTCGTTATACGATTTACGCATATATTTTTCTTTATTCTCTTCGCTGCAAATAATCGTTTTCAAGCCCTTTTTATCCTTGAAAAATCCGCTTATTTTCCTGGCGGTCAACTGGGTTACTTCAGGTCCGTCAAAGCCGATAGGCTGCATATCCACCCCAAGCTTTTCCGACACAAAACGAACGATTTGGTTGGTGTTTCGATAGTTTTGGTCAAGGGTATACAGCGTAAAATCAGGGAAAGCGTCCGTCCAACTGCGCACACCGCGCCAAGGGGTAACGTTTTGCGCGATATCTCCGAAAATATTAAACGCCGCTTTTTGATTTATCTTTCTTATCAGCGCGTATTCACACGGGGAAATATCCTGCGCTTCGTCCACAAAAACATAGGAATAGACGGGCGAAAGCTTTGCGGTGAGTTGGGAACAAACAACGCACAGCGCGTAGGCGTCGCTCTTGTACATTTTTTGCGAAGCCATACCGTATTTCGCCTTATATTTTTTCACCGTTTCTTTATAAAAATATCGCACCACGTCGATAAAGCCTTGCCCCGTACCGATTTCGCAAAACGCTTTATCTCCGCGTAAATATCCGTAAAATTCCCCGAACGCGACAAGCTCTTCTCCGATGGCTATCACGCTGTTTTTTATCTTTTCCGCTTCGGTAACGATTTGTTTACGCCGCTGAATACGGTCGGCGTACGTATAGACGTCTATTCCGCCGATTTTTTGACGGAAACGGGCAAGGTCGGATATCTCGCGTTGTAAGCCTTGGATAAGTTCTTCCAAAGAGCTTACGCTTTCTTGTACAACCTGTTCGCCGTAACGAGCTATAAATGCGGAGCTTTTATAGTACGACGACATATGCCGATAGAAATAATCGGGTGTTTTGGCGTGTTCGCTTTGCAGCGTTCCGCCAAGGAAGTCGTCCACGTCGACGACGGCATTCATGAGCTCGCGGAAAGGTTTGGTGTAATACAAGCCCCCTTCCTTGCGTTCTCTAATCTCGCCAAGCACCGCACGGCGAACGCGCGTTGACGCGTTTTTGATTTCTTCATAACGGGAAATTTGCTTTTTACATACGGTAAGTATGGACGAAATAAAATCTTTACATTCTTCGCCTGTGAATAAGCCGTACAGCCCGTCGTATACCTTGTGCATTTTTTTGGCGACGTCGTTTACGAACGTTTGCGAATACACGTATTCCAAATACGCCCTATCTTCTTTTTGCGTTAAATCGATTTTCTTTTCGATATCGATTTTTTCGTTTTTGAGTACCTGCAAAAAGTATTCGTACGCCGTAATCGTTTTCACCCGTTCCAGCTCTAAAATTTCCGCCAGCTCGTCAATGAATGCGTTGAACGAATTGCTTGGCGTAATGACAAGCACGTCGCGCGGCTTGATATCTTCGTTATTGTACATAAGATAGCTAAGCCTATGCAGCATAACCATGGTTTTACCGCTACCCGCACAGCCCTGCAAAACGAAATTATCCTGTTCGGGACGGGTGATAATATCGTACTGCTTTTCTTGTATGGTTTCAATGATATCGCGCACCGCCGTTTCTTCTTTACGGCTGCGGATAATCTCGCGAAGATACGGGTCAAGGACGTTTTCCTCGTCTCTATCGGCAATCTCTTCCGTGGAAAGATAGTCTTTTAAGGAAAGGTATTCGTTCTTAAAATCCAACACAGCGCCGTTTTTTGTACGCAGAGCACGGCGAAGTATCGTCTTATATTCATATTCGTTGATTTTGAAAGACGAACAGCTTTTTTGGTAATATCTTCTCGACAGGGGCGCGCGCCAGTCGACGATTTCCAACTTTACGTCCCCTTTCTTACCTATATAATAGCTGTTATAGCCTTCGATATTATCCACAAGGTCCATGCGCGCAAAATACGGCTCGTCAAAGAAGGGGCGGTACGTTTCCATTTTCGCTTGCTGACGGGTAATTTCCGCCGTCAATTCTTTGATTTTACGGTAGTTTTCCGCTTGATTATACGTATCTTTTTCCAAACGGGCAATTTCTTCTTTCGCTTCGCGAATGGCGCGTTTATGCGGACGGATACGTACGGCGCGCAGCATTTGCATCACCGCATTTACGTGTTCGTCTTCATAACGTTTTTGCGTTTCTTCGTCCAACAACGATAAAAACCATTCCTTTTCGGCGTTTTTATGTGGATCAAGAATTTGCATTATGTTTTGATAATCATGCTTTTCAATCATACTATATTTAATAATAGCATACTTTTTATGGAAAAGTAAAGAATTTGAGAGAAAAATTTTTACCTTTTTGTATAAAAAACTCTCGGCGGACAACCGAGAGCGTTTTTTCGTATTTTTTACATTTTATCGGGAATACCGATACCTAAAAGGGTGAACGCGTTTTTCAACGCTTGCCAAGTGGCGTTGGTCAAAGCAAGACGGAAATTTCTCGTCTTTTCGTCTTCCGCCGACAAGATTTTGCAATCGAAGTAGAACTTGTTGAACTTTTGCGCAACGTCTACCGCAAAACGCGCAATAAACGACGGTTCGTATTTTTCCGCCGCCGCACGGACGGTTTGCGGGAAGGTCGACAAGGCTTTGACAAGCTCGATTTCTTCCGTCGTAAGCTCGGGAATTTCAAAGCATTCTACCTTACCGCCCTTTTGCAGTACGGAGTTGGCTCTTGCACAGGTATACTGCACGTATACGCTGGTTTCCCCGTCGAAGGTGAGCACTTTATCGTAAGAGAATACGATATCCTTGATTTTACTATTATACAGTGCCCCGAAGATAACCGCGCCTACGCCGACTTTGTCGGCAACGTCCTGTTTGTTTTCCAAATCAGGATTTTTCTCGTCGATAATGGTATACGCTTTTTCAATACATTTTTGAATAACGTCTTCCAAGAATACGACGTTGCCCTTACGGGTAGACATTGTACCTTCTTCCAAGGATACCATACCGTAAGCAACGTGCACAAGGTCTTTTGCCCAGTCCTTACCCATGAGCTCTAACACCTTAAAAAATTGCTTGAAATGCAGGTTTTGCTGATAGGCAACGACGTACAGACATTTATCGAAGTCGTATTCCTTTTTACGGTACGTAGCCGCCGCCATATCGCGCGTTGCGTACAGCGAGCTGCCGTCCGATTTGAGAATAATGCAAGGCGGCATACCGTACTCTTCCAAATCGACAACCTGCGCGCCGCGGCTTTCGGTGAGAAGTCCTTTTTGAATAAGCTCGTCTACGACGGGTTGCATTTTATCCGAATAGAAGCTTTCCCCTGCGTACGAATCGAAGTGGATATCCAACATATCGTAAATCTTTTGTACGTCTTTAAGCGTAAGTTCCTTAAACCATTTGAAAAGCGCCTGACATTCTTCATCGCCCTGTTCGATTTTCTTAAAATACGCGCGTGCTTCGTCGTCGTATTCGGGGTGCTCTTCCGCTTCTTTATGGAAACGAACGTACAATTCGTTCAAAGCGCGGATTCCGCCCTTTTCTACCGTTTCTTTATCCCCCCAACGCTTATATGCGGAAATGAGCTTTCCAAACTGCGTGCCGTAATCACCCAAATGGTTGATGCCGACTGCTTTATAGCCAAGGAAGTTAAAGATACGATACAGCGCACCGCCAAGAACGGTGGTGGATAAATGTCCGATATGGAAAGGCTTTGCGATATTGATAGACGAATAGTCGATACAAACCGTCTTGCCTGCGCCTTCATTAGACGCACCGTAGCGTTCGCCTTCGGTAAATATCTTTTCCAGCGTAGAACGAACAAAGCCGTCCTTATTGATTTTGAAGTTCAAATACCCGTTTACGGCGGAAACTTCGCTAATCACGTCGTCCGTTGCAACCGTGTCTTTAAGCTCCTGCGCAATCATGACGGGGCTTTTTCTCATAAGTTTGGCAAACTTAAAGCAGGGAATGGCGTAATCCCCCATTTCACTATTCGGCGGCAACGCGATTAAATCGTATAATTCTTCCTGCGTAACACCGTCTACTTTGAGTTTTTCCGCAATATATTTCTTGTAATCCATTTTTTGCACCTGTGTATTTTTGTTTTATCCTTAATACTATATCATATTTTTTTTATTTCGGCAAGTATTTTTCGATTTTGGGCAACTTTAATTTGCCAAATTTTGAATTTTATATTATAATAGATAGGAAATTTAATTAAAAGGAACTCGTTTATTATGAAACTTGGTGTCGTAGGTCTTCCCAACGTAGGGAAATCCACTCTTTTCAACGCAATCACACACGCCGGTGCGGAATGCGCCAACTATCCATTTTGTACCATTGAACCCAACGTCGGCGTTGTAGCTGTGCCCGACGAACGTTTGGATAAGCTTGCCGCTTTGTACGACAGCAAAAAAATCACCCCTGCCGTCATTGAATTCGTCGATATCGCAGGGCTTGTAAAAGGCGCGTCCAAGGGCGAAGGCTTGGGAAACAAATTCCTTTCTCATATCCGTGAAGTGGACGCTATCGTGCACGTCGTTCGTTGCTTTGAAGATACGAATATTACGCACGTCGATAATAAAATCGACCCCGTAACGGACATCGAAACGATTAACCTTGAGCTTGTATTATCCGATATGGAAGCGGTGCAAAACCGTATGAACAAGGTAAAGGTGCAGGCTCGCGGCGGCGCGGATAAAAAGGCGGCGGAAGAATATGCTTTCTTGGAAAGATTATACGCGCATTTAGAAAGTGAAAAGCCCGCAAGAAACTTCCCCGTTACGGATACGGAAGAAGAATTTCTTAAAAACTGTTTCCTTTTG
>JAZTWF010000108.1:0-5317 GCA_045635725.1 Candidatus Scatosoma sp. | reverse complement strand
TTGGTTGCCGTTCGTCGTAGAGATAAAGGCGATATGGGCGCAATTCCCGCTGACGAATTTATCGCTACCGTAGTGGAAGATATCGTGGGCAAAACGGCATTTTAAGGACAAAAGTACAGTTTTTCGGCACAAAAAGTACTATACTTTCCCGTAAAAAGGGAGTATAATAAGAAAAAGCTAAGGAGAAAAATTATGCTTGTTTCTACGGAAATTCAGTCCTATCGCGCGCTCCGCGACGATAAGGCGATTATCAAAATGCTCAAAGAAGCGGGATTTACCGCGTACGATTTTTCCATGTGCTCCGATTTGGGCACGAAAATGGTAGACGCGGACGATTATCTTGCCCGCGCAAAGGATTTACGCGACTACGCCGATAGTATCGGTATGCCTTGTAATCAAACGCACGCTCCTTTTGCGTCGGCTTTCAAGGGGAATGAAGAATACAACAAGACTATGTATCCAAGACTTCTTCGCGCTATTGAAATCAGCGGTGTGTTGGGTGCAAAGGCTTGCGTCGTACATCCGTGTAACGACTATACGCCCGAAGAGAATGCGGCTATGTACGAAGGCATGAAGGAAACGGCGAAAAAGGCAGGGGTAAAGATTGCCACCGAAAATATGTGGAACTGGGCGAAAGGCTCTCCCACGGCTACGCCTGCGGCTTGCTCCGACCATATCAACTTCAAACAGCATATGGATTTGCTGGATAGAGATATTTTTGTCGCTTGCGTGGATATCGGGCATGCGGAAATGGCAGGGCTGAACACTTCGGCGGCGGAAATGCTTGAAACGCTTGGCGACGACGTACAATGTATCCATTTGCATGACGTAGATAAATTGCACGATAACCACCATTTGCCCTTCGTTTGCAGTATCGATTATCAAAAGGTGATTGCCTCGCTTAGAAAAATCGGCTATAAAGGGGATATTACCTTGGAAAGCAATACGTTTACCAACAAGCTCCCCGTAGAGCTTTTGCCTGCGGCGGCAAGATATGCGGCGGCGGTTGCCACGTATTTTAAGACGGAAATCGAAAAAGAATAAAAATTTTATAAAATCACCGAAAAAATGCTTGACAATGGGTTTGCTTTTGTGTTATGATATCAAAGCTAAGCAGGAGTGACCCTTCTCGCCGTGCGGTTATCATCGGTACGGCTCAATAATTACCAAGCGTATTTTATGGGATTATTACGGGTTGCTTACGTTGGCAGCCCGTTATTATTTTTGTGAGGTACACGATCATTAAAGACCAGCATCAAATCAACGAAAATATTCGTGATAGAGAAGTGCGCGTTATTTCCGCCACAGGCGAACAACTCGGTATCATGAGCGCGGCAGAAGCGCTCCGTATCGCTGAGGACGAAAATTTGGATTTGGTAAAAATTTCGCCCAACGCCGTTCCGCCCGTATGCAAAATTATGAACTACGGTAAGTTCAAATTTGAACAGGCAAAGCGTGAAAAGGAAAACCGCAAAAACCAAAAGATTGTGGAACTTAAAGAGATTTATCTTTCTATGACCATCGACGTGGGCGACATGAACGTCAAGGCGAAAAAGACGTTGGAAATCCTTGGCGATGGCAATAAAGTGAAGGTGTCTATCCGTATGCGCGGCAGACAAATGGCACACTCGGCAATGGGTGTGGACGTTATGCGTCGGTTCTTTGACATGCTCGGCGGTAAAGCGGTAATGGATAAAGCGCCCGTTACGGAAGGCAGAAACATTTTCATGATTCTCTCGCCTGCAAAATAAGGGGCTTACATCAAGCGGACAAGCTTTGCTCGGCAAAGCCCGAAATATAAAAACGTATAAAAAAACTCGGAGGATAAAGATATGCCTAAACAGAAAACACATAGCAGCACGAAGAAACGTTTTTGGCTCACCGGTTCGGGAAAGGTAAACCGTTCCCACAGCGGTAAGAACCACAAAGCGGAAACCAAGAACAGAAAGAGAAAGAGAAATTTGCGTCAAACCACGCTTGTTTCCACCACGCAGGAAAGCACTGTAAAGAGCATGATGCCCTATAAGAAATAAGAGAAAGGAGACGAAAGAATATGCGTATTAAGAGAGCAGTAAACGCGGTTAAAAAGCGTAGAAAAATTTTTAAGCTTGCCAAAGGCTACTTCGGCAATAAGAGCAAATCGTACAGAATCGCAAGAGAAGCGGTTATGAAATCTCTCAACTATGCCTACATCGGCAGAAGATTGAGAAAGAGAGACTTCCGTCGTCTTTGGATTGCAAGAATTAACGCAGCAGCAAGACAAAACGGTATGTCTTACAGCAAGCTTATGCACGGCCTTAACGTTGCAGGAATCAACTTGAATAGAAAAGTTCTTGCAGACTTGGCTGTAAACGACGCAGCGGCATTCACGCAGCTCGTTGAAAAAGCAAAAGCAGCGCTCTAATTAGGAAAGTAAAAGCCTTTTGACAAAAAAGGCTTTTTCGTATTTTTTTGAGAAAATGATTTTAACGTCGAAAAACAATCCGCTCATTAAGGCGACGGCGTCGCTTAAAGAGAAAAAAGGCAGGAAAGAGCTCCGTTCTTTTTTGGTGGAAGGCGTCAAAATGGCGACGGAATGTATACGTAGCGGCTTTGCGGTAGAGTACGTATTCGTGGAAGAAAACCATGCGTTTATTCCCCAAGAAGTAGGCTTCACCGAAGAACAAATCGTATACGTTTCCAAGGACGTCATGCGCTATTTATCCGACGAGAAAACGCCCCAAGGCGTCGTTTGTCGGGTGCAGCTTCCCCAAAAAACGTTGCAAAAACCCACAGGCGGCTGTTTGCTTTTAGACGGCGTAGCCGACCCCGGGAACGTCGGGGCGATTATCCGTAGCGCCAACGCGGCAGGGTATAACGAAATTTATCTTGTAGAAGGCTGTGCCGACCCTTACGCACCTAAATCGGTACGCGCAAGCATGAGCGGTATCTTTTTCACCAAGCTGTACTTTGGCGCAAGGGAAGAAATTCTCGCTACGCTTAAAGATACGCCGATTGTCGTGGCGGATATGGACGGCGAAAACGCCTTTACCTTTTCCGCGCCCGAAGTATTTGCGCTTGCCATCGGCAACGAAGCCAACGGCATATCCGCTTTGGTGCAAAATGCCGCGGCGTATACGGTGAAAATCCCCATGCAGGCAACGCAAGAAAGCTTGAATGCGGCGGTTTCGGCAGGTATTTTAATGTACCTTCTCAAAAGCAACTATTTTACTTGTCAAAAATAATCGATTATAAAGGAGTATTCACATGTCCGGACATAGCAAATGGCATAACATACAGGCAAAAAAGGGTAAAGCGGACGCCGCTAAGGGTAGAATTTTCACCAAGCTCGGCAGAGAAATCGCCGTTGCGGCAAAATCCAACCCCAACCCCGAAACCAACAGCAAGCTTGCCGATATTATCGCTAAGGCGAAAGCGGCGAACATGCCTAACGATAACATTCAACGCAGCATCAAAAAAGCGTCGGGTGAAATGAGCGGCGCGGATTATAAAGAACTGATCTACGAAGGCTACGGTCCTGCAGGTTCGGCGGTTATTATCGTAACGCTTACCGACAATATCAACCGTACGGCAGGGGACGTTCGTTCCATTTTAGGCAAACACGGCGGTTCGATGGGTAACACGGGTTGCGTATCGTACAACTTCGACAATAAAGGGTATATCGTTGTAGAAAGAACGGTAGAGCTTGACGAAGATACCATGACGGAATACGCGTTGGAAGCAGGTGCGGACGACGTAGTGGCGGACGAAGACGTATATGAAATTTTCACCACGCCCGAAGCCTTCTCCGACGTGCGTAAATATTTGGAAGACAAAAACGCGGAATTGATGGCGGCTGCACCCAAGGGCAGAAGAAACGACGAAGAAGAACCCAAAATCCGTTTCGTACAGGCGGAAATCGCTATGCTTCCCCAAAACAAAATCCAACTTCCCGAAGACGCTTTGAAGAAATTTGAAAATATGTTGGAAGCATTAGAAGATCACGACGACGTACAAAACGTATATCACAACGTAGAACTTCCCGACGAAGACGAAGAATAATTTGCGTTCAAATGCTTGACAAGTTTTACCATGTGTGGTAGACTTAATGGTGTTGAAAACCGAATATCCCATGGGGGAGTAGCAGACGCGTTTTTGTGCGCGTGATATGTCAACAGCACAACCGAAAGGTGTGGCGTATCTTAAATTGCAAGACTCATTGTATGTTTGCAAAAGCGTACGAAAAGAGTAAAAATTTACCGAGTATGATTTTGCAATCGTACTCGGTTTTCTTATATTTATGACAAAAAAAGACAATATACAACATAATAAGGAGTGTAAAATGAAAGAGTATTGTCAAAATTATGAAGAAGTCCTTAAAGCGGTCCATTCTTCCAAGGAAGAAGGTCTGCGTGCGGACGAAGCGCAACGTCGTTTAGAAGCAAACGGCAAAAACAAGCTTGCGGAAGGCAAGAAGAAATCTCTCATTCGTAGATTTTTCGAACAGCTTGCCGACCCGATGATTATCATTCTCATCGTCGCGGCGTTTATCTCCGGCGCATTGTCGGTGTACCACATGTCGCAGGGCGAAGAAGGGGAATTTGTTGACGTCATCATCATTCTCGCCGTTGTACTCATCAACGCGGTGCTGGGCGTATTCCAAGAAAGTAAAGCCGAAAAAGCCATAGAAGCTTTACAGGAAATGTCCGCGGCAACGTCAAAGGTACTGCGTGACGGAAAGGTGCAAATCGTGCACAGCGAAGATCTTGTCGTGGGCGATATCGTACTGTTAGAAGCAGGCGACGCAGTCCCTGCCGACGGGCGTATTTTAGAAAGCGCAAGCATGAAAATTGAAGAAGCGGCGCTTACGGGTGAATCTGTTCCCGTCGATAAAATTGCCGAAGCTATTTCCGTTGCCGACGGTAAAGACGTGCCTTTGGGCGACCGTAAAAACATGGTCTATATGGGCAGCGTCGTCGTATACGGCCGTGGCGTAGCGGTAGTTACCGCAACGGGTATGGATACCGAAATGGGCAAAATCGCAGGTGCGTTGGGGCAGGCAGAAGAAGGACAAACGCCTTTGCAAATCAAGCTCAGCCAGCTTTCGAAGATTCTCACGTGGTTGGTTTTGGGTATTTCGGCAGTCGTATTCGCAGTAGAACTTATTCGTACGTTAAGCTCGGGTGGCGCTTTTGAATTTGAAACCATCCTGCCCCCGTTCATGACGGCAGTTTCCTTGGCGGTTGCGGCAATCCCCGAAGGTTTGGCGGCGGTCGTTACGGTAGTGTTGTCTATCGGCGTTACCAATATGTCCAAGCGCAACGCAATAATTCGTAAA
>JAZTWF010000107.1:0-7957 GCA_045635725.1 Candidatus Scatosoma sp. | reverse complement strand
TACTTTTGCCGTCTTCTTTTTGAGTTCGACTACCACTTCAAGCACACCGTCTACAAGCTGTAAAGCCTTGGTTACGTGCGCAACACAATGCTGACACATCATACCTTCGATTTTTAAAATCTTTTCCATACCATTCTCCTTATTTTGTATATGATTTTTTTGTGTGAATTTTGTCAAACGCAACGCGTTCGTCACCACGAATAACGAGCTTAAGCTCATACATGCCGCCCCGATCATGGGTGTAAGCGATAAACCCGCAAAGGCAAACGCACCTGCAGCCAAAGGTATGGCTATGCAGTTATAGAAAAACGCCCAAAAGAGATTTTGGCGAATGTTGCGTACCGTTGCTTTACTCAAATCCATTGCCGTAGAAACCAAGCGAAGATCCCCACGAGAAAGTACGATATCCGCGCTGTCAATGGCAACGTCCGTGCCGTTTCCCATAGCAATACCGACGTCCGCCGCTTTTAAGGCAGGGCTGTCGTTAATACCGTCGCCGACCATGCAAACAAATCCGCCCACCGCGCGAATGCGTTCTACTGCATCGGCTTTATCTTTAGGAAGCGCTTCGGCATAATAGTCTTCAACGCCTGCCTGTTTAGCAATTGCCGCCGCTACTTTTTCATTGTCCCCCGTCAGCATGGCTACACGCACACCGCGTGCATGCAACTGCTCCACCGCAGCTTTGCTTTCCGCTTTTAAGGTATCGGCGATAGCAAATATGCACGAAATTTGCTTTTCGTCGGCAAGGAATACAACCGTTTTGCCCTGCTCGGAATATTCATTTTCAAAGGCAAGCGCTTGTTTTTGCAACGTTTTCGGCAAGCTTTTTTTGTTCCCAAGATAATACGTTTGCGCATGGATACGCGCCGTTGCACCCTTCCCCATTTCGTAGGAATATTCTTCTACTTCAACGGGTGTTTGCTCTCCAAGCTGCTCTTGAACGTACGCGCGAATACATTCCGCTATGGGATGATTAGAACGGCTTTCTATCGCCCAAGCCAAAGAAAGCGACGTCCGCATTTCACCTGCAACCGTTTGAAAATCGGTCACCTTTGGCAATCCAACCGTCAGCGTAGCCGTTTTATCTAAAAGCACGCAATTGATTTCCTTGGCTTTTTGCAAGGCTTCGGCGTCTTTATAGAGAATCCCCAAAGACATACCGCGCCCCGTAGCCGCCATAACGGCGACAGGCGTTGCCAAACCCAACGAGCAAGGACAAGATATAACAAGTACGCAAATGGCGTAATTTGCCGCCAAGGAAACGTCCTGTGTGGTAATTATCCATATCAAAAACGTAATAACGGCAATCAGCGTAACGAATGGAACGAATACGCCGGCAATTTTATCCGCCGTCTTTTGCAAAGGTGCTTTGCTTGCACCTGCTTCTTTGACCATTTTTACAATTTGGGAAAGGGTGGTCTCCGCGCCGACCTTTTGCGCTAAAACCTTGATAAAACCGCTTTTCACGATATCCGCGCCCGTAACAGCGTCCCCTTCTTGCACTTCCAAAGGCATGCTTTCACCTGTGATAGCCGCTCTATCGACAAAGGCTTTGCCTTCGATAATTTTCCCGTCTACGGGGATATATTCGCCTTGACGAATGACAAGCACGTCCCCCACTTGCAAGTTGGGAAAGGGCGTTTTGACTTGTACGCCGTCCCGTTCTACGGTAACGGTATTCGGCATGAGTTTAATGAGTTTTTCTACTTCTTCGCCCGTTTTGCGCTTGGATTTTTCTTCTAACCACTTACCCAAGGTAACAAGCGCTAAAATCATTGCCGCCGATTCGTAAAAGAAGTGTACGTGATTGTCCACGGTTCCTAAAAACAATAAAACGGTAAGAACAAGACTGTAAATATACGATACGCCACTACCCATCGCCACCAACGTATCCATGTTTGCCGTTCCTTTGCGTAATGCTTTTGTGCCGTTACGGAAAAACTCGAAATCAATGCACATAACCGCCAAAGCAAGCATCGCTTGCAATACCGCGCTGATACGAACGTCGGGTTGCGGCAAGTGTATCATTCCCCCCATGGAAAAATACATCAACGGGATTAAAAATACAAGCGAAAGAATAAACCGTTTTTTCAATTTATCGGGTTGTGGCTTACGAAGCCGCAATACGTTTTCATCATATTCCGATATACCGTAGCCCAAATCAACGACGGAGTCCCATATTGCTTGACGGGAAATTACGCTTTCGTCGTATTCTACAATCATACGTTCTCCCATCAGCGATACTTCTGCTCTTTTTACGCCGTTTAATTTGTTTACAGCATGCTCAATACCCGACGAACAAGCCGAACACGACATGCCGCTTATACTAAATTTTTCTTTCATTATTAAAACGTTCCTGTTAGTTTTTTCGGCTATATTATAACACAAACAACGAAAAGTGTCAAACACATAAATACTTAACCGTGGTTAATATTCCATCTTTCAAACGCAAAAAGACGGGTGCGTATACGCCACCCGTCTAATGTTTAACACAAGACGAAATTAGTTGTTCTTTTCTGCTTTGGGAGCAACTACTTCTTTGCCGTCGTAATAGCCGCAATTTTTGCAAACTGCATGCGCTTGCGCAAGCTCGTGGCAATGAGGGCATTCTACCAACGTAGCTGCCGTTGCCTTGTAATTAGCAAATCTCTTATTCGTTCTGCTTTTGGATTGTTTACTCTTAGGTACTGCCATAATAACACCTCTTGTTAATTTTTCTTAATTTTTTTGTTCTATTCTTCATACGATAAGCTTTGACAATCTTCTCCGCAAGAAACGGTATACGGCATACACGCCATAATCGCGTCTTCTACGGCTTTGGTAAGATCGACCTTTCCGCCTGTGTAGGAATAATCTTCCGCGTCCTTAATCGGTTGAAAGTAGGCTTCCAAATCCCCTTCGACGTCTTGCTCGGCGTCTTTTAAGCATCTGGAACACTTTCCTTTTAATCCGAATTTAACCTTGCCGAATATCTCTAAAGAATCGTCTTCATAGAGTTCGTAAGAGAATTCTACTTTCACGGGCGCAACAAATTCCACGAAAGGAATACCTATCAAAGAAGTATCCGCTGCGTATTCCATTTGCATGCTTCCCGAGTACTTTTTAAGGGCGTTAAGCTTTCTTATATCGATAATCATCATAAAACAGCCTATCAAGTATAATATATTTGAAAAATTTTGTCAACTTTTTTTTCGATATATTTACGATTTTTTATAACAATTCTACCGTTTCTCTTGCAATAACAAGTTCTTCGTTGGTAGGAATGATTAAAACTTTGACTTTGGAATTCTTTCCAGTGATATCGCGGATTTGACCGTTGTTCTTTTCCGCGTTCTTTTCTTCGTCGATTTCCAAGCCAAGGTATTGCATATTTTCACAAATAGCCGAACGCACGCATTGCGTATTTTCCCCTACGCCTGCCGTGAATACAATACAGTCAACCCCGTTCATAGCCGCCGCATATGCACCGACGTATTTCTTACAGGAATACGCAAACATATCCAAAGCAAGCTGCGCGCGGTCGTTTCCTTGGTCTGCTGCCGCCGTCAAATCACGGAAGTCACTCGACACGCCCGAAACACCTGCCATACCGCATTTCTTATTAAGATAGGTAAGCATTTGAGAAACGTCCATACCTTCCTTCTTTGCAAGATATTCCGCAGCCGCATAATCGATATCGCCGCTACGCGTACCCATAGGCACGCCTGCAAGCGGCGTAAAGCCCATGGACGTATCCACGCATTTACCGCCATCTACTGCGGTAATAGACGAACCGTTCCCCAAGTGACAAGTAACAATCTTCAATTCTTCGGGCTTTTTGCCTAAATATTTCGCCGCTTCTTGCGATACGAATTTATGGCTTGTGCCATGCGCGCCGTAACGTCTAATTTTATATTCGTCGTAATGTTTATAATCGATTGCATACATATACGCGTGCTTGGGCATTGTGAAATGGAAACCTGTATCGAATACAAGCACCATAGGCGTGTTAGGCATTGCGTCGCGACAAGCGTTTACGCCGACAATCGCCGCAGGGTTATGCAAGGGCGCAAGGTCTTTAATTTCTTCCATAAGCACCATTGCTTCATCCGTAACAAGCGTGGGTTTTTTGAACGCTTCACCCGACGCAACGACACGGTGACCAACGGCGTCGATATCTTCCATTGACGCGATAACGCCCGATTTTTCGTCGGTGAGCGCCTTTAATACAAGCCCTACCGCTACGTTATGATTGGGCATATCTTGTTCTACCACCACTTCCATGCCTTTGGCTTTATGTGTGAGTTTTGAGCCGTCGATACCGATACGTTCGCAGTTACCCTTTGCGATAACGCCTTCCGTTTCCATATCGATAAGCTGATATTTTAAGGACGAGCTGCCCGAATTAATAACCAAAACTTTCATTTTTCTTTCTCCTTATTTATCGATTTCTTTTTTGAACAGCGTAAGCCATTCGTTTGCGATAAGTTTTGCGCCTGCCATAGCAGGGTGAACACCGTCGCCTAAATACAATTCCACCGAATATTCTTTCGCCGCTTTTTCAAGTTTTTCCTGTAACGGAAGGAAATACAAACCGTATTCTTTTGCTAAATTCTTGACAACTTTTGCGTATTCTTTGACTTCTAAAAAGCGATTGAAGTTTTCTTGCGTTGCCGTTCCTTCCAAAACGAAAGGTTCGCAAAGGATGATTTTTACGTTAGGCAAACGCGCCAACGTATCTTCAAGAAGCATACGGTACATTCTTTCAAAACGGTCAATTTCTACGCCGTTTTGCGTTCCGATTTCATGCCAAATATCATTGACGCCGATTAAAATACTCAAAACGTCGGGGTTTTCATTCCATACGTCCTTTTTAATGCGAGCGTATAAATCAACGATACGGTTACCGCTGATTCCACGGTTGACGATTTGATATTTCGTGGGGGCTTCAAATAAAAGTTCCCCTGCCAAAAATTTAACGTAGCCGTGACCGTAGCTGTCAAGCGTATAATCGACGTTTCTATTTCTTCCTGCGTCGGTGATGGAATCACCGTACATCAAAATTTTCATAATTCCCCCTATTGGAGCTGTGTTTGCAATGCGGTAATCGCCACAGCCGCCACGATATCTTCCGATTTACAGCCGCGCGACAAGTCGTTTAACGGTTTCGCAAAGCCTTGACAAATAGGACCTACCGCCATAAATCCGCCTAATCTTTCTGCGATTTTATAGCCGATATTTGCCGCTTGCAAATCAGGGAATACGAATACGTTTGCTTTACCTGCAACGTCCGATTGCGGAGCTTTTAACGCCGCCACGGAAGGAACAAGCGCCGCGTCAAATTGCAATTCGCCGTCCAACTTCAAATCGGGTGCTTTTTCTTTTGCGATGCGCGCAGCTTCCGCAACCAACGTTACGTTGTCGTGCTTTGCGCTACCCTTCGTCGAGAAGGAAAGCATAGCTACTTTCGGGTCAAGTCCCAAAATCGCCTTTGCGGAGTTTGCCGTAGCAATCGCAAGGTCGGCAAGTCCTTCGCTGTCGTACGTGGGATTCAAGCCGCAATCGGCAAAAATAACCACGTCGTCAGGGCAATATTGATTGCCTTGGGGCGGACAAATCATAATGGAAAAGCTGGTAACAGCGGACGCGCCTTTTGCCGCTTTAATAATTTGCAAACCGGGGCGAAGGGTATTTGCCGTAGAGTGGCATGCCCCCGAGACCAAACCGTCTACGTCCCCCATTTTCAACATCATTGCGCCGAAATACGTTCCATCGGCAAGCAGTTTTGCCGCCTGTTCTTCCGTCATACCTTTAGACGCGCGAAGTTCACAAAGCTTAGCGTTATACGCAGGCAGCTTGTCCGACGTCAACGGATTGACTATTTCCACACCCGTGAGGTCTACGTCGGGATTTGCAGCTTTGATAGCCGTTTCATCACCGAGCAATACGATTTTTGCAATACCTTCTTTCGTGGCGTCAGCCGCAGCTTTTACCACGCGCGTGTCTTCACCTTCGCAAAGAACAATGGTTTTTTGAAGGGCTTTTGCTTTGATTTTAATTTCATCAAGAATATTTTTCATCTTTTTACTCCTTGAAACGCTTTATTTATTTTTTGAATTTGTGTATAATAGAAATGAAGGACAACCTTCAAACCGTTACTTCTATTATAGCACACAATTTTTTTAATGTAAAGGAAATAAAGAAAGCAAAATGAAAATTTGCGCGATAATTTGCGAATATAATCCCTTCCACAACGGGCATTTATATCAATTACAAAAGGCAAAGGAACTTTCAGGGGCTGACGCCGTCCTTTGTTTAATGAGCGGTAATTTCGTCCAACGGGGCGAAGCGGCAATTGCCGACAAGTACACCCGCGCTAAGCACGCCGTACTGTCGGGGGCGGACGTTGTTATTGAATTGCCCGTGGCTTTTGCTACGGCAAACGCCGAACTATTTGCCAAAGGCGCAATACGTATTTTGTCGCAAATTCCGCAAATTACCCATTTATGCTTTGGTGCGGAAACAGCGGACGAAAACGCTTTTTATCAAGCCGCAAAGCTTTGCAACGAAGAACCTAAAGAAGTTTCCGATAAGATAAAACAACTAATGAAAGACGGCTTTAGCTTTGCCAAAGCGCGTGCGCAGGCTTGGGAAGGCATACTCCCTACCGACCTGTTTTCTTCCCCGAATAATATTTTAGGCTTGGAATACACAAAAGCTATCCTTTCTATGCAGTCGAATATTCGCATATTACCGATAAAACGCGTTGGCGGCGGATACACCGACCCTACTCTTTTTGATAATTTCTCATCCGCAAGCGCCATTCGCGCCGCCATTTGCAAAGGCGAAAGCGTAGCAACGCAAGCACCGTCATACGTTATCGACGAATTGTTCGGCTTTGATACAACGGTTTTGGAAAGCTTGGAAAAGTATGCTATACTTTCTCATTCGGAAGCGGATATAAGAGAAGTTTGCGATTGCACGGAAGGATTAGAAAACGCCTTAAAAAAGGCGGCGGTACTCCCCCAAACGCTTGTGGAAACGCTAACGTCTTCCCGTTACACTTCGTCGCGTATCCGACGGATTGCCCTGCAAAATGTATTGCATATACAAGAGAGCACCATTCGGCTTGCCTTGGAAACGTCGTTGTATCTACACGTGCTTGCCATAAAAAAGGATAAAAGAGAACTTCTATCCCTTTTAGGCGAAAGCAGCGCGCCCGTCGTAATTAGAGCGCACGACGAAAACGCTTTGCAAGGTATGGCAAAGGTATGTTATGAAAAAGACGTTTTTGCCGATCGCGTTTACCGATTATTAAACGGCGCATCGAACGTTGAAAAAAATATTTTTATCGAATAAAAATGAAACACTCATCTTGCGATTTTTTACACCGCTTGATGAGTGTTTTTATTTAAGAAGTTCTTTTTTTGCTTTTAGCCGACCCAAATGGAAATAGCGGCATAAAGCGTTACGTTTCCCGTTTGCGTGGCAGGAATTTCCCCGTCCAAACGCTTGTTTTTATCGCTTAAGTCATAATACCAACCGCCGAATTCATAAGTATACCTGCACTGTCCGATTATACCAACAAATACCCAGGCCGCAATCCCTTGTTGTATTCGCCAAGTTTTTCATCTTTCTTATCTCCGCGCATGGCATATAACTCATGTGGGGGATTTTGTACGACACCTTGACTTTTGCGAGCGCGCAGTTAAGGCGTCGTTCTTCATAGACTTACAGTTCAACTGCCCATTTGTAACCTACAAAAATGCCTAAAAATAACCGTTTGACACTTAGGCGTGTGCTTGTCAGATACAAGTCGTGCGCGCATGCGTATGCGCGCGTGAATATGTTCGTTTTTAATAAAATTTTTGTCTCTAATTTTTCCTTTTGGTTGTGGTTATTATCGCATAGAAAAACCCGAAAATAAACTACTGCAGAAAAACTTTTGACCTTGTTTTCAAGGTCTTTTTTGCAT
>JAZTWF010000106.1:0-10580 GCA_045635725.1 Candidatus Scatosoma sp. | reverse complement strand
TGGCGTTATGTTCGGTAACCCCGAAACGACGCCGGGCGGTAAAGCGCTTAAATTCTATGCAAGCGTTCGTTTGGACGTAAGAAAAATGGACACTTTGAAAGACTCGGACGGCGCAATGGGCAATAGAACCAAGGCGAAAGTGGTTAAAAATAAATTAGCGCCCCCGTTCCGTCAAGCGGAATTTGATATCGTTTTCGGCGAAGGGATTTCGCAGGAAGGCTGTATCATGGATATGGGCGTTCAATTTGAAATTTTGGGCAAGAGCGGTTCGTTTTTCAGTTATAACGGCAACAAAATTGCGCAAGGCAGAGAAAAATTGCGTATGTATTTGAAAGAAAACCCCGAAGTTCGCGCGGAGATAGAACAAAAAATCCGCGATGCGGCAAAGGGTAAAACGGAAGACGAAGAAGAAAGCGAAGAATAACGTAAAAAAATCGGACGAAATTTTCGTCCGATTTTTTATATTTTTAGAAAAACGGCTGCGGTTACGCCTAATAAAAAGGCAAAAATACGGGAAAAAGTTTGCTTTTCACGAAATATAATAACGCCGCATAGCATTGCCATCAGCAGCGACCCCGCAGAGATAATCGGGTACATAACGGAAGCATTTTCTATCTTGGCAAGATATAGAGTGAGAAGGTTTGCACCGCCGTTCGCTACGCCTGCAAAGACTGCATAGCCTTTTCCTTTTTCTTGTTTCCAAACAGCCAAGCTATCTTTTTTTAAGAAAAACATTCCGCCAAAAACGAAAAGGGAAAGTGCCATGGCGAAAATCATAAATTCGTCGTTATACGCATTCGAATAATATAATTGATATTCTTTTTGCAAAACGGAATTAAATCCGTTGCATAAAAAAGTAATTGCGACGTATACGATCCAAAGTAATGAAATACTGTTTTTTTCGTTTTTATCTGGATTTTTGGTAATGGGGATTGCAAAAAGAACGATACTGACAAGCAAACAGATCAGTCCAATAATTATATTTGTCGTGAAGGGCTCGTTTTTGAAAGCGATACCGTAAATCGTGGGAATGATCAAGGAATATGCGACGAGAGGACTTGTCATGGAGATGGGACCGCAAGAGAGAGCTTTATGACCGCAATAAGTAGCTATGCAAAGTAATGTGCCAAAGGCTACACCGTAAGCCAGGGTGGGCAAATGAAAGGTAAATTCGTTTATGCCTATCAGGATAAACATAAACAATGCGGCAGCTGCACGAACGACGTTAAATAATAAAGTATGCTCATGGTGGCGACTATACAGCTTAACGGAAAGCGATTGCGCTCCGGAAAGAAGAACGATGGATAGATATAAACTGATGATAAACATATCCATTACGTAATATCGCGTATTTGTATTTTGGACCAACCCGCTTGCTCATATTCGCCTTGCACGGGATAAACCTTACGCATAATGCTCGCCAAATAAGCGGTAAAATAACTACGGTCATGCGGTGCATTTTCCTGTTCCCAAGCCAAAGCCGCCATTTGCCCGACCAAGGGCATGCCTAGGGAAAGGGTATGCCAAGTGGTATGGATAATACCGTTAAGCTTATATTCTTTAACTGTTTTAGCTGACGCAGATAAACAGTCCAAGGAAAAATCAAACGGACAGCAAAACACTTTAAATCCGTTATTTTGGAAAAATAAAGCTGTTTCGATAGGGAACTTTTTGGCTTCGTATTGCCAGTCGGCAATGAGAATAGAGCGTGACAACTTTTTCAATAAAAGCTTTTGGGTTTCTTCGCTTGGAGCAGATGCGTAATAGCGGTTATCCGTCGCTTTGGCATAGCTTTTTGCGTTGTATAAAAGCATATCGCCCCACATAATTGTTTTTACGCCCATACTCGACAATTCCGCCGCTACGTCGTTGATATAATCGACAACGACGTTAAAATCATGCTCAGTCAAACTGCCGTAGGCTTCGTCGCAGCCGATATGGAAATATTCACCGCCAAACAATTCCCTCAATTCACGCCTTATTTGTTTGTGTAAAGCTTTGGTTTTTGTGTTTTCTAAATTCCAATTCCAGCCTGTGATATCAAATAGAGGTGCAAGCTCGGGCGCTTGGTCTAATACAACGTGTTTTCCATGTATAACGCGTGACGCCGTAGCATGCCCCCAATGATTGAGCATGGGAATAGGCTGCAAGCCTAAGGCTTTGGCTTCTTGCAATAAGGGTCGAAACTCATCTTTTGTAAAAGCACCCTTCCAAGATAAAGCCTTTAAGCAATCCAACTGTAGCATACCCCAAAATTCGATAATGATATGCGTATAGCGCAGAAAAGCGGCGGTGCGGATAAACCTTTGGACGAAAAATAAGGTGGTTTCGGGAAAAATACAAAGGTGTATCATACGCGTTTTAATCGTTCCGTCGTCTTGAATGGTACAACAAGGAATTGAAAACTTCTCTTTTCCGTTTTCCGTTTCCATAGGGGAAATATTGTCTAAAAGCGCGAAAAAACCGTATATCAAATTTTGACTGTCAACAGCGGAGATGGAAACGCCCGTGTTCGTGATTTGTAAGCTATAACCGCTTTTTGGCGTAGGTAAAACCTCTACTTGACCAATTGTTAAAGTATGCGTATTTGTCGGTTGGAACTCTATTTTGCTTGCATTTGCGCAAAATCCGCGCCAAAATTCCGCAAAAATATCTTTGCAAAGCACATGGTTGGCAATAGCCGTTACGTTAGCCCCAAAAATAAACCGTTCGCTGTTGTTTGCTTGAAAAGAAACAGGTTGGATAAACATATTTTTACTCCTTTTTGTCTTGTTGAATATAGTTTAGCAAAAATAATTTATCTTTTCAACCGAATAATCAATTAAAAAAGTGGATTTTTCGCTTTATAAATGTTATAATATATCCAAGGAGAAATATTATGTTATATCATTGCGACGATTTAACCTTCAAAATTATATCCGTCAACCGTATCAAAAACAAAAAAGGCCGCATTTGCGTTGGCGGTCGGGCCTTTCATGCTTTGGCGTTGCGTTGTAGGGGTAGCGGCAGCTTTCTACTGCCAAGCGGTCAGCGGTTGTATTCGGGGGAGAAAAATATTTTTTTCATCTCTGCAGGTATGCCGTATGAAGTCGATTATACGGACGGGGAAACAATTGTCGTGCATTTTTTATCACAAAATTATAAAAGAACAGCGGAAAATTACGATTTTCAACCGTCCGCTCGTTTGTTGCGCTTATTTGAAGAAATATTTATACAATGGCAAAAGCAAGAGTGTATTTATACGCTAAACGCATTGTTTTATCAAATATTACACGAACTTCGTACAATGGAAAAAGAAAATTGTCTGCAGGATCCATTTTCCCAAGCGGTAGAATATTTGGAAACGCATTTTAACGAACAGGATTTAAGCATTGCGGAAATTTGTCGTAAGTGCGGTATTAGCACGGCGAATTTTCGCTTAAAATTTGGCAGAGCATACGGAGAATCACCCGTGGAACGTTTAACAAAACTACGTATTGGATACGGTTTGCGGTTGTTGTCCGACAAGACCTTTTCCGTTGAGCAGGTGGCACAAGAATGCGGATTTAGCGACGGAAAATATTTTTCGCGTATTATCAAAAAATATTACGGCATTTCGCCCTTACGACTCGCTAAAAAAATTTCTATGGAATAAAAGGCTAACAAGAAAAATATTTTGTATTTGAAAAAAGTATTTTCCGTCAAATCATTGACATTTCTTAAAATATATTGTAAAATAGAATTGATAGAAAAAATTATAAGTCGGATTAGGCGTTAATCCGTTGACATAATAGCTTTTATCAAATTAATTTTAATACAGGAGGCACAAAAATGCACAATTTTAATTTTGGCGTCCTGTTTCTTAACGTTACGTTGCCTGTGGCGATTGTTATCGCCGTAGTCGCTGCCGTGCTTGCACTTGCCGGTGGTATTGCGCTTGGTTGGTTTGTATATAAGCAAATCAGCGAAAAGAAAGTTGGTTCAACTGAAGAAAGAGTTCGCAAAATCATCGTTGACGCGGAAGCGGAAGCGGAGCAAATTAGGGCCCAAGGTAAAGAAGAAAGCAAAAGGGCGTTGAAAGAAGCTCTTTTGGAAGCAAAGGAACAGGATTTAAAATTAAGAAACGAATTTGAACGCGAAAGCAAAGAAAAGAAGGCGGAAATCCAGCGTATGGAGCAACGTGTTGCTCAAAAGGAAGATGCGCTTGATAAAAAGTCGGAAGCGTTAGAACAGCAAAAGGATAACTTGTACAAGCAAGAAGAAGAAGTCAAACTTTTGCAAGAAAAGCTCAATTCCCAACATGAATTGATGATTCAAGAGCTTGAGAAGGTCGCTCAATTAACCCGTGACGAAGCCAAACGCTTACTCACCGAAGAAATTTTGGATACTGCCCGCCATGACGTGGCGTTGCAGGTGAGAAATCTCGAACAGCAAGCCAAGGAAGAAGCGGACATGAATGCGAAGAAGATTATTTCTCTTGCCATTCAAAAATGCGCCGCTGACCAAGCGTCTGAAATCACCGTTTCGGTTGTTCCGCTCCCCAGCGACGACATGAAAGCACGTATTATCGGCCGTGAAGGGCGTAATATCCGCGCTTTGGAAAACGCAACGGGTATTGAACTGATTATCGACGATACCCCCGAAGTGGTTATTTTATCGGGCTTTGACCCTGTACGTAGAGAAATTGCCCGTCTTTCCTTGGAAAAGCTTATCAACGACGGTAGAATTCACCCCGCACGTATTGAAGAAACGGTTGAAAAAGTTAGCCGTGAAATGGATCTTCAAATCAAGGAAGCAGGCGAAGCAGCTGTGTTTGAAGCAGGTATCTTCGGTTTGCATCCCGAGCTTATTAAGCTTATCGGTCGTTTGAAGTTTAGAACGAGTTACGGTCAAAACGTGTACAAGCATTCCATGGAAGTGGCTATGCTAGCTGGTCAAATGGCGGCAGAGCTTGGTTTGGATATCAACTTTGCAAAACGCGCAGGCTTGCTTCACGATATCGGTAAGGCGGTTGACCAAGAACAGGAAGGCACGCATATCCAAATCGGTGCGGATCTTGCTAAGAAGTACAAAGAAAACGCAAATATCGTCAATGCCATTATGGCGCACCATGGTGACGTCGAACCCAAGACGATTGAAGCCGTACTCATTCAAGCGGCTGACGCTATTTCGGGTGCTCGTCCCGGTGCAAGAAGGGAAATGGGCACGAACTACGTGAAACGTCTTGAAAAGCTTGAAGAAATTGCTTCCAGCTTCCGCGGCGTAGAAAAGAGCTATGCTATTCAAGCGGGCCGTGAAGTGCGTGTTATCGTAAAACCTGAACAGGTAGACGATGCACAGGCATTGTTCCTTGCCAAGGATATCGCAAAGAAAATCGAAACCGAGTTGGAATATCCCGGACAAATCAAAGTCAACGTTATCCGCGAATTCCGCGGCGTTGAATACGCAAAATAACAAACGAGAAACCGCCGATTTTAGGCGGTTTCTTTTCAGGTGGTAAAGATTATGAAACGATTGAAAAGCTTGTTTATTACAGCCGTTTTTTGTCTGTATTTCCTATTTGGCTGTGCAAATACAGGGCCTATCCCTAGCGGCAAATACGCCATGACGGCAGGGGACGGAAGGTTCGTTTTAACGGAAAGCAATTCCGTAGAATTTTACTTGAAAATAGAAGGAGATAAGGGTAAATACTACGAAAGTAGGGCGCTTGCCGCAAAGTTCAATATCGTCGAAGAAAACGGAAAAATCTATTTTGAAAGTTATCAATGGTTTGATATTTTATTATGGAAAGAAATAGGCAGGACGTTCAAATACGAAGTTACCTACGATAAAGCTACAAACACCATTACGATACTTTACTAAAAAAGAATAGCGCGGAAAGCATTTCCGCGCTATCGCTATTTTTTATAAGTGATTAATACATGCCGCCCATATCACCGCCGGCAGGAGCTGCCGCTACAGGGGGAGTAGGGATATCGGTTACGATGCTTTCCGTCGTAAGCAAGGTGGAGGCAACGGACGCTGCGTTTTGGAGTACCGAACGGGTTACCTTCGTGGGGTCGATAATACCGCATTCTACCATGTCGCAATACTTATTGTTCAAAGCGTCGAAGCCGTAGTTGTTTTTCTTGGAATTGAGTACTTTATCGACGATAACCGAACCGTCCAAGCCAGCGTTTTTCGCAATTTGACGAATGGGTTCTTCTAAGGCTTTCAAAACGATAGCCGCACCCGTCTTTTCATCACCCGAAAGGCTTGCAACCAACTTTTTCACAGCAGGAACAGCGGAAAGGAGTGCGCTCCCGCCACCGGGAACGTAGCCTTCTTCAACTGCCGCACGTGTCGCCGCCAAAGCGTCGTCAATGCGGAGTTTCTTTTCTTTCATTTCCACTTCGGTAGCTGCGCCTACGCTGATAACGGCTACGCCGCCTGCAAGCTTGGCAAGACGTTCTTGCAATTTTTCTCTATCGTAATCGGACTTGGTTTCAAGGATTTGCGATTTGATAGAAGCGATGCGCGCCTTGATATCTTCGACGTTTCCTGCACCGCCGACAATCGTCGTGTTTTCTTTATCAACTCTAACTGCGCTTGCTCTACCAAGCATATCGGGCGTAACGTCCTTAAATTCAATGCCAAGGTCGGAGGAAATCACCTGACCGCCCGTCAATACGGCGATATCACGAAGCATTTCCTTTCTTCTGTCGCCAAACCCGGGGGCTTTTACGGCTACGGAATTGAATACGCCTTTGAGTTTATTGACAATCAACGCCGCCAAAGCGTCGCCTTCGACGTCTTCCGCGATAATCAAAAGCTTTGCGCCTTGCTGTGCAAGGGGTTCGATAACGGGAAGAATTTCTTGTAAGCTGGAAATCTTTTTATCCGTAATCAAGATGTAGGGGTTTTCCATAACCGCTTCCATTTTATCCGTATTCGTTACCATGTATGCCGAAGCGTAACCGCGGTCGAACTGCATACCTTCCACGGTAGAAAGTTCGGTGTTCATAGATTTGCCTTCTTCAACGGTAATGACGCCGTCTTTGCCTACAATTTCCATTGCCTTTGCAATCAACGCGCCAACTTCGGGGTTGCCTGCGGAAATGGACGCCGTTTGTTCGATAGCTTTATTGCTTTCTACGGCTTTGGAAATACTCTTCAAATGCTCTACGGTAGTGTCTACCGCCTTTTTAATACCTTCCTTCAAGATAATGGGGTTTGCACCGGCGGCAAGATTTTTCAAGCCTTCACGCACGATAGCTTGCGCTAAAACCACAGCGGTCGTCGTACCGTCGCCCGCTACGTCGTTGGTTTTGGTGGAAACTTCTTTAACAAGCTGCGCGCCCATATTTTCAAACGGGTCGCTAAGTTCAATTTCTTTTGCAATGGTAACGCCGTCGTTGGTGATAAGGGGAGCGCCGAATTTCTTGTCGAGAACGACGTTTCTACCCTTAGGGCCGAGCGTAATTTTTACGGTATCCGCAAGTACGTTTACACCTGCTTCTAATGCTTTTCTTGCGTCTTCGCCATATTTAATTTGTTTAGCCATAATCTATATCTCCTTGATAAAATTCAAAAATTAGTCTTCTACGATAGCGAGGATATCGCTTTGCTTGATAATGGTAAATTCTTTACCGTCAACCTTGAAATCCGAACCTGCATATTTGGCGCAAAGCACTTTATCGCCAACCTTTACCTGCATAACAATTTCTTTGCCATCAATAATGCCGCCGGGGCCGACTGCAACAACTTGACAGGTTTGGGGTTTTTCTTGCGCGGAAGAAGGCAGGAAAAATCCGCTTTTCGTCTTTTCTTCGACGGTTAAGTTTTCTACAACGACTTTGTCGAATAAGGGTTTAATATTCATAAAATAATCCTCCGATAATTTTGCGCCCAAAGGTGCGTTTATTTTTTATACGGTTATATTATAAACGCATTTTAAGCATTGTCAAACAAAAATTTGAAAAAAACAACCGAAAAATTTCTTTTCCATGAAAATAATATTTGAAAGTATTGATTTTCCTTGAAAATTATGTTATAATAAACTGTAGATTAATGTAAAAAGGAGTAATTTATGGTTGCTTTTAATAAATGGGACCGTCGCTTTATGCAATTAACCGAAACAGTAGCAATGTGGTCAAGCTGTTTTCAAGAAAACAGACACGTCGGCGCGGTTATCGTAAAAGACAAACGCGTTATGACGACGGGGTATAACGGCGCGCCCGCAGGTATTCAAAGCTGCGAAGAAAAAGGCGAATGCTTGCGTAGGAAACTGAATATTCCCAGTGGAACGCAGCACGAGCTTTGCTTTGCCGTTCACGCCGAACAAAACGCAATTATTCAAGCGGCGAAATACGGTATCAATATCGACGGTTCTACGCTTTATTGTACGCATCAACCGTGTGTAATTTGCGCAAAAATGATTATCAACGCAGGTATTAAGCGTGTGGTATATAAAAACGGCTATCCCGACGAATTTTCCTTGCAGCTTTTCAACGAAGCGCAGGTCGCCGTGGAAAAATTTGAAATTTAATTATAGGGAGAGTAAGTATGAATCCTATCGTAACATTTGAAATGGAAAACGGAAAAACGTTCAAAGCAGAACTTTTCCCCGAAAAAGCACCCAACACCGTAAACAACTTTTTGTCTTTGGTACAAAAAGGCTATTACGACGGCATTATTTTTCACCGAGTTATTGCAGGCTTTATGATTCAAGGCGGTGATCCTACGGGTACGGGAACGGGTGGCCCTGGCTATCATATTCACGGGGAATTTAGCGGCAACGGCTTTAAGCAAAACGACATCGCGCATGTTCGCGGCGTACTTTCTATGGCTCGCGCGCAACATCCGAACTCTGCAGGTTCGCAATTTTTCGTTATGCACGAAGACGCCGACTATCTTGACGGACAGTATGCGGCGTTCGGTAAAGTAATTGAAGGCATGGAAACGGTAGACGCTATCGCGGAAACGAAAACCGACTGGGGCGACAGACCGTATGAAGACCAAAGAATGAAAAAGGTAACGGCGGAAACGTTCGGCGTAGAATATGCCGAACCCGTGAAAGCGTAAGGAGTTAATTATGACGGATAACAGCATTTATACCAACCCGTTGATTACAAGATATGCAAGCAAGGAAATGCAACATGCATTTTCCGATGAAAAGCGTTTCAAGCTTTGGAGAAAACTTTGGATTGCTTTAGCCGAATCGGAAATGGAGCTTGGGCTGAACGTTAGCTCCGAGCAGGTAGACGAACTCAAAGCGTTCGCCGACGATATCGATTACGAGCTTGCGGCAAAATTTGAAAGAGAAGTCCGCCACGACGTTATGGCGCACGTAAAGGCGTACGGGGCGTACGCAAAAAAAGCCATGCCCATTATCCACCTTGGCGCGACAAGTTGTTTTGTCAACTGCAACGCCGAAGCGATTATGCTTGACGAAGCTTTGGATATCGTTTTGAAAAAGCTTGTCAACGTTATGGATAAGCTGAAAAAATTCGCTTTGCAATATAAAGACGTGCCGACGCTTGGTTTTACCCATTTACAACCCGCGCAGTTGACGACGGTTGGCAAACGTGCTACCCTTTGGTTGCAGGATTTGGAAATGGATTATGAAAATTTAATGCACGCAAAATCTTGCATTAAGCTTCGCGGCGTAAAGGGTACGACGGGTACGCAAGCAAGCTTTATGGAGCTTTTCAACGGCGACGAAGACAAAGTTAAAGAACTGGAAAAACGCGTTGTTTCCAAGCTTGGTTACGATAAAGTTTACGGCGTAACGGGTCAAACGTATCCCCGTAAGCTGGATTATAATATCGTATCCGTTCTTTCGCAAATCGCGCAAAGCGCTTATAAATTCTCTAACGATATCCGTATTTTACAAAATATGAAGGAAATCGAAGAACCGTTTGAGAAAAATCAAATCGGTTCGTCGGCAATGGCGTATAAACGTAATCCCATGCGTTCCGAACGTATCGGTTCGTTGGCGAGATACGTCCTTTCGCTGCCGACCAACAGCGCAATCACCGCGTCTACGCAATGGTTCGAACGTACGTTGGACGATTCGGCAAACCGTCGTATAGTCAATGCACAGGCATTTTTATCCGTCGACGCCATTTTGAATATCTATATGAACGTTGCGGAAAATTTAGTTGTATACGAAAAAGTTATCGCCAAACACATTCGTGCGGAGCTTCCGTTTATGGCGACGGAAAATATTATGATGGAATGTGTAAAAAAAGGCGGAAACCGTCAAGAATTGCACGAACGTATCCGTATTCTTTCCATGGAAGCGGGTAAAAACGTTAAAGTAGAAGGTTTGGAAAATAATCTTATCCAGCTGATTAAAAAGGACGAAATGTTCATGCCTGTTTGGGATAAGTTAGACGAAATTTTAGATGCGAAGAAATTTATAGGCAGAGCGCCTTCTCAAACGGTGGAATTTATTGAAAATGAAATTCAACCTATTTTAACAAAGCACGCCGATCTTCTTGGAGAACAAGGCGACGTTAGAATTTAAAAAAGTTATTTTATCAATTCCTCGATTTTTTTCGGGGAATTGACTTGTTTTCAGAGGTTTTTCTTAAAAAAAGGATTGACAATAGAAAGCA
>JAZTWF010000105.1:0-5671 GCA_045635725.1 Candidatus Scatosoma sp. | reverse complement strand
GTCACGATATACGCCCTGCAATTTTGCAAACAAACGCAGTTTGGAACGGACGGCATACTTAAAAAAGCCTTATCCGTTTTACTGTTTGTTTCTTGCGTAGGCGGCGTATATTTCCTTTGCAAGGTGCTGACAATCGGTTACGGATTTTGGGGTTGTATGATGCCCGTATTTGCGTCCTTGCTTGATTTCCGCGGCATAGAAAACGCGCCGCAGTGGTTGCAAAAAGCGGACTGCTTACCTGCGCGCGTACTCACCATGGCAGTGTGCGTATTTCTTCTTTACACCTTTGAACCGTTTTGCGGTTACTGGGCGCTTTGCGCCATTCCCCTTTTGCTTTTGTATAACGGGGAAAAGGGCAAGTGGAACACCAAGTACTTTTTCTATATTTTCTACCCTACACACCTTGTTCTTTTGCAGGCGATTTTTTGGCTGCTGTAAGTAATCTAAAACAAAAACGGACTTGTTTACATCGCGTAAGCAAGTCCGTTTTTATATAAGCTTATTTATCTTCTTCGGCGGATTTTACCGTAGCGCAATCCCCCTTGGAAGGACAGCTTGCGCAGCCGTTACAGCCGCAACCGCAGCCCGTCTTGCCCTTTTTCTTTTTCCAAAGCGAAAGGACGATAACACCGCCAACGACGGAAATCGCCGTCACTAAAATGATAATATCAATAGGTTGCATATATTTTTCCCTTTTCGTTCGGCTTATACATACCCCCGTCATTTTGGCACACGTAGGGGGCATGTATGCGTTGAACGCTTTTTATTTTCCTTTTTCGTACTCGGCTTTGCTGTCTAAAAACTTATTCCAAAATACGATACCAACCACCGCCAAAACGGCAACGACCACCCAAATCGCAATCGTCCAAACCCACGTACCGATGGTGTAAATCATGGTGCTTACCAAGAACGACGTAACCAACCAAAAGAGCAACGTCCAACGGAATTTTCCTTTCCCAAGCTCCGCCTTAGCCGTTGCCGCCGCGGCAAAGCAAGGAACGGTAAGCATATTAAACGCAATAAACGAAATCAAGGCGGGAATACCGATTCCCGTAGCGGAAATCATTGCCATAACTTCCCCGACGCCTTCTTCCAAACCGCCTTGGACGGTTGCGCCGATACAGCCTGCCAAAACGCCGAAGGTGGCGATAACGTCTTCCTTGGCAATCAAGCCCGTAACCGCGGATACCGCAAACACCCAGCCCCACTCAGAAAGCTGACTGCCAAAGCCAAGCGGTGTGAAGATAGGAAGTACGAATTGCCCCAAGGACGCCAAAATGGAATCCTTCATGTTATCGACGTACTGCCAGTTCCAGCCGTAGCTACTTAAAAACCAAACGACGATAGACGACGCTACGATAATGGTAAAGGCTTTTTGAATAAAGTGCTTTGCCTTATCCCAAAGGTGGAGCATAAGATTTTTCAACCCGGGTATATGGTAGATAGGCAATTCCATGATAAACGGAGAAGTTCCCCCGCGCGCCACGGTATTGCGCATGATAAGCAGGCTCAACAGCGCGACGACCATACCAAGCAGGTACATAGAATAGGTAATCACGTCCGCATTCCCCACGCCAAACGACGCGGCGATACCGCCTGAAACCGCCAACAAAATGGGCATTTTTGCACCGCAAGAGAAGAATGGAATGACGCGAACAGTCACTTCCCTTTCCTTTTCGTCCGCTAAGGTGCGCGTGTTAATCATAGCCGGCACGGAACAACCAAAGCCCATAATCATGGGCATGAACGCTCTACCCGAAACGCCGAAACGGCGGAAAATTCTATCTAGCATGAACGCTACGCGCGCCATATATCCCGTATCTTCCAAGATAGAAAAGAGCAAGAACAGCACTAAAATTTGGGGTAAAAAGCTCAAAACGCCGAATACACCGCGAAGAATACCGTCGGAAACAAGCCCTATCGCCCATTCGCTTGCGCCCAAGCCTTCCACGCCTGCGATAATGCTATCGCCAAGCCAAGCCGTAAACGCGTCCATAGCATTAAATAGGATAACCCCGGGAGAGTTCAAGCCGCCTGCAAAGAAAATGGCTTTGATAACGCTGTCGCTCTCAGCGGCGCACCACTCGCCAAACGGCGCAATCAGCGCGCCAAGGAATAAGAAATCTTCGGAAAAGGTGATATGGAATACGGCGAACAAAATCACCAAGAAAATGGGAATCCCCGCCCATTTATGGGTGAGCACCTTATCCGCTTGGTTGGATTTGGAAAGCTCGTTATAATCGGGTTTTCTTGCTCTTGTCAAGGTAGTGGAAAAATGCGCCGTTATGTATTTATATCTTGCGTCGGCAATTTCCGCTTCCGTATCGACGGTTTCGTTGTGTTTGGCTACGTTTTCCTTGATAAACGCCTGCACCGCTTTGGCTTCGGACGGGTGCGTTTGCACTTCGATTTCGTCCTTTTCCACCAGCTTTACCGCATGGAATAAGGGCGCTTCCACTTCCTTTAATTGCAGAGCAATCTCCGCGTTGGCAATCGCCGAACCAAGCAGGCTGTCTTTAAGCACGCTGACGCCCTTTCTCGGCTTTTGCACCGTTTCCAAAGCGCGCTTCATCAGTTCGTCTACGTTATCCCCTTTAAGCGCGGAAATTTCCACGACGGGAAGCCCGATACGCTTTTCCAAGGTGCGTACGTCGATACAGTCGCCGTTTTTATCCAAAACGTCCGTCATGTTCAACGCCACGACGATGGGAACGTCCAGCTCCATAAGCTGTGTGGTTAAGTACAGGTTTCTTTCCAAGTTGGTTGCGTCGACGATATTGATAATACAGTCGGGCTTTTCGTCAAGCACGAAGTTTCTTGCAATCACTTCTTCGGGAGTGTAGGGCGAAAGGGAATAAATCCCCGGAAGGTCGATAATATTGACGGGCTGTTCGCTCTTTTTATAAACGCCTTCGCGTTTGTCTACCGTTACGCCGGGCCAGTTGCCTACGTGCGCCGTGCTCCCCGTCAACGCGTTAAACAGCGTCGTCTTACCTGCGTTGGGGTTGCCGGCAAGCGCAAAATGTAACATATCCATACTCTCCTTTTTGATTACTTAATTTCGACTTGCGACGCTTCCGATTTACGAAGCGTAAGCTCGTATCCGCGGAGCGCGATTTCAATGGGATCGCCCAAGGGCGCTTTCTTGCGCAAATACACTTCCGCTCCGGGCGTAATGCCCATGTCAAACAATCTTCTACGGATTGCTCCTTCGCCGTTTACGGCGGTAATTACCCCTTTCTCGCCTACCTTTAATTGCGATAAAAGCTTCATATACAACTCCTTATTTCTTAACCGCGGTTAATTTTCTTGTTTATTATATCATTATTTTATGTGACTGTCAAGTAAAAATAAACCAAAGTTAAGGAAATTTGTAAAAAATAACGCGCGGAATTTTCCGCGCGAATGGCTTATTTACGTATTTGTTTTTTTATGGCGACAAACGTTTCTTCGGAAAGCAAGTGTTCCATTTTACAAGCGTCTTCTTCCGCCGTAGACGGCGAAACGCCGATAGAGATGAGATAGTCTTTTATCGTACAATGCTTTTCGTATATCGTTTCGGCGTATGCTTTGCCTTTCACCGTCAAATACAGGTGCTTGCCGTCTTCGTAAACGTAGCCCTTTTCAAAGAGCAATTTCATGGCTTTATTGACTGCGGCTTGCGAAACGCCCATGCGCTTTGCAATATCGATACGGTGCACCACGTCCGACGTTTTTTGCAGCGTGAGCATACATTCTAAATAATCTTCCGACGATTGATTGTATCTTTCGTTCATATAATTTCCCCTGTTTTTTTATAGTGAAAAGTGTTGTAAGATAGTTCTTCGTAGAGACAAGCAGGTCGCGAAGCGCGCGGCTTTTCCGACGGGAGTTTACTAAGGCGTAAATGAGCAAGGAAAAACGCAAGCGCGACACCGTATTTCGACGGTTATAAGACGAGCATACTATCCCCGAATTTTACGGGAAGCAAGATGGCGTGATATCGTTTGGTTTTAGAAACAAGCAAGACAAGGCGACGCGAACGAGCGTACCGAGTAGTACGTGAGCGAGCGTCAACGCCGTATTGCGCCGTTTATAAAATCAAACAGGCGTCGCCGAAAGAAAAGAAGCGGTATTCTTGTTCCACCGCGTATTTGTACACGTCAAGGATTTCTTCTCTGCCTGTTAAGCAGGCCACAAGCATAATCAAGGTGCTTTCGGGTAAATGGAAGTTAGTGATAAGCGCGTCTACGCATTTCATTTGATAAGGCGGATACAAAAAGATTTCCGTATTGCCGCTGCAAGCGCGCACAAACCCCTTTTCGTCCGCCACGCTTTCCAACGTGCGCACGGAAGTCGTGCCAACCGCAATCACCCTGCGCCCTTCGCGCTTAGCGTTGTTGATTTTTTCCGCCGCCGTTTCGTCGATTTGATAAAATTCCGAATGCATTTTATGGTCGGTAATGATATCTTCACTAACGGGACGGAACGTTCCCAAGCCTACGTGCAAAAGCACTTCGGCAAGCTCCACGCCCTTTGCCTGTAAGCGCGCAAGCAATTCGTCCGTGAAATGCAGTCCTGCGGTGGGTGCGGCGGCGCTGCCGTTTACCTTGCTGTATACCGTGTTATAACGGGATTGATTTTCCAGCTTTTCCTTAATATACGGGGGCAGGGGCATTGTTCCTACACGGGAAAGCACGTCTTCAAACGCCCCTTGATAGGAAAATTCCACAATACGCTCGCCCGTGGGCGTGATATCCTTGACGACAAGCGAAAGCTCGTCCCCGATAGTCATTTTCGCGCCGATTTTGCCCTTTTTCCCCGGTTTCATAAGCACTTCCCAAACGTCCAAATCGATACGCTTTAACAGGAGTACTTCCACCTTTCCGCCGTGTTCGGTTTTGGCGTAGGTGCGCGCAGGGATAACCTTGGTTTTGTTGACGACAAGTAAATCGCCCTTTTGTAAATATTCTTCAATGTCGCGGAAAATCTTATCCGTTATCGTCTTTTTGTGTCTATCGTATACCAAAAGACGGGAAGAATCCCTTGGCGTTGCAGGCGTTTGCGCAATGCGTTCTTGCGGTAAATCGTAATAAAAATCGCTTTTTTTATACTGTACTTTTTCCATAGATTAGTCTTCTTCAAACATGGACATTTGTTTTCTTGCTTTCATGCCCGGCTCTACGCCCATGTGTTGATATCCGCCCTTTAAGCAGATACGTCCGCGCGAAGTACGCGCGATAAAGCCAAGCTGTAATAAGTACGGTTCGTATACGTCTTCAATGGTGTTGGCGTCTTCGCCCGTCGTGGCGGCAAGCGTTTCCAACCCCGCAGGACCACCACCGAATTTATCGATAAGCGCCCACAAAAGATTTCTATCCGTACCGTCCAAGCCCAGCTCGTCAATATCCAAACGCGCAAGGGCGAAACGGGCGTCTTCTTTGGTGATCGTCGCGTTCCCCTTTACCGCCGAAAAGTCGCGTACGCGCTTTAATAAACGGTTTGCAATACGGGGCGTACCGCGGCTACGCCGCGCAATTTCCGCCGCCGCGTCCGCTTGAATGGCGATATCCAAAGCCCCAGCGGAACGGGTAACGATTTTTTGCAATTCTTCGGGGGTATACATTTCCAAACGGTTGATAATGCCGAATCTATCGCGTAAGGGCGGCGCAAGCATACCTGCGCGTGTGGT
>JAZTWF010000104.1:0-6502 GCA_045635725.1 Candidatus Scatosoma sp. | reverse complement strand
CGTTTACCGAAAAGAAATACGTTTACCATTTTTTCCATGTGTTTCTATTGTTCTCCTTAATATTCGTCGGGCAATTCATCAAGTTCCGTCATGCGGAATACGGGGCCGTCTTTGCAAACGAATTTATCCCCTACGTTACATCTACCGCATTTGCCAACGCCGCACTTCATACGAAGTTCTAACGTCGTATATACGCGCGATTTGTCAAAGCCAAGCTCTAACAATCCCGCTAAGGTGAATTTAATCATGATAGGCGGACCGCAAAGTACTGCCGTCATGTTAGGATTAAGCCCTAATTCTTTTACGTATGCAGGTACGAAGCCTACGTGTCCATCCCAACCTTCTTGCGGTCTATCGATAGTCAAATATACTTCCGTGTTGGGTTCGTTCATCCATTCCGTTTGGATTTCTTCGATATCCACAAGGTCGTCTTTACTTCTCGCGCCGTATACGATAACCACTTTGCCATAGTTATTACGGTAATGGCGAACGTAGTTGATAACGCTACGCAAAGGCGCAAGACCGATACCGCCTGCGATAAAGAGCAAGTCTTTGCCCTTGAAATCTTCTTCTACGGGGAAGTTTTTGCCATACGGTCCGCGAACGGTGATTTGTTGACCGACTTCCATTGCGTGGAGTACTTCGGTAACGCAACCGCATTTTTTAATGGAAAATTCCATATAGTCCATATTCGTGGGCGACGACGTGATGGAGAACATACATTCCCCTACGCCGGGAACGGAAACCATAGCGCATTGTCCGGGCATGTGTTGGAACAGCTTTTTGCCGTCCGTGCCTACAACGCGGAAGGTTTTTACGTCGGGGGTATCCTTACGGATATCGGTGATGACGCCGACTTTCGGAATGAGAGTTTCTTCAATCATTATTCTTACCTCCCAAGGTTTTGATTACTTTGACGATGTTCAAGCGTTGGGGACATTTATTGACGCAACGTCCGCAACCTACGCACGAATACATACCGTCGTTTTGCGCAGGATAGTACACAAGCTTGTGCATAAAGCGCTGACGGAAACGCTGCATTTGGCTGTTACGGCTATTCCCGTGCGCCATGAGCGTGAAGTCCGCGTACATACAGGAATCCCAGCAACGGTAACGGATTACGCCGTCGCGCGTTTTGAAATCGCGAATATCGAAGCATTGACAGGTGGGACATACAAACGTACAAGTGCCGCAGCCTAAGCAAGCTTCGCTCATTTTCTCCCATTCGGGAGCGTCGAAGAGTTCGTTTAAGTTTTCGGGTTGGAAACGGGACAAATCTAAGTTGGCATACGGCAAGCTTTCCAAAACGACTTTGGTCGTTTCTTGTTGCGCCGCTACTTCCGCTTCGCCGCCCTTTTCGAAGAGTTCTTCTACCTGCGCGGTAAGGTTTTCACCCTTTTGGGTGTTGGCTTGCCAGTACAAGTAGTTTTCGTCAAGCCACGTGGTTACGTCGCCTTGGGGTGCGGTTGCGTCTACGCCGAATACGCCGCAAAAACAGCTTTCTTCGGGCTTAGAGCACGCAAGCGTAACGATAGTGGTGTTTTCTCTTCTGTTTTGATAATACGTATCTACGGGGTCGGCAAGGAATACTTTATCCAGCACTTCAATCGCCTTATAATCGCAAGCCTTTACACCAAAGAGCACAAAAGGTTTTCTTTCGTCAAAGCTTTCGCGAACGTCAATGACTTCAATATTTTTGCCTTCCGTTTTGAACTTCATCATGTTTTCCGTTTGCGGGAAGAACATGTTTTTAGGGGATTTGACCGTTTTCAACGTTTCCAAGGAAACTTCTTTGCCTTCGCCCCATACGCAAAAGTTGACTTCGCCTGCCTTTTTCACGGGCAAGAACAAACCTTGCGTTTGCGCGATTTTTGCATACAAATCGTTTAATCTTTCTTTTGCAATCTTTAACATTATTTTGCCTCCCCGTTTACAGCGTCGTTGGGTTCGATATCGCTTTCCGTGTAAGACGTAAGCGGCGTTTTGCCTTCCGCCGTTTCCCCTGCTTGATATTCGCCGTAGTTGGTGTCGATATCCTTAATGAACTTTCTATTCAAAAGGTGCAAAGGAATGTTTTGGGGACAAACGCGCGAACATTCGCCGCAGTCCGTACAACGTCCCGATACGTGGAATGCGCGGATGACGTGGAAAAGCTGTTCTTCAAACGTATCGTCGTTTGCCTTTGCCGCAATTCCCGAATTCGGGTTATCGAATACGCACTTCACGCAGGAGCATGCAGGGCATACGTTACGGCAAGCGTTACAACGGATACACTTGGAAAGCTGTTCTCTCCAAAACGCAAAGCGTTCGTCGGGCGTCATGTTTTCCAGCTTAACGACTTCCGCAAAACGGTCTACTTCGCGCGTGGGACGCTGATGAAGAATAATTTCTTCATCCTTGACTTGGTGCGTTTTATTGCAGGTTGCGCATTTGGTAAGTACGACGTCGGGCTTATACAGCGTTACGTTGCCGTACGGCGAAGAAACGTTTACGTCCTTTTCCACCACTTCTACGCCCGTCACCACGGATACGCCTGCCGCTTTTATCTTTTCGATATCCAGCTTAGCAAGACATTCTACTGCAATAACGTAGATTTTTTCTCTATCGATACGGTGTTCTTTAACGAGTTGGTTAAGGCTATACGTATCGCAGGGTTTCAAAAACACTGCCGTTTTGCCTTCTTTTTTGGCAATTTGGATAAGATACTTGGAAAGGTTTGCACCGCAAAAGTAATCGTATACAAATTCGTTCAAATCGTCTACCGTTTCAAAGGTAGCAGGAGAAGGGTCAAAGCAAAAATCCCCTTTCTTCCAACCGACGACACGGGCAACTTCACCGCTTTCAAGCAACGCTTTTGCGCGCTCTATCATTTTCAATTCTACTTCTTTCATATTATTCGCCCTCCTTTACGCGAAGGTCGGTCAAGCGTTTATTTTCGCCTAAATCGGTTACCGTTTTCACGAAATCGTTCATAACGGCGGAGAAACGTGCGCCTTCTGCAGCGGATACCCATTCTAAACGGGTGCGTTCCTTTTCAATGCCGAGATAGTTCAAAAAGCTATACAAAAGCGCCATTCTTCTTCTTGTATAATAGTTACCCGTTACGTAGTGGCAATCCCCAGGGTGGCAACCGCAAAGGATTACGCCGTCCGCGCCTTGTTGGAACGCCTTAAGGATAAACGAAGGATTGACGCGGCACGAACAGGGCACGCGAATAATTTTGACGTTTGCGGGGTACGTAAGACGGCTAGAACCTGCAAGGTCAGCCCCTGCGTACGAACACCAGTTACAGCAAAACGCAACGATGTTGGGAACAAATTCTTTATTTTCCGTGGTTACTTCTTGCATATCGCTTCTACCTCCGACATGATTTGTTTGGAGCTAAATCCCTTCAAGTCCATTGCGCCCGAAGGACAGGTTACCGTACAAGCACCGCAGCCTTGACATACCGCAGGGTTGACGGACGCTACGCGACGGATTTCCGTCTTACCGCCGCCGATGCGGAATTCCTTATCCACGTAGGTAATCGCACCGTATGCGCAAACGTTGGCGCATTGACTACAACCGTTACACATGGTTTCGTCGGGCGTTGCTACGCAAGGGTTAGTCTTTAACTTATCTTTTACAAGCAAGCCGATAACCTTCGCCGCGCAAGCGGAAGCTTGCGAAACCGTTTCAGGAATATCCTTAGGGCCTTGGCATACGCCTGCCAAATATACGCCTGCCGTGGGGCTTTCCACGGGACGAAGCTTGGCGTGCGATTCGGTAAGGAAGTTGTTGGTGTCGATACTTGCCGTAAGAAGCGTAGCCACCTTTCTAACCGAAGGTTCGGGTTCGATTGCCGCCGCTAATACGACAAGGACGGATTCAATGGTAACCTGTTCGTTATCGATAAGGTTAGAGCCCTGTACCATGAGTTTGCCGTTTTCGTTGTATACTTTTCCAACCATACCCTTGATATAGTCTACGCCATATTGTTCTACCGCGCGGCGGAAGAATTCGTCGTAGTTTTTACCGGGGGTACGTACGTCGATATAGAATACGTGTACTTCGGTGTCGGGATATTTTTCACGAATGAGCATGGCGTGTTTTGCCGTATACATACAGCAAATCTTAGAGCAGTACGGTTTACCGCAGCCGCTGGAATCACGCGAGCCGACGCATTGAATAAAGGTAATTACCTTCGGGTGCTTGCCGTCGGAAGGACGGAGCAATACGCCGTTGGTAGGACCTGCCGCATTCATTAAACGTTCTAATTCCAAAGACGTAACGACGTCTTTATTATCGTTATAGCCGTATTCGTTAAAGGCGTCCAAATCGATAGGCTTATACCCCGTTGCAACGACGATTGCGCCGTATTGACGTTCGATAAAGCTAACCTTTTGTTCGTAATCGATTGCGCCTACGCCGCAGAATTTTTGACAAATACCGCACTTACCCGTTTTGAGCTTGATACATTGCTGGGGGTCAATCACCGCAACGTTGGGGATTGCCTGTGCAAACGGAATGTAGATAGCAGGACGGGTATTTAAGTCCATATTGAAAGCGTTAAGACCTTTCTTGGAAGGACATTTTTCCATACAAACTTTACAGCCCGTACACTTGCTTTCGTCTACATATCTTGCCTTACGACGGATTTTTACGTTGAAATTACCGACAAAACCCTTCACGTCTTCTACTTCGGAATACGTGAGAATGTCGATTTTTTCGTGCTGTGCGCAGTCTACCATTTTAGGCGTGAGAATACAAGCGGAGCAATCGAGCGTGGGGAACGTTTTATCGAGCTGTGCCATTCTACCGCCGATGGTTGCGTTCTTTTCCACAATGTCCACTTCAAAACCTGCGTCCGCGATATCCAAAGCCGCTTGGATACCTGCGATACCGCCGCCGATAACAAGCGCACGTTTAATAACGGGGCTTTCCCCTGCCATCAAGGGTGCGTTGAGTTTTACCTTTGCAATTGCCGTACGGACAAGAATGATTGCCTTTTCGGTGGCTTCGTCCATGTCCTTATGTATCCAAGAGCAATGCTCACGGATATTGGCAATTTCCACCATGTACGGGTTCAAACCTGCCGCCTCTGCCGTTTTGCGGAAGGTGGCTTCGTGCATTCTCGGCGAACAAGCACCAACGACGATACCCGTCAAGTTGTGTTCCTTGATCGCTTGCTTGATCAGCTGTTGTCCGTTTTCCGAACACATATACTGATAGTTAGCGGAGTAGACAACGCCCGGTTCGTTTTTCATTGCTTCCGCAACTTTTACAACGTCTACCGTCGCTGAAATATTACTGCCGCACCAACAGATAAAAACACCTATTCTTTGCATTTTATTTACTCTCTTTTTTTAGATTTTTCCTAATTATTTATTGTACTTTCTATACGCGCTTACCAAAAGTTGTTGGGGAATGTATTCGTCCACAATAGGCGGAATATCTTCCGCTTGGATACCGTTTGCGCCCTGTGCGCGCACTACCGTATCACGAACGGCTTCCACCACCGCCGCAGGCGCTACGCCGCGCGGACAGCGTTCTACGCAAGCCATGCACGAAAGACAGTTCCAAATGGCGTTGCATGCAAGCAGTTCGTCAATTTTACCCTGTCCGAGCATGGATACGAACTGATGGGGCTTGATATCCATTTCCTTAAAAGCAGGGCATCTACCCGAGCATTTGCCGCATTTCATGCACTTTCTTACGTCCGTGCCCGAAAGTCTGTTGAGATTTTCAATACGTTCGGTTTTCGTCATGCTTTCACCCCCAAAGCTTCCGCCAAAAGTTCGGTGAAGTATTTCACGGGAAGGATATTATCGCCGTTTACCTGCAAGTTATATAAGCATAACGGGCAAGCGGTAATGACTTCTTCCGCACCTTTTTCTTTTGCGCTGGTAAGTACTTTACGGCTCTTCTGCTTGGGAAGCTCCGCATTTTTCAAGGATACGTACGCGCCGCAGCATTCGTTGCGGAAGGGATACGTTATAGGCGTACCGCCGATTGCCTTGATAAAGTCTTCGATAATCGTGGGATTTTCGGGGTTATCAAATGCCATAACGCCGCTGGGACGGAGCAACAAGCAACCGTAATATGCGCCAACCTTGCGGTTGATGGGGTTGACAACCGCTTTTTTGATATTGTCAAAGCCCACTACGTTTTTCAGCATTTCGAGATAGTGCAAAACTTCCGTTTCCCCTTTATAGGGCTCGTCTAACTTCAAGTAGTTATTTGCACGGAAGCAAATATCCCCGTCCGCTTTCATATCTTCATTCGTACGCTTAATAACGTTATGACAAGCGGAGCACAGCGTCAATAATTTACCGCCGTTATGCTTGGCATAATCAAGCGCGCGGACTGCCGAAAGCTTGGTTGCGATTTCGTCCGTACCCATGGGATACACCGCGCCGCAACATTGCCAATTTTCAATTTCTTCCATTTCTACGCCCAAAGCCGTAGCGCAAAGACGTGCCGTTACGTCTAATTCTTTCGCTTTCGTTTTGAGCGTACAGCC
>JAZTWF010000103.1:0-3580 GCA_045635725.1 Candidatus Scatosoma sp. | reverse complement strand
TTTATCGTATCCGATATTATCAACGCAGGGCAAACGCTTGCGCAAAACGAATTCGAAGCGAAAATCATTTCCGGTGAAATCAACGTCCTTTATATCGACGGCTACGCTTGGCGCGGCTTGCAGGTAGTAGAAGGCAAGGTTCTTGCCACCTATAAAACGGTTGGGCCCAGCCTGTACGATTATACCAGCTGGCTGAACTTTTTGGATAAGCTCACCATAGATAACAACGGGCAGCTTCCCAAGGTCAACGTAGAATTCACCGACCCCAACGCAGGCAGTATTTGGTCGAGCATTTTCCCGTTTATCAGTATTATTTTGGTTGCGCTTATGTTCTTCTTTATTATGCGCAGCGCAACGGGCAGCGGTAACGCCGCCATGAACATGGGCAAATCCAAAGCGCACGTACAAAGCAATTTGAAGGTACGCTTTTCGGACGTAGCCGGTGCGGAAGAAGAAAAAGAAGAACTCCAAGAAGTGGTGGAATTTTTGAAATCCCCCAAGAAGTTTGCCGCGCTTGGCGCGCGTATTCCTTCGGGCGTATTGCTTGTAGGCCCTCCGGGAACGGGTAAAACGCTGTTTGCCAAAGCGGTTGCCGGCGAAGCGGGCGTGCCCTTCTTCTCCGTTTCGGGTTCGGACTTTGTAGAAATGTACGTGGGCGTGGGCGCAAAGCGCGTGCGCGACCTGTTTGATATGGCGAAGAAAAATCAGCCTTGTATCATTTTCATTGACGAAATCGACGCAGTAGGCCGCCGTCGCGGCGCAGGGCTTGGCGGTGGACACGACGAACGTGAACAAACCTTAAACCAAATCCTTGTACAAATGGACGGTTTTGAAAGCAACGAAGGTATTATCGTCATGGCGGCAACCAACCGCGCGGATATTCTTGACCCTGCTTTGCTCCGTCCGGGTAGATTTGATAGACAAATCAACGTCAACCTTCCCGACGTTAAGGGTAGAGAACAAATTTTGAAGGTACACGCAAGAAACAAACCTATGGCGGCGGACGTCAACTTCAAAACGGTTGCCCGTATCACCGCAGGCTTTTCAGGCGCGGAACTTGCCAACCTGCTCAATGAAGCGGCTATTTTGGCGGCGCGCGCAGGCAAAAAGGCAATCGGCAATTTGGAATTGTACGACGGGATCAATAAAGTGCTTATGGGCCCGCAAAAGAAGAGCCGCGTCGTTACCGAATCGGATAAACGCTGTACGGCGTATCACGAATCGGGTCATGCCGTACTTGCTTGTCTTTGCAAGCATTGCGATCCCGTTCACGAAGTATCCATTATCCCCCGTGGCAGAGCGGCAGGCTATACCATGACCCGTCCCGAAATGGACGACAACGACGTTTCGTATAATAAGCTTATCGATAATATTTGTATGTCCTTGGGCGGCAGAGTTGCCGAAGAGTTGGTTATCCAAGACATTACGACGGGCGCAAGCGCCGATTTACAGCACGTTTCTAACATTGCGCGCCGTATGGTTACGCAATGGGGTATGAGCGACAAGCTTGGGCTTGTGGCGTACGATTCCGACCAACCCGTGTTTATGGGCATGGAATACGGCAATCAAAGCCGTGGCGGCTATTCGCAAGAAACGGCGGCGACGATTGACAACGAAATCCGTCGTTTAATCTCCGAAGCGCACGAACGTGCAACCAAGCTTTTGAAAGAAAACCGTTCGATTATGGATAATATGTCGCGCGTGCTTGTGGAAAAGGAAACCATTTACACCGAAGAAGTGCAAATGCTGATGAAGGGCGCAAACTATAAAGAAGTTATCGCGTTTATGGACGAAAAGGAAGATATGCACCGCAACAATCCGTTTGCAAGCATGACGCAGCCTTCCAAAGAACACGTGGTAGAAGAAACGCCTGTTTCGGAAGAAAAACCTAAAACGGAAGAACCGCAGTCGAAAGACGAAGAATAAGAAAAACCAGCTTGTCGCAATCGGCAAGCTGGGATTTTTTTACTATATTTGCCTTACGGCAAGTTATGCGTTATGATTGAGCTGTATTCGACAGCGTTGCGGTGTTATTCCACAACATTTGCCATAGGCAAGCGCATAACTTATAACTCAAAAACACTCTCCTAACCCAAACGGTTTAAGAGAGTGTTTTGTTGCTTATTTGTCTGTTTCTTCGTCCGTATCGTAGCAGTAGGAATAGTACTGATAACGATTATTTTTGTCGGTATTTGCACGTGCGTGGTAGTCGTTTACGACGACGCCAAGCACTTTTGCTTTGGCAAATTCAAGCTTATTAAGCGAACGGGCGATATCCGAAACGTACGTCGTTTCGTGGCGGCATACCAGCACCGAACCGTCCACTTCTTCGACGATAGCAAGTCCGTCGGAAACAAGGAGCAGGGGCGGTGTATCGATAATGATATAATCGTATTTTTGTTTGAGTTCTTTAATAAGCGCTTTCATTTCGTCGCTTTCCAAAAGCTCATAAGGACGGGGCGAATGTGTACCGCAGGTTATGTAGGAAAGCCGTTCGCTTTCCGCGGCGGAATGAGTAACTTCGTCCAAGGTAGCTTGTCCCGACAAATAATCGGAAAGACCGGGGATAGATCTTTTCTTGAAATATCTTGCAACTCTGCCTTTTCTTACGTCGGCGTCCACCAAAATCACCTTTGCGTCGGACATAGCAAACATCAACGCAAGGTTGACCGCCACCGTCGTTTTACCGTCTTCAGGGCAGGCGGAAGTCATCATAACGGCTACGCCTTCTTCCGTTTTTCTCTTGGGAATGGATACGGAAAGGGACGCCTTGAAGTTTCTAAACGCTTCGGATATAGCAAAGGATACGTCGTCGGAAATCATATATTCCATACGGAGCGCATGGTTTCTACGGGCTTGTTCTTCGAATTTTTTCGAACGCTTTCTTCTACGCGCTTGGGCGATATTATCAAACAGTTTCATTTTTCCCCTCCGTAGTCTTTTTTTCTTCCTTTTGGGGATAATCTTCTTTTTCAATGGTGGGAATTACGCCAAGTACGGGCACGTTGAAGTTTTCCATAACCTGTTCGTAGTTACGCAATCTCTTATCCGAACGGTCCATTAAAATAACGACAATACACGCCGCAATAAACGCAAACGCACCTGCTACCAAAGCATAGGTGACAGCCGTTTCCACCATATAGCCTGCGTTGGTGTGAAGAATTTCGTCGTCACGGGTGATACGACGGCAGTTCGTGCCGTTATAGCCCGAAGGAATCGCCATGTTTTCTTCTACGAAGATAGGAACGATTTCCATTACCTTTTCATACAGGTTTTTTGCACCGGCTTCGTCGTTGAGTACGGAAATGGTTACGTAAATAAAGCTACGCGCCAAGTTTTCCGATTCGCTGTCCTCGTCTTTATTATAATAGGAAAAGCTTACCGATTCGTTGTTTCTTTCCAAAAGATCGACGTATTCGGGAGTTTCACGCCATTTTTGCAAAGCCGCTTCTACCGCGTTTGCCGCTTCGTTTGCCGCTTTTTTCGCTGCGGTAACCGCCGATCCTGCCGTAGCAACCGCTTTTTCATACAACGCCTGTTTACCCGTTTCGGGTGCGTTTACCGCCGCATACGCCGACGT